>CALGCG010000001.1 GCA_937884485.1 uncultured Bacteroidales bacterium
ATAACTCTCATAGGTGTGGTATTACGACCGAAAGTGTATTGAGCCGACAATGGGCCGTGGACAGATCAGCAAGGTTGTCCGATAAGTACCCCAAGAAATCGATGCCAATCATCAAAGATAAATTCAGTCGTAGCAAATAAAGTGTGCCTACATGATTGTGGCGATAAAATCAACAATGAACACAAAGTGCAAAATCGGTGGCAGAATGTAGCGACGATATATGCGATGAAAGCCCGATTGCGAGAGTTAATGAAGTTTCGGGATAGAGCGAAATTGCTACCTACACAGCATTGCAGTTAGACAAAAACAATCATACACTATAAAATGGAATTAGCCACAAAAAGAAGATCTTGATTTCGGAGCGACAAAGTAGAAATGGAGTTGCGATAAAAGTATTCTCTTTGACATCAAATCCGCCAATGGTTATTTGGTTTGGGAACGGAAGAAAAGAATACTACCATTTGTGATATTGAAGATACTCTTTGATGCATTTACAAGCATATGGTGACTATTGAAACTTATAAATTACTCTTATTTATTCACATTATATTTATCGAATTGAGATTTATTAGAAAATCGGCATTACATTTGTAAGACAAAGAACTGAATATTAAATATAATCTATAATTTAATGTAATAATGGGAAAATGCTTATTATGCCTTCAAAACGATGCAGACAAAACGGGATCTCATATTATTCCTAGTTTTTTAATGAAACGAGTCAATGGAGAAGGGAAAAGAGATCATGAAATTGGATTCATGGTAAAAAATGGTATTTCTAGCACTTATTTTGGTAGAGACGTATACGAAGAAAAACGAAGAACCATAACAGATAATGAACAAAAGCTGTATAGTAGAGAAAATTATGATGTTAAAGATTATATATTTTGTAAGCATTGTGAAGAACTTTTAGCCTCCTTAGAAAGTAAATATGCTCAAAGTGTTAATTTAGCGTATTCTTCAAAATCGAATATCAAAAACACAAAAGTAACGTCAGTTGAAGCTATGCTTTTTTGGTGTTCTATTGTATGGCGAGTATCAGTAACGGAGCATTTAGGATGTCGATTGCAAAAAGATTTAGAAGAAAGATTACGTGTGGCTATAATCACCAATAATATAGGTGGGCTTAATGTTAGTTACGCATTATTTAGGTGTAAAGACTATGCTAAAAAGACAGAAAATGGCACCTGTGTTTGTATGGATATTGCAGATAAGAGTATTTTATTATTTGTAGACGATTATATGTTGGTTATGGTTTTTGATTTGGATGATGATGCTGAATTTGAACTATTTGGGATTGGCTTAACGCTAAAGAAAAACACATTGAATACCGGAGATAAATTGGAAGAGATTTCTCCTCTACCAATAGACGTATTTACAAACCTAATATTTTCGGTTGAAAGAACCTTAATTACAAATATGCAAATACCTGAAAAAATTCAGGAACTACACACATTAATCTTTAGGCAACCAATACCCAAAGATATTCTTTGTGAAATACTTGAAAGAATGCTAACGACAGGAAAACTTGGGGATAAATACACTGTAGAACATTATGATATGTGCTATAAAGAGGTTCTTAAAAAACATGGTCTAATTATAGAGAATAATGATAACACTTTTAGAATTGTAAAAGATAGGAAATAAGACTATTTACAACATCAAATATATAAGAGAAAAGGCACTTGCTGAAGCAAGCACCTTTGAGCAGGTGTAAATATCTATCTTTTACATCAGATAGACATACATTGTATAGATGTCGCCATTGAACAATTCTTCGGCTTTGAGAGCTGCTTCTTCATCATTGCGAGCTTCGACTTCGTATGAGTAAACTTCATTGTCGAAATCCTCAATATCCACTTGGTAAAACTTCATCGCACGAGGATTAAAGCGAGAGCGATTATTCACTGAATTGTTATCGAAACCAAGATTCATTACCGATGTTTGAACTGAATGTGTCATATTATTTTACGATTTAATGATTTAACAATAATGTGCTTTCGCACTTGATTTTTACGCGCAACCAAGTGGGTATGCAAGTGAACAGGCAGTGACACATCTGCCGTTAAACATCAAGGATTATCTCAGATAATTTACTACCCTTTAGGGCTGGAGAAATTTCGGATAACTTGCCGAGTCCTTGTGTAGTGAATGATACCCGAACTTTGCGTAGTGAAATATCAAAGTGTGACGAAAAGCGACAGCCATTGTATCATCAAATCAGGCTGTAAAATAAGACACAGTAATGGGACATCGAGCAGTAATGAATTGCCCGATAACATAAAAGAAGAACCACTCGGCTCGCTCCTTGTGAGGAGAAAACCAAGTGGTCTAATATGAGGATTAAAGATGTTTACCGAAGTCGGTTGCGACAGATAGAACAGCCAAAGCAAAGAATCAACGGCACATCAAAGTATGTCTATCGTAAAAGATTGCTATGCAATCAAATTAGCAAGAGTGCCGAATGTGAAAAGTATCAACGGCAAATTATCTGCAAGCGTCGGTTGATTATCGAGGTATTTTGTAATGAGAGTTACACGAAGTTTCGCACGAACATTTGGGTTTTGTAGCAAATTGAATAACTCTTCATCAATGCGAGCATAAGCGATATTTGCTCGTAGGTTAGGCAATGAATAATTGCTGATTTTATCAATTTGACAATTAGGATTTGCTACAAGTTGCCAAAATGGTTCAGACTTCATGTGATAATATGGGTAGTTTGCTACCGGCTGAAACAATTTGCTCTCACCTAAAAGAGCCGAAGTATTACGCTTGAATTGACGCACCAAATCATCGCAAAGAGGAACACGGCAATCAGTAATCACACCTCGCTCGATTAGGTCGATAATTGAAAGCAACAGCAATGCTTTGTGCGGTGCCGGCTTTCCACACTTCTTCATCGTATTAAGCGATGAAAAGCAATCAATATAATATTCCAAATCTTTATTGATTTCAGTGCCAAAAGAATAAGTTACAATAAGTTTCATTTCCTAAATATAATTACAGCTTAATCTGATAAAGAAACTCTTAGTCCTAAATTCAATCCATTCGAAAGCTTATCTAAATATTGTTATTTTAAGATTATTTTAAAAGATGTCTTACGCTCAGAGGTTTGTTCTGCTGTAGTTATACTAATGTCAAGTTTGAGTGAACAAATGGCATTAAGTAAACGTATTGTTTTGAATTTGTCTTCATTATTTCCCAATAGGTTAAGGTACCAACCATTTTCTAATTCTTTATAGGCTAAGATATTGGCAGCGGGAACAACTCGTGTCACCAAGTCATTCCGGCGACGGGGGCCGCGTCATACCGTGATGCCCACGGCTGGAGCCTGTTCAGAGACATCAGTGCGGAGCCTTGACACCGTGTTGCCGTCTGCCACGACGCCATACCCGGATGCTGTTTTACGATATCCCATCCAAAAGGGCGGGGTTCACGTGAGTGAGCCCCGCCTGCCATCTGTCTATGTGACAGAGTTGATTATCCCACTGGCATTATAGATTATCTGACCGTCTTCTCTGTGATGACCTCTCCATTCCCATATGTGGCGCGCCTGATGCAGATGCCCTTGGCGGCGGAGGCCGGGATGCGCATTCCGGCGGCGTTGTAATACTCCACGCTCACCGGGGCCTCAGAGTCCTCCACCTCGTCTACCGACACTCCGGCGCTCTCATAGCCCGGGGCCCAGCCGATCTCCGAGAAGACTGTTGTGTCGCCGTCCTTGTAGAGCATCCTTACGCCTATGCTGTCGAAGCCCTCGGGATATACGATGATGTAGAACCTGCCGCCGCCGAGACTGTTCATCTCCCAGCATGAGAAGGTGTAGGGGATTTCGGTCATAGGCTCCTCGATGTTATACTCGTCGGGAAGGAACTCGAACACCTCGTCGTCAATGATGAGGTTGTAATATAGCTTGTCGGTGGGGAGCACGTTGCCGTCCTGCACCGCCGGAAGGATGAAGTCAAGCTCCGGAAGAAGGCCGGTCTGGGGATCCATGGGCAGGTATTGCTCCACTATCGGGGTGGGGAGCGATGTCACGACCATATCGGGGTCGGGGGCACAGAGGTAGAGCGAGGTGACATTCGAGAGGCAGGCGAGCCCGTCGTCGCGTATGGATATGCCGAACGCCCCGGTCATGTTCAATGTCTTCCTCTCCTCGTCGAAGTCGAAGACCACCACCTCCTCCATGTTCAGGCATTCCTTGTCGCATGGCATGAACCAGGCCTGGCACATATATGTCATATAATGGCCCAGAAACTGCTTTTTGAAGGACACAGTCTTCCTGTCGGGGCTTATCGTGCCGACAATCGGAGACGTGGCCAGGTCCGTGCCGGCCATAATGCCTACGATATACAGCTGGTCGCCGTCGATGGCCACCTGGTAGGGGAAGCCGGAGTACTGGTCGATTTTGTTCCATTGCTCGATCTCGACCCCTGCCGGGATCTCCGCCACTTTGTTGTGGTCGGGCTCCATGGTGGTGAATGTGGAGCAGGTGTACTGCCAGCTCCAGTACGGCTCTATCGGATTCCCGGCCTCGTCGGTCTCGAAATAGTAGCAGTAGCCGAGCACCATATTCTCGTCCACCGCCTTGAGGGTGCCGTCCTCAAGGATTGTGAAGCGGTAGACCTGCTCCTCGGTGGGCTCGTAATATCCTTGGTTGGGGTCGTCAGGGGATGGGGTGTATCCTATGGCGAGACACGCCTGGTCCACTACAAGGCCGTCGTCATACACCCTTCTGTCGGCGATCTGCGGGAACTGCATCACCACCTCGCCGTCCTCGATGCGGCCCTTGATCCAGCAGTTGTTCCAGGCGAGCGACCATACCGGCTTCATATAGAACATACCGTCGTCAGTGGTCACGGTCTCCATAATCATGCCGTCGTCCCAGTTCTGCAGCTCTCCTGCCAGCGGATGATACCACTGGCTGACACCACCTTTTTTCACCATGAACTGGTGGTCGCCCTCCGGCATCTGGATTATCGGCTCGGGGATCTCCGAGGGGCCAGGGATGTCGCGGCGTGTCTGCGGGGCCGGGCCGCGGCGCGGGCCTGCGGGAGCTGTCTCGCTGTCATATACTGATTGTGTGGTCTCGGCAACGCTCAACAGCGCTGAGGCCGATGTCGTCTGCGGCTGTGCCGCTGCCGCCGGCCCGGTCAGGGCGAGGGCGGCCAGTAGTGGAAAGAAACTCATAGGTATCCTTTTTTTGTGTTGATAATTGCCGTCCTCCATTGAGGGCCGGCGGTTTGACTGGCACAAAAATAGGACTTTGCGGAATGCCTGTCAATAGCGGAAAGCCATGATTCCATTTGAGATTGACTCATCGGATGCGTTGTGTTGATTCAATTGATGGATTGATTCTCCTCCGCGCTTTTTTTCCTGGAATATTTGATAGCCGCGTCGCGGTATTCCGAAGGCGTGATGCCCACGACAGCCTTGAAGACACGGGTGAATGTCACACGTGATTTGAAACCGGACTGCCTTCCGATGCCCTCCATCGTGAGGGCGTTCCCTGTCTTCTCGTCGTCGAGGAGCCGGCACGCCTCCCTGATTCTGCGCTCGGTGACAAGGGTCTTGAAGTTCTTCCCGAGCTCCTTGTTTATGGCATGTGAGACGTAGGTATAGTTGGAGGAGACGAGGTCGCAGAGGCGCGACATCTGGAAGTCGGGGTCGAAGACCTCGTCGCTTTCCAGGAGGACCTCCCTTATCTTGCTTACAAGCACGGGGTCGGGGTCGGGACGTTCCGCGCCGTTCCCGTCGTCTGCCTCCGCGCTGTCAGACGCCCCGGTGTCTTCCGTTGCGACAGGGCGCTTCTGCCCGGAGAGCAGCTGGCGGTTCTTCTCGTAGAGGGATAGCAGCAGCCTCTGTTTCTTGCGGTAGTAGACGATTGCCCATACCAGACAGCATATCACGAGCAGCAACGCCGCCGCAATGAGTATGGCGGTTGTCCGGTTGCGTTCCTTCTCATGGTTCATGGACGCCACCTGGCGGTTGATGCCGTTCAGTTCCGCCTTCAACCTGAAATCCGACATTGTAAGCATCCCGGTGGTGGAGTAGAGGCTGTCGCGGATACGGTAGAAATCAAGAAGATACTGTTCCGCTTTGCTCCTGTCGCCGTTTTCGGTGTAGAACCGGTGGAGGTTTTTCGCGGCGTTGAGCCTCTCCACGGACCCGGGTGTGGCGGACGTGAGGCGGTAGTGGTCGAGAAGTGCCTTCTCGAATGCCTCCCTGTGGCCGAGCATCATGTCTGTCCTCGCCGTCATCAGTCTGGCCTCATTGTGGAATATACCCTCCCTGTCGAACGGGGGGGCGCCGGCTGTCATCACCTCCGCCTTGGAGAAAAAGTCGCGGGCGGCAGTGTAATCCCCCCTCAGATAGGCCTCGACCCCGAGACTTAGTGTGTCGACATAGGCTTTTGTCCCGTCGGGGTCCCGCACATCCCTCAGCTTACGGTATTCCCTTATCCCTTCGAGCATAATCCCGCTGTTGTCCGGGAAATTGAAACTTATGACGTTGAAAACCCCGTAAAGGGCCACTATCCAGTTGTGTGCCGCCCCTCCGAGGGTTATCGACTCGAGGAAGCTGCGGTTGGCCTCGGCCATGGCGTCCGCGTCGTCAAGCCGGAAGGCCGCGTAGGTGCCGAGAAGGACAGAGAGGTCGGCCACCGTGAAAGCCTCTATGCCGGCCATGCCGTTCTCCTCCGCGATTTCCCTGGCCTGTATGAGGTAGGAGTACGCCTCGCCGTAGTCGGAGAATACGGTCAGAGATATCACCGACATATTGTCGAGGGCGCGCGCGGCGAGAAGGTGGCAGCCGGGAGCGCTCCGCTCGCCGTTTACCAGGTATCGGTAGGTGGCCGCATAATAGTAGGTCATGGCGCTGTCGGCGGCCATGGGGATTCTTTTGAAATAGACATCCCCCTTCTCAAACAGGTCGGCCAACGGCATTTCGAGCAGCTCTTTGGAGGCTTTGGCGTCGAAAGATGCCGCGTATGTCGTGGCGGCTGAGGCTGTGGCGGCACCCGCCATCAGTAAAATCACGCCGAGGATTGTCCTTGTTATTATATTCTTGACGGCTATTACAGAGCTTTTTATCATGGATTCTTTGTTGTTGTAGCAAATCAGGTGCAAATTTAATCAATAAAAAGCTAATCTGCAAAGCGGATATGCAATATGGCTGCGTCGCAGATTAAACAAGCAAGTGCGAAATTAATTAAAATGACTGAAGAAAGCACACTTTGGATTATTAAAATTTAATTTTTTACGAGGTCGATTGTTTAATTTCTTTTGAATTGCGAATAATTCATGAGGGCTAATATCGTCAAAATCAGAACCTTTAGGGATGTACTGTCGGATAAGCTTATTAGTATATTCAACCAGACCTTTTTGCCAAGAAGAATAAGGATCGGTAAAATAAACGACAACACCCTTAAGTAATTTGGATATCAATTGATGTTGGGAAAATTCAGAACCGTTATCAGTTGTGATAGTTAGCACTCCCTTAGCGCGATACGCAAAAAGGAGTCTGCCTACGGCATTAGCTAACTCTTTAGCCTTCTTGCCGTGTTTGAGTCGGTGAATAATGACATATCCTGTTGATTTTTCGACAAGAACAAGTATCGCTTGATAGCCGTTCTTGCCAATAATCAAATCCATCTCCCAATCGCCAAATCGTTTGCCATCAACTTCTTTGGGACGATCCTTTATTGATATTCTATTTGGAATATTTTTAGCCGAAGCTGATTTGTAGGGATTAGCCTTTCGCTTATGTCCTTTATGACGAAGATGCTCAAACAATCTCCCTCCGGCAAGTTTATCTTCTTTGATCCATTTGTAAATGGTCGTATGACTTACATTCTTGCCTTCAAGCCTCATTTTACCCGCAATCTGTTCCGGAGACCATTCTTCTGTACGAATTCGGTGTAAACACTCAAACTTTAGACTACTATTAATCGTAGCATTTTTTACTATTCGCTCTTGGCGTTCCATCGCCATTTCGTGGGCGTTATGTGCATAACCTCCACGTTTGTTCTTGTTACGAGATAACTCTCTGTAGATTGTTGATACATGCACGCCAAGTGCTTCTGCAATAAATTTTGGTGACTTATTGCATTGTTTATACGCAAAAATTTGCGACCTTTGCAGTGAGGTTAAATGTTTGTACATAAGCAATACAAAATTAGTTAATCTTAGGGAGACTTCGGTCTCCTTTTTTCGTATTGCTCGTTTTTCTGCTGCCGATTTACATTTTGGGCATGCCCAAAATGTAAATCAAACCTTATTAGTTTGAAGAATTGATGATATTTTAAACATCATATTTTTCGCACTTCGTTTTTTAATTTAGGCGTCTTGGATGGATTTGGTAAACTGGTATACTGAAAGGCCGGGGAAACTCTCTGTGAAGAGTCCTCCCCGGCCCGGATTGGCGGTGTATATGTTTGGTGGAATCGGGTCTAACGTCTCACCTTGCTGTGGCGTACAGTCCCGTCGGAAAGGGTCTCGACAGCCACGAATATCCCGTCGCGGGGCGACGACACCCGCACTCCCCGGAGGTCGTAGTATTCAGTCCTGACCACTCCGGGCTGTATGGGGGTCTCGCCGATGGAGCTGGTGATGAAGCCCAGGGAGGCGGACTTGTTGCAGTTGAGCACTTTCCCCGTGGCGGCGTCGAGAAGGATGCCCACGGCGTGTATGGACGCCCCATCGTTGATGAACTCCTCTCCCTTGATGTTAAGGATGTCGGCTTTGCGGACGCGGCATTCGTATGCGGCCTCCCCGCCATAATCCATAGAGGATGGAAGCGAGCCCTCCACACCCTTGACATCCTTGTAATAGACCACCACATCGTTGAATGTGAGTCCGCTCACGCTGCGTTCCCCCTTGGTGAAGATGTCCCACCACGGCCCTGAGTAGTAGGGGTTTGTCTCCCCCGCGTAGGCGTTGCTCTGACGCCATTCCGGGTTGCTGAGGCCGTCGGCCACCAAAGCCACCGACAGGCGGTAGTCGCAGTCTTCATACGGGCGTGCGAACCTCACATCCACACCGACCCTGAGCTCTGTGCGGTCTTCGTCGGCCCATTCCAGGGTCGCCTCCACCGACGCCGGGGCGAACTCTGTCTGGAAGGCAGGCCATTTCTCTGTGAAATATCCGGGGTCGAGCAGTCCTTCCCGGTTGATGGTGCCGTTGGGGAAACTTCCTACCTCTACCGGGAATTCCGATCCCGGCATAGTCACCATGCATCCCGACTCGTAGGCCACGGCATGATAGGCCATGCCCACGAAGAGGTCGCTGTATGTCTCGCGCAGCTGCTCCATGGCCACGTAGCCGCGCGGACAGAAGGCGCATCCCAGACCTGTGAACTCCTCGACGAGAGGACGCGTCACGGGGATGAAGGGGAGTATCTCTATCTCTGCCGTGGCTGTGTTCACGTTGTCGCCGTTAGGCTCGCCGTTTATAGTCCCGACAGTCAGGGAGAATGGATATGACCCCGGCTCCGGCATCTCCTTGAGGGGCAGCTCCAGCTCCCGGCGCGAGCCTCCGCCCATGATCGGGTCGGCGAGGGAGAAGGAGTCGCTTACCGTCATGTCGCCTATCTTATATGTGTATCCTATCGTTGAGGCGTCCACCGCGCCTTTGTTGACGAAGGTCGCTCTCACGAGGCCCTCCTCCAGGCCGGCGTGGCTGAGGGGGGGGAGCACGGGGGTCATGGCGTAGTCGCCGGTCTGTGTCTCGAGCCACACCCTCATGGCACTCACCGCGCCGGTGGTCTCGACCATGCCTTTCCATTTCAGCCGGCTGCGGCTCGTGTGCATATAGAGCCCGTCGGGGCTGGGGGCGGCGACGCTGTAGACGGCCACCGGATAGCCTGTGTAATCGGTGAGCTCCAGGATATTGAACGAATAGCCCACGTAGACCCCTTCGGCGGGAATCTCATAGGGCTCGTCGAAAGTCACGCTCAACATACCGTCCTGGAGTGTGGCCTCCTTTACTGCGATGTCGGGGGCGTTCACCTTGTTGTCAAGCTTCAGCTCGCTCGACATCCATCCGCTCAGGGCGCCGATTGAGGCGGTAGGGGCCGGCATGGGCACGGAGAATCCTTTCACTCTGGCCCCGGCGTATGACGCGTCGGCGATCCGTATGGCGACGTCGTAAGACTCCTTCTTGTTGAAGCCGTATACCTGGTATTCCTCTGCGGGGTCGCCGTAGCAGAATGTGATGTCGGCGCCCTGGGAGGCCGCCGCCGAAAGGACACATACGATCGCCGCGGCCCTTCTGGCGAGTTTTGAAGTAAATGTAGAGTTCCTCATAATTGTTATGATTTTAAGATATTGTTGTTCTTGTGGTGGTCGCTTTGACGGGTGCAAAAATAGGGATTCGCGGAATGCGCGTCAATAGCGGGAACACGTATATGAGGCTCTTTATGAATCATTTGATGCCATATGCTGATTCAATTGATGAAATGACGCCTGTGGGTGGTGGAGCGGGGATTCATGACTGTGGCCTGTCAATCCTTTCCGCCCTTCATCAGCCACTTGGTGCGCAGGGTGCTGAGATACTGCGGCGAGACCCCGAGGTAGGCGGCGATGGTGCGCAGTGACACCTGGCGTATTATGTCGGGCCGGTGGTCCATAAGGGTCATGTAGCGGTCGCGGACGCTCCCGCTGAGGTTGAGCTCCCTGATCTCGTATGTGTATAGCTGGCACTGCGCCATGCTCAGACACCATCTGGCGAACTCGTGGGAACGGCTGATGAGGTCGTCGTAGGCCCGCGCCGGAATCTTCAGCAGCATGGTCGGGCAGCAGGCCTCGAAGAAGGCGTGCGACGGCTTCCCGGCGTAGTAGCAGTGATATTCGGTGAACATGGTGCCGGGCAGGGAGAAGGTGTCCACGGTCTCTTTGTTGTGGTCCAAAAATTTTGCGAAATCGATTATTAAATAACTACATACAGGCATTTTCTATAGAAGTAAAATTAAACGAAAATGTGTATTTGGATAAAATAGACAAAAATGACCAAAATTTGATAAAGGAGATAGATGATCACTTAACTGGTCAGCCTATCTCTAACAAATATATCGACTATATTAGGTTGCAACAATTAAAAGATTTGCAGGGTGTAAATCATTATATATCAAATGATAGGATATCTATTAATTTTGTTTGGGAAGGGTTTAGTGTAAAAGTTAAGAACTATATCATAGAGGAAGCTATCACAAAAAAAGAAGATTTATACAACGACTATATAAATGAAAACAAAGATACTTTTGATGAAATGTGGCTTATAATAACAATGCCGTGGGAAGAACATACTTATAGTTTCAAAGGTGTAGTAATGTCACCTAATTTTGAGTCGAAATATGACAGAATTTATGTGAGCCAAATTACACCACCATTTGCAAATTGTATATATTCAAAATCATAGCACCCCACTCGAAGTGTATGGCATAATCTCACGGTATGGGAATTTTTCGCAACCGATGTAGAGCGTATCAAACGCGTCTGTTCCGTCGGTGCGATGTTGTAGCAAGTCTTCTTCCGTTTCGGCTAACTTCTCGCCACCTTTGTCCTTACGAAATCCATTGCGACCACGAGTAACGCCGGCAGACTGAACAGCAAGAATAAGGTCATCATTATTCTGTCGGTTGAAGAATGGCATTAGGCGTTGTTTGCCAGCAAAGGCTTGGTTGATGAGAAGGTATTTCTCATCGTGACGCATAGGGTTGCCGAGATACACATCTTCCACTTGCCAGCCGTGACGCTCAAACTCGTGGACAACCACCCACCGGAAATCTTGGTCATTGACGGCATAGTTACCACCGAGAGCCGTAGCATCGTAATAGAAAACGACAGTTTTATTGCGGTGATTGGCATAGTAACGACAAAACTCCTCAATGAGAGCAGGGATTTTCCGCTCGAACTTGACATAAAACGACTTTATGATGTTCAATCGTCGGCCGTTTGGCTGACCGGCAACAATCCAGTTGATATTGGCATTATAGTCCATACCAATGCAGATTGGAGCATGAGGATTGACATCAGCGTCAGCACGGCAGTCAAGCAAGCTGGGATTAAAGTCATAGCCGAGCGAATCGAGGTAAGCGAAATCCGAGGCGTTGTATTTATGTCTTTCTTTCATCGATGAATAAAATCCGTCTTTGGCTATTCCGATCCTCTGACACAGGATAGAGGTTTGGAAAGTCTTCGGAGTGAGGTCGCGTTTCATCTGCTTGATGTAGTTTTCGCCGAGGAGTTGGAGATTTTCAATCGAAGAATACTCCTTGTAGTAAACAGCGACCGAACGCATTTTATTCAGATTAGTATCGAGGCGACGAAGGTACGATTTGAGATAAGGGGGAACAGGCACACCCTTTGCGTTAAGGGCGCGAATACGCTCCTTAGTTCTCCATATCTCATACACAGTACCCTCAATGGTGGCGATAAGTTCCTTATCCATTTTGTCCTCATAGTGCAAGAACCACGAGCCTTTTTGAGTCTGAGGCATATCCGAAAGAATCATCATCGAGTGGTTGCACGAATGATGACCGAAATGCGATTTGATACCACCATTAGCAGGAAGCGTTTCATCTTTTAGCCGTTCATAATCCACGAACTTCGCTTCATCGACAAGAATCCAAGAGAGCGTCAGCGAGTTAGACGAGCCTGGTCTATCTTGTGAAATGATAATTGCACACGAGCCATTGTAAAAGGAAATGACATGCTCATAGTCCGACGGCTCGATGATAGGCTTAGCGAACGATTTGGGTGGGCGACGACCGACGACATAATGAATGCCATTGATAAATCCCCAACGCTTCCAAGCAGCGAAGAGGCCTGGGAGCGTATTAGTCAAGCCATGCTTGAAAGTAGGCACGACTATACCACCGGTAGAGCCGGGCATTCTCTGCATATTACGAAGCACGAAAGGCGACGCAATGGAGTCCGTCTTACCAGTACGACGGCCGGCGACGATCACCGTAGTGTTCGCCCCGATTAATTGCGTCAAACGCTGTGGCGTGTTGAAGTAAACGGATTTATCATTCTTGCTCATTGTCGTCTTCCTTATTAGGGATTTGGAATCCTTGTTGACAAAGGCTCGTCAAATGGCGTACCAGCCGTTGGCTGACAATCGCCACTCGCTTTGTCGATTGTCGGAAAAAGTTCCGACAATTCAAGGTCAGCTTCCTCAAAAGTGATGTCCTCGATGTCGATAGTTTCAGCGCGATATTTATTAAGCATAGCCTTAATCTTATCGTTGATGTTCGGGATAGGCTTGATACCGAGCACCGTAGGGTCAGAGGTAGCAGTGAACGGCTGAACCACAATCATTTCATAAGGCACTGCCTGTTCATCTTCAAGGTCAATGCGATTATACTTCGCATACGACGAAGCTGCTTTCTCCATAGTCTTGGTGTCCTTACGCTTCTTCGCCATTTGGTATGTCTCAAGAATCATTTCATTGTAACGCCAACGATGAAAATCCCTGCTTGCAGTGGCAAGTGTAGGGAGCAGAGTCTTGACAATGGCGAGGTCGGAATAAGCCACGACCTTTGAAATGTCGTAACGGCTTAGTTCCTGTTCCACGAACTGCCTATCCTTAGCATCAGGATTGGCAATGCACCAATTATACATATCACGCACACGAAGCACCTTATCCACAAGTAATTGCGGATATGCTTGACGCAACTCGTCCTCTTTCGTAAAGAGGTCGGAGCGACAAAGTTCAAGTGCGTTAGGGTAAGCCATAGTATTGCAGTGTTAGTAGTTTGTTACTCGTCATCTTCCATGTCGAGTAGGTTCTTGTGAGTGTTCTCAATCGCAAGAGGAGAACCAACTTGGGCAAGTAGCATTTCTTGGTGTAGCAACTTCACCTTTGAAGCTGCTTTGCCACGATAATAGCGTCTTGAAACTTCGGTATCTTTCTGTGATATGTCCCAGCGAAGCTGTTCAGGGGCAATATCAAGAATGACTGCCATATCCGATATTTTGAGGTATATGGAAGCGAATTTCTCTATTTGGTCAAGTTGTTCGGGAGTGTATTTCATATCAATCAGAGTTTATGCGTTGCGAAAAAAGGTCGTTCAGAGGCACGGAGTGATTGGAAATAAGGTCATCGACCTGGCTGTGAAGCGTAGCGAATATTTCCTTATCCGTAGTGATGAAAGCAGATTCAGAGCGATTTCCTCGTGTAAGGTTTTGCGATGTCACGACGCAAACCGTATCGCCGGCTGTAGATTTTACCAACAAAATCTTGCTGTGATTGTCAGCGAGGTATGTCCGCTCGATAACTTGCGAAATGAACGCCCACAGCTTCAGCGTCTTGTTTGTAGCCTTGTGGTCAAGAACAAGGTGGAACGCCTTTACTCGCCCTGACTTTTCGATAAAGAAAAGGCGACGCAAAAACTCTTCCGAAATGGAGAAAGAAGTTTGCCACACTTCGGCTTCTCCCACCTGTTCAAGAATCCATTCCAACACATCAGCCACTTGCACAGCGTTAGAGAGATAAGCCTGATACGGCTTATCACTCAACGGCTTTAATACAGAGTCTATCGATGTATTGCGTTTCATTTCTTAGCAGTTTTCTTCTTTGTTTTGGTGGCTTTCTTTTCCTCTTTAGGAAACTCCGATTGCGTACCTACATAGTGGTCGTATTGTTCCCAATTAGAGTGCAGACGCTTGTCGAGTTCGATAAGCTCTTTAAGGAATGGATAACGCTCACTGTCCGGGCAAGTGCTGTCTTCAGTCGAAAGAGAGCGGAGTTTTAGATGCACTTCACGCATACGCTGCACGATAGAAAGGTTCTCCACATAGAGAGCCTGAATATCGTCGGGAAGGTCATCGTGGTCATCACGCTTACCTTTCTTGAAATCCTTTGCAGGATTGTTCTCTTCGAGCGAGAAATGCTCTTGGGCGATAACATCGACTTGCTTTTGCATTTCCTCGACTTGTGCGTGCGTGAGTGCTTGAACACGGAAGTTGTAATACTTCCGAATGTTATACTCTATAAACTCAGCCTTTCGGCTTGGGTTAGCCATTATGTTTCGATACATAATCTGATTGCCCGAAAGTTTGAGCAGATACAACGCACCGACAGTGTAGTCACGCTCGTCGGCAGGAGTATCGAGCCATTGCTTAATAAGTTCGGTAAATTTATTGTCTGTTGCCATAGTATTAAAGTTTGTTGTTAATTCCGGTAAAGAACACAAGGTTTTTGCCATGCTCTTCGAGCAGTCTTCTCATCGAGGCAAGTGTTTGCCCTGTGGTAACGAAATCGTCGAACACGATTAAGTTAGCCTCTTTCGGCAGAACATTCAGCGTAAACACAGCATTCATTCGCTGTTTGGAGCGACACGAAGCCACATCTTCGTAGAATGGAATGCCGAGCTGTTGGGCGATCACTTCCGAGATACGAGTTGCAAAGTTCTTCGTCAGATGTCGGCGTTTAGGCGTGGTAACGACAGCCCAATCGCCATTAGGCAGATTGTAGCCGAGCATTTCCTTGATAACAGGAACAATGCTGTCAGCGAAGAACTGCACCATATCGTCATCAGCCTTGATTTCGGTAAGCGTGCGACCATAAAGCGACTTTTGCCAAATGGAGACAAAGTTCACATTTGAGCGTCTTGTTAGACGCAAGCGATAAGTAAAGTCGCACCTTGCTTCCACCGATTTGTCCCATGCTTTGCGTTTCTCCTCGGCAAAGATGTCCTTACTTTGAGGAGTGCGAGAATTAGGTGAAACGCCAAGAGCGTCCATGTCGATGTTAGGAACAGAGATTTCCGAAAGGATTTCTCCCACATCAATCAAGTCGCTCTCAGCGTGAGATTCAGAAGAGTTCATCTTCGGAAGCAGTAACGATGTCGCCAATTTCAGTTTCGATAACACCCTCGTAGAAAGGAGCAGGACACACATCAGTAGCCTCTACCGTGATAGTTGTGGCAGTCGTACCTGTTGGCCCTTGACCGAGGTCTTGGCTGACAGTAGATTTTGTTTGCCACCTAACACTACCCACCACACGATATTTGCCTTTCATATCCTTTACGAGATATACCACATCGTAGTTGTTGATATAGAGCGAAAGGTTTGAAGCCTCTTCGCCGACACCGGGGTGAATGGCAGTGAGTTTATTGAGCTGGGTTTGGCTTGGGAGTTCGCCCTGAGGTTCAGAAGTCAACTGCGATTTGTCGGGCAAAATATCGATGTATTTCCACTTGACATCAGCATTCAGCACGAAGTCGCCGTTATATTTCGCTTCTGATATGCGACCATTCTCTGCTTTTAGGGCAGGCCATTGAGCGATTTCGCTCTTCGCGAGATAGTAAATGCGTCGCATAATGCCCGGTAGTTCGGGTGTCCCTTGACACCACGCTACCGATTTTTGAAGATTAAGACATTCAGCCATAGTAGTTAGAATTTAGAGATTAGACAGTGATTTCGACAGCTTTGAAGCGACGCTTGTCAATCGATT
>CALGCG010000002.1 GCA_937884485.1 uncultured Bacteroidales bacterium
TCTGGTCGAAGTTGGTGCCGGTGACGTGGAGCTCCCACTCGGTCTCGGCCTCGCCGATGGTCCAGCCGAGGGTGGCGCTGGTGAGCGTCACGTCGCTGACGGTGAGGGCGGAGGGGGTGAAGCAGGGGTGCTCGTCGGTGATGATGGGTATGAGGGCCCATTCACTCATGTTGTTCTGTCCGCAGATGGCGCGCACACCAATGGTGTATTCGGTGGCGGCGGTGAGGCCAGAGAAGGTGTAGGTGGTGTCGGTGAGGGCGATGGGAGTGGCCGTAGTGGTGGAATCCCAGGTGCCTTCGACGATGGCAACCTCATAGTTGTCGGCGGTGCCGGACCAGCTGATGGTGGCAGTGGTCTCGGCAACAATGGTGGAGGAGACAACAGGATCGTCGCATCCTACGCCGGTGCCGGTGATGGTGAGGTCGTCGAGGTAGACATAGTAGGCGAAGTCACCCCAGTAGCGGAAGGCCACAAACTTGGTGTTGGCAGGCAGGGTGTCGGTATACTCTGTCCAGGACGAAGAGCTGAGGTCGGTCTTTGCGATCCACGTGAAGGCGCTAACTTCGCGCGTGGTGGTTGAGTAACCCACCCAGAGGCTATCGCTGTTGCCGTATTTGGCAGCCCAATAGTTCAGCACGAGGTCGGTACCGACAAGCTCGGGCGAGATGAGGTACTGATTGTAGTCGGAAGAAGAAGAATAGGAGCTGAAGCGGAAGACCGTGTTGCCTTCGTGGACACCAAGTGCGTTGCCGACTTCGCTGGTGATAATCATGGGGTTGACGGTGGGATCGCCGTCGCCATAGACCTTGGTCCAGCAGGCGTCGTCAGACTCGAAACCATTGGTGTAGGGGAAGGAGTTGATGGGGTTGCAGTCGAAGACAGTGACGATACCTATGGTGGTGTCGCTGCCATAGGGGTTGGTGGAGATGAGGGTGAGTGTGTCGATGCCACCAGCCGAGTAGATGATGCTCATGGAAGAGGTGTTGGCATTCATCATCGTGGCCTGACCGGCAGCTGCCATAGACGAAGTCCAGGTGAAGCTGACAGTGTTGGAGTCGCCCTCGATGCGGACAGCGTTGTAGGTGTTGGTGTCGCGGGTGAAGACGGTGCTGTTGCCACTCATGTAGTACATCGGCAGAAGGACACTGCGGATGCCGAAGTTGGTCATGCCCACCATACCATAAGCAGCGCAGGTGCTGCGGAAGGCGAAGCGCACGGTGTCGCCGGCATACTGAGCCATGGAGATGCGACGGAACTCAAAGGTGTTGGTGTTCACCGATTCCGTAATGAGCGTGTCGGTGAAGTCGGTCAGGAGGTCGCCACCATTGGGGGAGATGCGGAGTTCATAGGTGGCGGCGCTGTTAGTAGAATAGGAATCGGTAGAACCAGCAATCTGGTAGACGAGCATGATGGAGTCGGCCTGGGCAGTGGCGGGAATGACAAAGGCAGGCGTGATCAGCCAGTCGTTGATGGAGTTGTTGCTGCCAGTGGCAGCGGAATAGAGGTATCCATTGGTCGGGTTGACGCTGGAAGCCCAGGTCACAGAGGGATGACCCGTATTGTAGGTAGACCAGCAAGCGGGAATCATGTAGAACTCGGGCATGTGGTAGGGGACAGCCATGGGCACGCAGGCGGTGGAAGCATTCAGGACGTCGCTGAACATGGTGGTGCCGTCGGTGCAGTTGGTGGCAATACGAACCTCATAGTTGGTCGAGGGAGTGAGACCCGTCAGGACGATGGAGTCGGCGTTGGTGGTGACAGAGCTCCAGGTGGTGGTGCCGTAGGGGCGATAGTCGACCGTAAAGCCGTTGTTGGACCTTGCCACAGTCCAGCTGACAGTGATGCTGTTCTCGGTGGCGGTATCCTGAGTCAGCGCCATGGCGGGCATACAGGCAGGCAGATAGTCGATTTCGACCTGCTTGATGTAGACGTCGCCGCCGTCAGCTTCGATGATGAAGCGGTTCTGGGTGCCGGTGTAGTGGGCCAGGTAGAAGGTGTGGACGCCGAAGTTGGAACCTTCGGTGGCAGCAATGGAAGCCAGGAGGACCTTGTTGGTACCATCGGCGTTGCAGGCCGACACTTTGTAGCGCTGGTTGGTGGAGGAAGTGCTGTAGCAGCGATCGGTGATGCGGAGCATCAGAGTGTCGAGCGAAGCACCAATCTCAGGCGACATCAGGGTGTAAGTGCTGTAGATATTGTAACCGTTCTCACTGTTGGGGGAAATGTTGGCGGTCCAGCAGGGATTGGCAGTGGTCAAAAGAACCGAATAGGGAGGCACAATGCTGCCGCAGGCGGTATAGACCACGGAAGGAGTGCTGTAGACCACAGTGTCGGTGCAGATGGCACCCACACGCACATTGTAGGCAGTGCCAGCGCTGAGACCCGTAATGGTGTAGGGGGAGGCGTTGACGGTGACAGAGGTCCAGGTGGTGTCGGAGGAAAGCTTGTACTCAACCTTCCAGCTGCTCTCCACGCCATTGGCGAACCACTGCACGTCGATGCTGTTCTGAGTGGTGCCACTGATGGCAACGGAGGGAGCCATGCAGTCGCCGCTGCAGTCGCCGAAGAACTGGATGTTGGGCACAGTGGATGAGCCATAGCTCGACGGGAGGTTGGCAACACTGAAGGAGTTGGAACTATAGCCGTAGCGCGACTGATAGTAGCCAGCATAAGTGTTATAGTCGTAGGTGTAATCGTTATAGCCACGCCAGTAGTTATAACTGTTCTCCAAGCCCAGCTTGTGGGAGACGACGGTCACTATAAGACGCTTGGCGCTGTCGGGAGCGGGAACAGCATAGGGAGTGTCGAAGCCGAGGTAGGTCCAACCATTTCGAGTGACACTCAGCTTGCCAGAGGTAACCACTTGGGTCATCGTGCTGTCGACAGGGACAGTGCTGGAGAGCCAATAGCGGCCATTGTACAGGGTGAGGTCCGCGGTGTCAACAAAACCGATGTACATGTCGACATCATAGTTGTTCACGCCGATGTTTCCCTCGTTGTAGAAATAGGCATCGTAGGCAATACCAGTAAGGGTGTCGATACCGGCAAGGATACTGTCGCCATAGAGGGTCTGCGAGAAGCTATAATCATTATAATAATAGATGGGCGAAGAGGTAGCGTAGGAGGTTCCCACCTGAGCATCGGTGAAAGCCTGCGCACACCCGGGGCCGTGGGTGGTGAAGTAGAGGGTGATAGCCTCGGCAGTATCGATAGCACCGCAGAGACCGTCGAGGGTCACGCTGTAGGTGTGGCCGGGCACAAGGCCGCTGAAGGAGATGGAAGTAGTGCCCGTTACGGTCTGCACCACGGGGTCGGTTGTAGCGTCGAGGTCGGTCAGCGTCACGATGGCGCCGGTACCGGCAATACCCAAATTGTCGCGATAGCTCCAAGACACAATGGCAGCGGTGTTAGTGACCGTACCAAGGTTGGCGCGATAGACAGGGTAGCAGCGCAGCTGGGTCTGGAAGGGGCCAAGGTCGAGGTAGTTGGTGGTGTCGGCTTCGCCGTCAACCTCGCAGAGCGTAGCCACCTGGGCATTGTAGAGGGTGTTGGCGATGAGGGTGTCGACACGGACAAAGTTGGTGTCGGTGAAGATGTGGCTGATGACGGTATCGGTAACATTGCCGAGGGTGTCATACTCATAGTGCGTCAGCATCAGGTCGTAGCCGTGCTCCGATGAACCTTGCCAAGCGAAGTAGGCGCTCTCGTGGCGGATACTGTCGATGACGCCGCTGCCTGAGATGGGCATACGGCAGTTGGGGATGCTATTGATGCTGACATCGTCGAGATAGATGTAACCATATCCGCTACGCAGGCGGAAGGCTAGGTAGGCGGAATCGCCCTCTTCAAGTCCGAGGAGGTCGGTGTAGAACTCGCCCTGCATGAGGGCGTAGCTGCTGTATCCCGGAGTATTCATGTCGTAGGTGTTGAGGGGCACGAAGGTGGCGGGGTCGGTGAGATCGGTCATGATGCCGGCTTCGAAGACAGAACCAGAGCCGAAATAGGTGTACATCCAGTACTGCACATGCAGGTTGCCTGGATTGTAGGTAATGGGACTGGTGGCAATGAAGCAGGTGTCGTCCTCATAGTCAGAGTAGAAGTAAACTGACTTGGATCCTGTATTTGTATAGTAACTAGAACTGTACACATAGGGACATGTACCGTTGTAGCTTTCCGTAGTCTTAAGTATTGTCCAGCACAGGGGACTGTCATTTTGCACATCGGTTTCAAAGCTTGTAAACCACGGCACATTGGAGATGGCGCCACAAGGGGTGACCACTGCCAGACGGGCAATGCCACTGGTGTCTTCGTCGTCACAGAGTGAAGCAACGCCGAGCTGGTACACGCTGCTGGAGGAGAAGCCACTGAAAGTAAAGGTGGTATCGGCAACATAGCTTCCGTAAACCGAGTCGCCAGCATAGACTATGTAAGCCGATGCGCTGCCGTTCCAAGTGAAGACCACATTTCCATCCTCGTCAAAGTGGCTGGCAAGGTTGGTGGGAGACGAACAGGCGGGGCATGCATTCTCGACTCCTGCCAGGGAGTCGCCATTGCTGCGGTTGTCCATCCCTTCAATGGTGAAGATTGTATTGCCGCCACCGTCAAGGACGTTTCCAGACATTTCGCTGGGGTAGTTGCCAAGAGTGAAGGTGAGCTTCACGGGAGCGCCCGCGCACACAGAGACGATGCCTGTATAGCTTTCGCCGCTCGTAATAGTGACAGAGCCCATCAGGGCACCATTCTGGTATACATTGATGGCATTGCCGTTCCAGCCGTCGCCAAAGTCGTCGACAGCGTTGACAGTGATGTCGCACGATCCGTTCTCGCAGTCCGTCGCGAACATAGCGGTACGGGCAGGTACATCGCCATCGCTGCAGTCGGGGACAATGCTGAAGTAGTATACCATAGCAGCATTGAGGTTGGAGACAACGTAGCTGCTGCCGACGACGCCGGGGATTTCGACAGTGTCATACTCGCCGGCATTGTTGGGCCAATAGCGGAGGGTGTAGGTAGTAGGGGCGTTAAGGGAGTCAACCCAGTTGAGGGTCAAACCGTCGGAGAGGATGTCGGTAGCAGAGAGAGACTGCACACGGAAACAGGTGGGGGCGGCACCATAGGTGAAGGTCACCTTGGGGAGGAAGTTGTATGCTGAACTCTGTTGGCTGTTGTAGGACATGTTTCCGGTGGTGGTGGCACCGAGGAAATACCAGCGGTTGTAGCCGGCTGCCTCGTGCTGGATGTCAACCAGCAGGTTGCCTCCGTTGTACACAAAGGGACTCTCGAAGAGGATGGTCAACGTGCCCGTCGAGCAGTCGAAATAGCCCTCGTAGCACTCATCGACGGGGGCCGTCGTATTCAAACCGCTCAGCGTAGCGTCCGTGCAGGTGCCCAGCGACACCGTCCAAATGCCCATCCGGTCGGCACTCGTGTTGGAGCCGTTATCACCGTTCGGGTCAATGTAGAACACCATCTGGGTGATTGCGCTCCCCTGCATGGCCGTCAGGCTGTCGGCAGGATAGAGCATCTGGTTATGCTGATCATCATCAGCATAGTAACCATAGAACGGCACATACTGGTTACTGGCTGTGCCGTTGCAGGTGGTCAACGTGCTGCTTTGTGCACGCAAACCCAGCGGCACTGCCAGCAGCAGCGCCACAGATGCAAATTGTAATAATTTTTTTAACATAAGTAATAATGTTTGATTAATAAATAATGTATAATGTTTTTTTGTCAATATTTTTTTTCGGCAAAATTAAAAACAACACAAAGAGCTCTCCCAACACAGGGTATGGAGGGGCAATAGGGGGAGTTCAGATGAAGAAATGATTGGTTGCTTCCCAATCGGTTACACAATTATTGCCATGAAAGTGTACACTGCAAATATACACTTTTTTTTAATATTGAAAAAAAAAATCACTTTACTGCGGGAACGGGAGCGCGTTAGTGGGCCGTCTGGCGGAGCACGTCGCCGTGGTCGGTGACAATCTGGCGGTAGAACCACTCCGGATAGGGAGGCTGCTGGGGGAAGCGCACCACGCCGGTCTCGGTGGTCTCTATGCGGCCGTTCTTGACGTGCTTGATGTTGCCGTCGATGTACTTCATCAGCAGCAGATGGTCCAGCTCGCGCCAGCGGCGCATCATCTCCTCGGCGCGGTCGTTGCTGAAGCGGTTGAGGGCGCCCACCAGGCGGGCCTCGTTCTCCTCGTTGGCCCAGCGGTCGGCATGGCGGCGCTCAAGGCTGACGAAGTTGCCCTCCAGCTCGCGCTGCACCTGCTGCACGTCGACAATCATCGAGTCGTAGCGCAGGTAGCAGAAGTTGCTCACGCGGTTGAAGAGCCAGAAGGCCGCCGTCTCGCTGTAGGTGGACATGCTGCCGTTGCCGTCCTCGAAGCATACGGGCACCTGTGTGGTGCCGCAGTAGACGGGGCTGTAGCAGGTGCTGTAGGTGTCGTCGACGCCAAACCAGAGGACACCGCCCAGCTTCGACGGCAGCCACGAGCGGCACTGCGCCACGAACGAGAAGCCCGTCTGCTGGGTGCTGATGGCGCGTTCGTGGACATACTTCTGCCCGTCGACCTCAAAGTCCATCGGGCGCCAGCGGTAGGGACAGTGGAAGGGGCCGGCGCCGACGTCCTGCGTCATGTCCATGGGCGTGCCCTCGTAGTGGTCGCGCATCAGGGCCATGCAGTCCTGCACACTGAGCTTGCGGTTTGGCTTCACCCACAGGGGCAGGCGCTCGGCGTCCTTGTCGCCCATGGCGAACTGCTCGTAGCGCTTCATGCCGTCGGCCACGCGGTTGAACATGGCATACACACGGGCCTCACAGCCCCGCAGGCCGGAGAAGGTCAGGGGGTTATAGGTGTCGGCGAAGGAGAATTCGGAGAACTTGGGGTGGGCGGCATAGGCGTCGATGCCCAGCTTCTTGGCGAAGGTGATGACATCCTCGCTATAGACACACTCCACCTCCTTGTCGAAGATACGGTCGATATGCTTGCTGCTGATGCTGTTCTTCACCCGCTTGCCCTCCAGGGGGAAGGTGGTGATGCGGGCCTGGTTGGCATGGCCGCAGATGTAGCCTTCGGGCACGCGGCGCGCCACCCACACGGCGCCCTTCTCGCTGCCCTTGCTGGTGATCTCGAAGAGCCACACCTCGTCGGGGTCGGCCAGCGAGAAGCTCTCGCCGCCGTCGGCATAGCCGTAGGTGCTCACCAGCTCGTGCATCACCCGGATGGCCTCGCGGCAGTTCTTGGCCCTTTGCAGGGTGACGTAGATGAGGTTGCCGTAGTCGATGCCCTCGGCGTTGCCCTTGTCCAGGGGTGCGATGCCGCCCCAGGTGGTCTCGCCGATGGCCAGCTGGTGCTCGTTGATGAAGCCCACCACCTGGTAGGTGTGTGCCGGCTGCGGTATCGCTATCTGGAACCGCAGCGAGCCGTAGTTGTAGAGGCGCAGCATCTCGCCGGGCTCGTGGTCGGCGGCGGCGCAGTAGCGCAGCTGCCCGTAGCGCGTGTGGCTGTCGGCGGCATAGGTGATGAAGGTGCTGCCGTCGCTGCTGGCACCCTTCGTAACCATCAAGTTCGTGCAGGCCACAGCCCTCCCGGCCACAGCCATCAGCAAAAGGACAAGAATTCGTTTCATATAATTATGACTTATTGTTCTGTATGACTTTAAACTCTATAACTCTACGTCTCTACACCTCTACGTCTCTACGCCTCCACCGCCTCGAGGTAGAAGCTGACGGGGCGGAAGCCGTCGTTGCAGCTGATCATGGCGCTCATGGGGTTGCGCATCCAGCCGTCGAAGAAGTTGCCCTCGCCGCGGGCGAGGGCAACGACAAAGCTCTCCATGCTGTCCCACGCCGACGCGCACAGGCCCTCGGGCCGCTGCCCGTCGACGGAGACCCACTGCCGCCCCACGGCCACGTCGCACGCATGCTCGATGGGGTTCTCGTAGCGCGCCATCAGGTCGGGATACTCGGTGCGGCGCACGGCAGTGATGCGGACTTTTTTCATTTCATGTGCAACTCGTGACCCATGCGGTCCTGCTTGGTCTTGAGGTAGCGCTCGTTGTACTTGTTGGGTTCCACGACGATGGGCACGATTTCGGTCACCTCCAGGCCGTAGCCCTCGAGGCCGGTGCGCTTCACCGGGTTGTTGGTGATGAGGCGCATCTTGCTGACGTGCTGGTCGCGCAGTATCTGGGCGCCGATGCCGTAGTCGCGCTCGTCGGCCTTGAAGCCCAGCTTGAGGTTGGCGTCGACGGTGTCCAGGCCCATCTCCTGCAGGTGGTAGGCCTTGAGCTTGTTCACCAGTCCGATGCCGCGGCCCTCCTGGCTCATGTAGGCTATGAGGCCCTTGCCCTCGTGCTCAATCATCTCCATGGCGCGGTGCAGCTGCTCGCCGCAGTCGCACTTGCAGGAGCCGAAGATGTCGCCCGTGGCGCAGCTCGAGTGCACGCGCACCAGCACGGGCTCGTCCTCGCTCCACTCGCCCTTCTTCAGCACCATGTGCGTGTTGCCGTTGTCGAGCTGGGTGTAGGCAATGAGCTGGAAATCGCCCCAGCGCGTGGGCAGGAACACCTCCTGCTCCTTGCGGATGAGCGTCTCGTGGGCTATGCGGTAGGCTATGAGGTCCTTGATGGTGACAATCTTGAGGCCGAACTTCTTGGCCACTTCCTGCAGCTGCGGCATGCGGGCCATGGTGCCGTCGTCGTTGATGATTTCAATGAGTGCGCCTGCGGGGCGCAGGCCGGCGAGGCGGGCCAGGTCGACGGCGGCCTCGGTGTGGCCGGCGCGCACCAGCACGCCGCCGTTGCGGGCGCGCAGGGGGTTGATGTGGCCGGGACGGCCCAGCTGCGTGGGCTTGGTGGCGGGGTCGGCCAGGGCGCGGATGGTGCTGGCGCGGTCGTGCATGCTCACGCCCGTGGTGCAGCCGTCCTCCAGGTTGTCCACCGTAACGGTGAACGGCGTGCCCAGCAGCGACGTGTTGTCATGCACCTGCATGTCCAGCTGCAGCTCGTGGCAGCGCTCCTCGGTGATGGGGGCGCAGAGCACGCCGCGGCCGTTCTTGAGCATGAAGTTGACGTGCTCGGCGGTGATCTTCTCCGCCGCCATGATAAAATCGCCCTCGTTCTCGCGGTCCTCGTCGTCGACGACAATGACGAATTTGCCCTCGCGGAAATCCTCGATGGCTTCTTCTATAGTATTGAGTTTAAATTCCATAACGAATAAAACAATAATTAATTAGACTGCAAATTTACAAAAAAAAAACATACCTGCAAAAATAATATTCTCCCCGCCCCCAACCCGCATCCGCTTCCGCACCCTATAGGCCCCCGATTCGCCCCTTCTTCGGCCGTTCTTATATAGTTCTTATATCGTTCACATATAGTTCTTATATAGTTCTTATATAC
>CALGCG010000003.1 GCA_937884485.1 uncultured Bacteroidales bacterium
CGCCCGTCCCGCCATGGGCAAGACCTCCTTTGCGCTGAATATCGGTCTGAACGTGGCGAAAAAGTACGCATCCACCGTGGCGATCTTCTCCAGCAGGTCGCGCCGCGTCAGCGGCTCGCCGCCCGCCAGGAGGCAGAAGTTGACGCCTATCTCTGCGGCGTCGCTGAAGATGGTGTGCCACTGCTCGGGCGTCAGGGTGGCCTTGGTGGATTGCCCCGGGTCGGAGGCGATGCCGTTCTTGCGGGCGTAGCAGCCCTTGCACTGCAGGTTGCACGTCGTGGCGATGCTGGCGATGAGGAACGGCGGCACCTCGAGGCCGTCCTTCTCAAGCACCTCCTTGCGGCGACGCTCGCTCTTGGTGAAAAGTTTTTGCATGCGCGCCACAAAGCGCGCCTCGTGGGGATTGGAGAGCACGTTCAGGTAGGCGCGGCCCATGATGCCGCGGATGCTCTCCGACATATATGCTGCCAGGTCGGTCACTGTCTTTCTTTTTGGAGCGCCGGCGTCCCGCCGGCACATGGTTTCAACGTTTCTATACCCTTACTTCGCCGTGCTTTTCTTCAGGATCTCAATCAGCTGGTCCAGCGCTTCCGCCATGGCTGTGGCCTGCTGCTGCGACGGGGAGCATCCGCTGAGCGACAGGGCCATGCAGGAGGGGATGTCCTTGGCCTGCTCCTCCAGACGCGCACCCTTGCGTGTCAGGCTGACGAGGGTCTGGCGGCTGTCGGCGGTGCCTTTCTTGCGCACCACAAGCCCTTCTTTCTCCATGCGTTGCATGAGGGGCGTAAGGGTGTTGGACTCGAGCATGAGCCGCTTGGAGATTTCGCTCACCGTCTGGTGGTCCTTCTCCCACAGCACCATCAGCACCAGATACTGCGGATAGGTCAAGCCCAGCGGCTCAAGCAGCGGGCGGTAGGCCTGCGTGATGAGCCGCGAGGCGGTGTAGAGACGGAAACAGACCTGGTTGTCCAGTTTCAGTTGTTCGTACATTTCTTTCAGTTAAGAGTTAGGAGTTAAGAGTTTAGAGGGCTTTCTCGATGTCCTTCTCCATGTCGGCGGGATCGGTGGTGGGGGCGTAGCGCAGCACCGTCTTGCCGTCCTTGGCCACGAGGAACTTGGTGAAGTTCCACAGGATGTCGCTCTCCTTCTCCACGCTCTTGCTCAGGCCTTTGAGCATCGTGTGCGTCGCCTTGGCCTTCAGGCCCTTGTACTCCTCGGTGGGAGCCTGCGCCTTGAGGAAGGTGAACACCGGGCACTCATCCTTGCCGTTGACGTCGACCTTCTTCATAATCTGGAACGTCACGCCGTAGTTGACGCGGCAGAACTCCTCAATCTCGCCGTCGGTGCCGGGGTCCTGCTCCTTGAACTGGTTGCAGGGGAAGCCGATGACCACCAGGCCGCGGTCGCGGTACTTCTCGTTGAGCTGCTCCAGGGCGTCGAACTGGGGCGTGAAGCCGCACTTCGAGGCCGTGTTGATGATCAGCATCGGCTTGCCCTCGAACTGGGCGAAATCAATCTCTTTGCCGTTCGATGCAACGGCTTTGTACTCGTAGATAGAACCTTTAATTTCCATAATGACAATGTTTTATTTGTTTTTGATTTAAATCGTACACGATGCAAATATACAAATTAAATCTGAATTATGACCATTAAATGATGAATTTATAGAAATTTAATATTTGTATCGTGCACGATTTAATTGCGCCTCGTTCCTATCCCCTCCGCTTCGGGTCCCGCGGCAGCCCTGTCCCTATCCATTTTGGGTGTGTTCTATCGAATAGCGATAAATCCGACAGGGACCCTCTTCGCCCCCTCTTCGCCCTTTGTTCGGCCCTTCTTATATAGTTCTTATATCGTTCACATATAGTTCTTATATAGTTCTTATATACTGTATATAGGAACTATATGAGAAGTATATAAGAAGTATATAGGAAGGGGCGAATTGGGGGCGAATCGGGGGCGGGGCGGGGACGGGGAAAAGCGATGATGTTCACGGGGTTGGGGGTTGAAAGTTTGTTTTTTTTCGGCGGTCGGTGTTGGAGAAGGGATTTTTTTGTGTATTTTTGCAGGCATGAATGTAATTGAAATCAATAGTCTTGATGTGCCGGAGGTGGCTGTGTATGCGCACCTTACGGAGGCGCAGCTGCGCTGCCGGCTGGAGCCCGAGAAGGGTGTTTTCATCGTGGAGAGCGAGAAGGTGATCCGTGTGGCGCTGGCGGCGGGCTGGAAGCCGCTGTCGTTCCTGGCTGAGAGGAAATATGTTGACACCCAGGTGCGTGCCCTGTGCGAGGGCCTGGGGGAGGTGCCGGTCTATACGGCCGAGCGCGAGGTGCTGGCGGGGCTGACGGGCTATGCGCTGACGCGCGGGGTGCTGTGCGCCATGCGGAGGCCGGTGCGCATGCCGAGTGTGGAGGAGGTGATAGGGGGCGAGGGCGACGGAGGCAGGCGCCGTGTGGTGGTGCTGGACGGGGTGGTGAACTCGGAGAACACCGGGGCCATCTTCCGTGCCGCCGCGGCGCTGGGCATGGATGCCGTGCTGCTGACGCGCACCTGCTGCGACCCGCTGAACCGCCGTGCCTGCCGTGTGAGCATGGGCACGGTGTTCCAGGTGCCGTGGACGTGGCTGGACCACTACGGACAGCTGAGGGAGTGCGGCTACAAGACCGTGGCCATGGCCCTGACTGACCGCTCCGTCGGCATCGGCGACCCTGTGCTGCGCGAGCCCGAGCGGCTGGCCATCATCATGGGCACCGAGGGCGACGGCTTGAGCTCCGCGGTGCTGCAGGGCTGCGACTACGTGGCCAAGATACCCATGCAGCGCGGCGTCGACTCGCTCAATGTGGCCGCTGCCGCCGCCGTGGCCTTCTACCAGCTGGGGTGAGCGGAGGCAGAATGGGTTGTTAAATCTTGTTAAATTTTTGTGCCGGTTGTAGAACTTTAGGAAAAAACCTGTTATACTATAGGTATAAAAGTTTTTTTTTGAAGTCGAACTTTATACTTTAGTAAAATGAAAAAGACAATCCAACATGTTTTCATGGCGGTCCTGACAGCGGTCTGCCTTTTGCCGGCAGAGGTGGAAGGCCAATGCGATGCCGTGGTGCACGACAGCCTGCCGCTGACGGAGGACTTCGAGGGGTGGAATACGGGCGTTTCCGGTCCGATGGGCGAGTGCTGGACCCGCATCAACAATGGCACATCGTTCTATTCCGGTCCCTTCGTGAAGAACCTCATGCAGTATTCCAGCGAGTTGCATACCTATGTGCCCAACAGGACGATGTATTTCCATACCTCCGTGGGGGATGAGTGGACAGTTGGATTCCGGTCCTATCTGGTGATGCCCGAGGTGGAGGATGTGCGGGCCCTGACGGTGGACTTCAAGGTGCGCCGTCCCAATGCCCATCCGGCCCTCGAGGTGGGTGTGATGGAGGGCACGGACACGTCGACCTTCGTGCCGATAGCGATATGCACGCCCGGCACGTACAATACGTTTGTGGACTACAGTGTGCCGCTGTCGGGCTATACGGGCGACGGGGGCAATATCGCGTTCAGGACTTTCAACGTGGGTACCTATGTGAGTGAGATCTACCTGGACGATATCGTGGTGTGGCAGGACAGCTGCGGCGCACCCTGCTGCCTGACGGCCAGCCACAGCGAGGCCGGCAGCACCCTGCACTGGATGGCGGCGGACACGACGGCGACGTTCCTGCTGGTGCTCGACGGCACGGACACCGCCGTGGTGAGCGGCAACAGCTACACCCTCGACACCCTCCCGGAGGGTTCGGAGCACACGGTGAGCCTGCGCATGCTCTGTTCGCCCGACAGCAGCGAGGCCTATACCGCCACCTTCCAGATGCCGATGCTGGCCTTGCCCTACCGGCAGGGTTTCGACAGTGTGGCCGTGCCGGCAGGCTGGCGCAAGGCCGGCGGTGGCCAGGTGGCGCTGAACAGGAACATCCCCGGCGAGGGGACGGCGGCGTTGGAATTCAGGGACGGCGCTGCTGACAATATGCTGGTGCTGCCGGTGTTCGGCTTGGAAATCAGCGAGCTGTATATAAACCTGCTGACGAGGCCCACAGGCATCAACCTCTGGGGTGCGGGCATGATGGCCGTTGGCTATGTGACCGACGCGTACAATACGGGCACCTTTGTGGCCCGGGCCATCTTCGAACGGTCCGACTTCGAGGGGCCCGCCTACAGGGAGTGCCGTGTGGACTTCGACGGGGCTCCTGCCGGGGCTCGCATGGCGCTGCGCTATTCGGGCACCACGAATCAGGGTCAGTGGCTGGTGGATGCCGTGGAGGTGGGGCTGAACCGCTGTCCGGCGCCTGTGGCGACGGGTGTCGACCAGCTGACCGACACTTCGGCCTGCCTGCACTGGATGGCCGAGGAGACGGAAACCACCTACCTGGTGGCCGTCGGCGCGGATACTCTGTCCACCACCGACACCGCGCTGACCCTCACGGGGCTGACTCCGGACTCGGCCTACCGTGTGCGGCTGGCGCGCATCTGCAACGACGGCGACACGGGGGCGTGGGTGAACCTCGGGTTCAGGACCGACTGCCCGACGCTTACGCATGCCGACCTGCCCCTGTCGGAGGACTTTGAGAGTTACGCCACGGGCGACATGGCGGAGATAGGCAGCTGCTGGCGGCTGCTGACGACGGGCCACTGGGGCGTCACGGGGCGTCCATGCCCGATGCCGGTGGTCGACACGGCGGGTGTAGGCACCCAGGCGTTGGCCTTCGGCCTTCTGATTGGACACACCGACCTGGTGGTGCTGCCGGCAGTGGACTCGGTGCGCGACCTGGCACTGACTTTCCGCACGTCGACAAGCTTTCTGGACAAAGTGTTCGAGGTGGGCGTGATGACCGACCACCACGACTGGCAAACGTTCGAGCCCGTGTATGCGGTGACTCCCACGGTGCAAGGCGACTGGGAGGAATGGGAGGTGCCCTTGGCGGACTATGAGGGACTGGGCCGATATGTGGCCATAAAGGTGAAGCCTGCCGACGGCGCGGGCGACTATATGCCCGGATACCTGGACGATGTGGTGCTCGACGTGGCATCCACATGCATAAGGCCGCAGGCCGTGACGGTGGACAGTGTGGGCGAGGACTGGGCCGCGGTGAGTGTGGTGAACCTGTCGCAGACGGGTACCTATCAGATGGTGCTGCACTCGGCCTACGGGTCGGACACTGTGACGGTCGTCGGCGAACACCATACCTTCAGCCATCTGCGTCCCGCGACGGCCTACGAGCTAAGCGTCTGCCGTGTGTGCGACGACGGGACCCTCACCGAAGCGCTGTATCTGCTCTTCGGCACGGCCTGCGGGGCAACGGAAGTGCCCTACATCGAGGACTTCGACCTTACGGCCAACGGTGCCCTGCCTGTCTGCTGGCGCACATGGCCCAGTGGCAATGCGTTGGCTCTGCCGAGGGTGTCGGGCGAGGGCGAGGAGGCCGACCAGTACAGTCCCGATGGGTCGCAGTCGCTGTATATGGAGACGGGCTTCTTCAGAACGAGCGACTATGTGGTGCTTCCGGCTTTCGCTTTGCCGTTCGACAGCCTGCGGATTTCCTTCTGGCACCGACGTCAGGATGCCGCCGTGGGACAGCTTGCGGTGGGATACATCAACGGATACCCGGAGCCTTACACCACTGACAGCCTTGATTTTGTGGAGGTGGCGACCCTTGTTGGCGACGACTGGACGGGGCGCGTGGACACGGTGACCTTCGACAGTGTGCCCGAAACGGCCACGCACATAGCCATCCGCTGGCACTACGAAGGGACCATGTGGAGTTCGGTGTGTATCGACAACCTGAGGGTGGAACAAAAGACGTCGGGCACGGAGCCTGAACCCGGCCCCGGCCCTGAACCTGGCCCCGGTCCGGAAGGAATAGCAACGGCCGACGGCGTGGAGTGGAGCATCAGTCCCAATCCGGCTTCTATGACGGTGGTGATAGCATGCGAGGAGGAAATGGAGGTGACGCTGCTGGACCTCGCGGGACGTGCGCTGACGGAGCCGAAGAAGGCCCGTGAGCGGTGCGAACTGGATGTGAGCGGGCTGGCGGAGGGTGTCTATTTCGTCCGCATGCGCATGCCGTCGGGTGTGGCTACGGGCAAGCTTGTGATACGGCGCTGAAGTCCGTTTACTTGTTAATCAGCTGATAGAGATGGCCGGGCAGGGTGCGTACCTGCTTGGCCATCTCCATGTTGAAGAGGATGCCTGCGGCGCGGGGGAGGGAGAAGGAGGTGAGGCGCGAGATTTCGTCGAGGGTGAGGTGGTCGTTCTCGCTGAGGGCGTTGAAGATTTTCTGCTCGTCGGGCGAGAGGCGCGGGGTTTCCTGCAGGCCTTCGAGGGTGGCCTGCTGGCCGGTGAGGGGCCATCCGAGCTGGAAGGCTATGTCGTCGGCGTTGCGTGCCAGGAGGGCGCGGCTGGTGGCGATGAGGTTGAGGGTGCCGCGGGAGTAGGTGTCGCTGAGGCGTCCGGGGATGGCGAAGACGTCGCGGTGGTAGCTGGCGGCGATGGCGGCGGTGATGAGGGCGCCGCCTTTCTCGGAGGCTTCGACGACCACCGTGGCGTCGCCGAGGGCGGCGATGATGCGGTTGCGGGCGGGGAAGTAGCGCGGATTGATGGCGGTGCCGGAGGGGTATTCGGTGACGAGGGCGCCAGAGGCGTCGAGGATGCGCTTGGCCAGGGGGCGGTTCTCGGCGGGATAGATGCGGTCCAGGCCGTGGCCGAGGACGGCAACGGTGGGCAGGGAGTGGTCGAGGGCGGCGGTGTGGGCGGCGGTGTCGATGCCGTAGGCCAGGCCGCTGACGATGGGGGTGCGGTAGGCCTTGAGCTGGCCGACGAGGCGGTCGGTGTTGTCGCGGCCCTGGGGGGTGGCGCGGCGGGTGCCGACGATGGCGACGGAGCGGTCGGGGTTGAGGTCGGCGGTGCCCATGACATAGAGCAGGGCGGGGCAGTCCTCGGTTTCGGCGCGGTTGAGGCGCTGGGGGTAGTCGGGGGAGGTGAAGAAGAGGGGGCGGATGCCGTTCTTCTCGCAGAAGGCCAGTTCCTGCTCGGCACGGGGGAAGGAGGTCTTGCCCTGGATGTGGCCGAGGATGGCGGGGTGGTTGGCAAAGATGGTCTTGAGCTCGGAGGCGGGCAGGGCGAAGGGGTCGTCGTCGGGGTAGAGGTCGACGAGGCGCCGGATGGAGGTGTTGCCGAGTCCGGGGACGAACGTGAGGGCTATCTGCGAGAGGGATTCCATGGGAGTTAAGAGTTATGAGTTAAGAGTTATGAGTTTTTTGGTTTAAAGTTTAATGTTTTTATGGAGCGCCGGCGTCTCGCCGGCATAAGGCTATTGATTATGGCGTTTTTGGTATTGGAAAGAGAGGGTGCGGAGGGTGCCGTAGGAGGACTGGAGACGGCGGTGCCACTCGGAGGGAGTGACCCACTGGCCGCCGGTGATGCCTTCCTCCTGCTGGGGGGTGACGGGCTGTTTCTCCGCCGTCATACGGAACCAGGAGGTCTGCTTGAGGTGCCAGCGGTGGGCCGGGGGATTGGGGCCGGCGTACCAGGCGCGGGGGGCACGGAAGAGGTGGTAGGTCTTGAGAGGTGTGGGGTATGAGGTGTGAGGTATGAGGTTTTGGACACCGGTTTCTTCCTCGACTTCGCGGAGGGCGGCCTGAAGGAGGGTTTCGCCGGGCTCGACTTTGCCCTTGGCGAGGTCCCAGCGGCCGTTGCGCTGGATGAGGAGCATGGTGCCGTCGGGGGCGGTGACGATGCCGCCGGCGGCGCGGACATAGACGGTGTGGCGCTTGAGGAGGCGCAGGAGCCAGAGGGGGAGGCGGAAGGTGTGGTATTTGTATGAAAGCTTCATTGTCAGTTAAGAGTTATGAGTTAAGAGTTATGAGTTGTTATTGGAGGGAGAAGACGAGGAGGGTGCGGCCTCTGGAGGAGAGGGTGAGGGTCCATCCGTCGGGGCTGAGGGAGAGCTGGTTGGCTCGGGAGAGGAGGGAGAGGTAGCGCTGTTCGGAGTTCATCTGCGCCTCGGCGCACTGGATGTCGCTGTGGCTGAGATTCTTGATTTTGATTGTGGTGGTGCTCTCCAGGGAAGGTTCGGAGGAGTGGGAGAGCTGGTAGTCGGCGGAGTAGGTGTTGCAGGTGGACTGCCCGCGGAGTGTGCCGGCCTCGGGGTTGAACAGGAGGGTGATGGAGGAGGACTGAGGAACGGGCCGGCCGGACATCTCGACAAGTTGCCAGACGGCCTCCTTGTCGAGGGTGGGGAGGGGGGCGTGGCTGAGAGTCTGTGTGGCCGAGTGACCGAACGAGGAGCAGGCGGCGAGGAGGATTGAGAAAGTGAGAGGTAGAAGGCAGGAGGTGAGAATGCTGGGGTATGTTTTATGTTTTTTCATTTTCCACAACGGTTGTTGATAATTTTTTCGGCTGCAAAAATACGAAAAGTTTTTGAATTGCGTTACTTGGTAAGTGAAGAAATATGAGTTGTGGGTTAAGAGTTATGAGTTAAGAGTTTGAGTATTAGTGGAAATAGGATGAAAGTGGTGATGGCTGTCACGAATGATTTGTTGACAGACCGTCGTGTTTTGCGCCATGCGGAGGCACTGAGGGAAGGAGGATGCGAGGTGGAGTGCATCGGGAGGAAGGAACTGGGGGTGAAGGCCCGGAGGGGGTGGAGGTTCTATGCGGAATACAATATCCGCCTGCTGTGGCGGTTGCTGCGGAGCAGGGCGGATGTTGTGTGGGCCAACGACACGGACACACTGGCGGCCTGCTGGACGGCGGCGAAGTTGAAAGGCAAGAGACTGGTGATGGATGCGCATGAGTTGTTCCCGGAGGTGCCGGAGCTGATTGGCAGAGAACGAGTGAAAAGGGTGTGGGAGTGGATAGAGAGGAGGATGATGCCGGGGTGCGACGGGATGCTGACGGTGTGCCAGAGCATTGCAGACTACTACAAGGAGAGGTATGGGGTGGAGATGGTGGTGGTGAGAAACCTGAGTGGAGGAGCACCGCGGTTTGAGGACAAGGAGAAAGGCATGATGCTCTACCAGGGGGCTGTGAACAAGGGCAGGGGAGTGGACTGGGCGATAGACGCCCTGGAGTGGTTGGAGGACTGCCGCCTTGTGGTGGCCGGAGAGGGAGACCTGTTGGAGGAGATGAAAGAATACGCGAAAGCGAAACCTTGGGCGAAGCGGGTGGAGTTTTTGGGACGGGTGATGCCCGAGGAGCTGGAACGACTGACGCCGAAGGCGGAGGTGGGACTGGTGATGCTGGAAGACATGGGGATGAGTTACCACTTCGCTTTGCCGAACAGAATAGGAGATTTTGTAGCTGCTGGGGTGCCGATGGTGGTGAGCGATTTGCCAGAGATGGTGGCAGTGGTGAGGAAATATGGGGTGGGAGAGGTGATTGAAGAGACAGGAGGTAAGAAATTGGCGGAGGCTGTGAGGCGGGTGATGGCGAGAGAATGGAGGGAAGAGGATTTCGACGAAGCGAGAAAGGATATGGATTGGAACAAGGAGAAAAAGAAACTGATGGGGATAGTGAAGAGTGTTGAGTGTTAAGTGGGTAGTGTTTAATGTTTTAAATTGAAAAAAGTTTGAACTATGATATACAATTTTTTGTTGGCTGTTTATGTTCTGGGGACCGTGGTGGGTCTCTGGTTTGTGTTCAAGAAAGCCGAAGTGGCGCCATGGAAGGCTGTGGTGCCGGTGTATAATCTTGTGGTGTGGGTGCAACTCTGCCACAAGGACTGGAAGTGGTATATAGGTTTTCTCATACCAGGGATAAACTTCTTTACATTTCTGCTGTTGGTAGTGGAAACGGCGCGTTGTTTTAGACGCACCAACTTCTGGGAGATGGCTTTCGGCGTGATGCTTCCGTGTTTCTATTTGCCTTTTCTTGGACTTACCAAAGGAAAAAGGGTGGAGGGCAGACTCCAGCAGGAGCTGACCGAAGGACGCAAGCTGACGAAGGTTGAACAGGCCGAGAAGAACAAGGCCGACCGGGAAAGAGAGAGTCAAGAAAGACAATTGGCCATAGCCCGCGGAGAGCGATGGGTGCTCAATTTCCATGATCCCAAAACCGACCCTGCCGCCAAGGTCTCAGAGTCGCGCGACTGGACCGAAGCCATCGTCTTTGCGCTCTTTTCGGCCATCATCATACGAGGTTTTATATTCGAGCTGTTTTCTATTCCCTCGCCGAGTATGGAGAAGAGTCTGCTGGTGGGTGACCATCTGCTGGTGAGCAAGATGGCCTATGGGTCGCGAGTGATCATGACCCCGTTGGCGTTGCCGCTGATGCACAACACCATCGTCGGGACGAAGATGGACACGTACTTGGATTGGCCCCAGCTTCCGTACCACCGTTTCCCGGGATATACCCATGTGAAACGCTATGATGCTGTGGTCTTTAATTTCCCTGCCGGCGATACGATTCTCAGTAATTTCCCCGATGGAAAATACACTTACTATGAGGCTGTACGCCAGTTTGGACGCGAGGCTGTTCTCAGTGGCAACGCATATCACCCCCGGTTGGGTCCTTTGGGGAAGGTGAAGGTTCGGCCCTTGGACAAACGAGAGCATTACATCAAACGCTGCATGGGTCTTCCTGGAGAGGATTTGCAGATTATCGACCGAATAGTGCACATTGACGGTAAGCCTGTGGAGCTTCCGCAGGATGCCATGTACAACTATGATGTGGTGATTGCAGGAGGATTCAACCCGATGCTGGTTTTGGCGGAGTGTGGAGTCAGTGAAAATGACATAGAGGATTCATTCATGGGCCGAGACGAGACAGGGAAAAGCTTTTTCTGTCTGCCCCTCACGGAAGAGAGTCTGGAGAAGGTGAAAGCCAAAAGTCCTATTGTAGTCTCGGTAGAGCCGATGACTCAACCAAAAGATTCCATGGGGATGCTTTTCCCCAATGAGCCTGGAGTGTGTTGGACGATAGACAACTATGGACCTATCCATATTCCCGCTGCTGGCGAGGTGCTGAAACTGACGCTGGAGAATCTGCCGTTCTACCGCAGGGTCATTGCTGCATACGAAGGCAACACCTTGGAGGTCCGCAACGGGGTCATCTATATCAATGGGCAGCAGACAGACACCTATACCGTCAAGCAGGACTACTACTGGATGATGGGAGACAACCGCCATAACAGTCAGGATAGTCGTTTCTGGGGATTTGTTCCCGAAGACCATATTGTTGGCAAGGCCAAGCGTGTGCTGTGGTCGGTAGGCAAGGGGGGAGATCGCCTGTCCCGTATACTGAAAAATGCCAATGCCCATTAAAAAGTTGACGGTAGTAAAAAAAACAAAGAAGTTGGGAAAATGGAAGAAGAAATCGATAAAAACATAACTTCCTCGGCGGAACAGGGGTCTACCATGTCGCTGAACGGCATGTTCAAGGATTACTGGATAGATTATGCCTCCGACGTCATTCTGGACCGTTCTGTGCCTGATATTGACGATGGTTTGAAGCCTGTGCAAAGGCGCATCCTCCACGCTATGAACGAGACTGACGACGGCCGTTTCACCAAGGTGGCCAACATTGTGGGTAACACCATGCAGTATCACCCCCACGGCGACGCCTCCATCAAGGACGCCCTCGTCAACCTCGGACAGAAGGACCTCCTCATCGACTGCCAGGGTAACTGGGGCAACATCCTCACCGGCGACGATGCCGCCGCCGGCCGATACATCGAGGCCCGCCTGTCGAAATTCGCCAAGGAGGTGGTCTTCAATCCCAAGACCACGCAGTGGAAACCCTCCTACGACGGCCGCAAGCAGGAGCCTGTAAGCCTTCCCATCAAGTTTCCCCTTCTTCTGGCCCAGGGCACCAAGGGTATTGCCGTTACGCTAACGTCGGTTATCCTCCCCTATAATTTCTGTGAGCTTCTGGAATCCAGCATCAAGATTCTCAAAGATGAGGAATTCGAGATATTCCCCGACTTCCCCACCGGAGGTTTGATTGACGTCAGCAAATACAACGATGCCGCCCTCGGCGGTCGTCTCCGCATACGTGCCAAGATGCACTATGACGAGAAACGCAAGGCTATCGTCATTACCGAATTGCCTTACACCGTCACCACCGACGTGCTAATTGATTCAATATTGAAAGCCAACGAGAAGGGCAAAATCAAGATCAAAAAAGTCGACGACAACACCGCCGCCGAGGTCGAGATAGTGGTATACCTCCCTGCCGGCGTCAGTCCCGACCAGACCATCGACGCCCTCTATGCTTTCACCTCGTGCCAGATCAGTTTCTCCCCCCAGACCTGTGTCATTGTCGACGACAAGCCCGTCTTCATGACCGCCAGCGACATCCTGCGCCACAATACTTTCCGCACCAAGGACCTGTTGCGTCAGGAGTTGGAGATTCAGCTTGCGGAGTTGGAAGACCGATGGCATTGGGTTTCCTTGGAGAAAATATTCTTCGAGAAAGGCATCTACAAGAAGATGGAGCAGAAGGACAGCCTTTCGTGGGACGAGCAGGTGGATGACATGCTGAAAGCCTTTGGACCCTACAAGAAGCACTTCAAGTGCGACATTACTCGTGAGGATGTCTTGAAACTCACAGAGAAGCCTGTAAGGAAAATCTCCAAGTTCGACATCAAAAAAGCGATGGATGAGTTGGAGTCGATAGAAATGACCATCGACGAAGTCAAGAACCATCTGGCTCACCTCACAGACTACGCGATACGCTATTTTCAGGGCATATTGAAGAAGTTCGGAGAAGGGAGGGGGCGTAAGACCGAGATACGCTCTTTTGAAGACATTGAATCCACGCAGGTCGCCCTGGCCAATGAAAAACTTTATGTCAACTACCAGACAGGTTTTGCTGGCTGGGGACTCAAGCGAGAGGAGGGGGTCGAGGTGGCCTGCGAGTGCTCGCGCCTCGACGACATCATCGTCTTTCGCCGCGACGGTACCTTTATGGTTACCAAGGTGCAAGAAAAGGGTTTTGTGGGCTCCAAGGACTGCCCCGAAATACTTTTCATTTCTGTATTCCGTAAGCGAGATGAGCGTACAGTATATAATATGATATATCGAGATGGCGGTCCGGATGGCTATGTGATGGTCAAGCGCTTCAATGTTACCTCCATCACCCGCGACAAGGACTACCTCCTGACCAAGGGCACCAAAGGATCCAAGGTGCTTTACTTCACCGCCAACCCCAACGGCGAGGCGGAGGTCATTACGGTCCACCATGTTTCCAAGCCCAAGTTGAAGAAGACCTCCTTTGACTTCGACTTCAAGACCCTCGCCATCAAGGGACGCCAGTCCATGGGCAACATCCTCACCCGCAATGCCGTGCGCTCCATCAACCTCAAGGATGAAGGTGTCTCCACCCTCTCGGCCCGCAAGATATGGTTTGACGAGAATGTCAAACGCCTTAATGTCAACGAGGCCGGCCGTTTCCTCGGCGAGTTCAAGGGCAACGACAAAATTCTCGCCCTCATGCAGTCCGCTGTCTACCGTACCACCAACTTTGACCTTGCCAACCATTACGATGACGACCTTGTCGAGCTGCGCAAGTACAATCCCCAGGCCATTCTCACGGTCCTCTACCGCTCCGCAGATGGCTACCCCTACCTCAAACGTTTCATCCCCGAACCTGCCGACCGCAAGACCGCCATCCTCGACGACGACGGCTCCATGCTCATCTCTTTCACCTTTGACTATTACCCCCGCCTCGAAGTTGTCTACAACCCCGAGAGCGGCAAGAAGATAGCCTCCGAAATCATCGAGGTCGAAGACTTCATCGGAGTCAAGAGCATCAAAGCCAAAGGCAAACGTGTTACCACCTTCGCCGTCGACGCTTACAACTGGCTCTCGCCCCTCAAGCCCGACCCCGAGCCCTCCGACGAACCGGAGGACCCCGAGGACCAGGAGTCCTCTGAAATCGACGACCGCCTTGGCTATGCCGAAGGTACACAGACCCAATTGTTTTGATAATTCGATAACACAATAACGCAATAACGCAATGAAAATATTAGTTGTCCTTCCCCGATTCCCCTATCCGCTCGAAAAAGGTGACAAGCTCCGCGCCTACCACCAGATAGTGGAACTTTCCCGTCGCCATGAGATACACCTCTTTGCCGTTTCCCACGACAAAGTCACCCCCGAGCAGCGCGCTGCCCTCGAGCCCTACTGCAAGACCATTTCCGTCGTTACTCCCACCCGCTTCACGGCCTGGTTCAACACCGCCCGCAACTATTTCCGCTCCAAGTCCCTCCAGATGGGCTACTGGGACTCTGCCCGTGCCCGCTGCACCGTCAAGGACCTCGCCAAGAAAATCCAGCCTGATGTCGTCTATAACCAGATGGTCCGCACTGTGCCCCTCGTGGCCCGACTCCCTTACCGCAAGGTGATGGACTTCCAGGACGCCCTCTCCATGAACACCGAACGCCGCATGGAACACTCGCAAGGTCTCTGGCGCAGCATTCTGCACTACGAGTTCAAGATGCTCCGCTCCACCGAATACAACGCCTTTAAAATCTTCGACGCCCTCACCATCATCTCCGAGGCCGACGCCGATGCCATCCCCCACAAACGTAATGGCGACATCCACATCGTCCGTAATGGTGTCGACTTCGACTACTTTGCCCCACAATCTCTTTCCAAGGATAACGATATTGTTTTTTGCGGCAACATGCAGTATGCCCCCAATATTGACGCTGCACGCTATCTTGTCAACGACATCATGCCCCTCGTGTGGGAGAAACGTCCCGAGGCGTGCCTTGTCCTTGCTGGCGCCACCCCCACGTCCGCTGTACGCCGCCTGGCGGGCCCGCATGTCGAGGTCACAGGCTCCGTGCCCGACATCCGCCCTTATTACGCCCATTCGCGTCTCTTCATAGCCCCCATGCGTCTCGGCTCCGGCCTGCAGAACAAGCTTCTCGAGGCCATGGCCATGGGTGTGCCCTGCGTCACAACCCCCATCGCCAACGAAGCCCTCGGCGCCACCCCCGGCACCCACATCCTCGTCGGCAACAGTCCCCAGGAGCTGGCCTCGCACATCCTCTCCCTCCTTGCGGACCCCGCCCAGGCCCAGAGCCTCTCCGCCGCCGCCCTCGACTTTGTCCATCAGAACTACTCCTGGCCCGCCGCCGTCCAACCCCTCGAGGACATCTTCTTCCAAATAACCCATAACTCTTAACTCTTAACTCTTAACTGAAAAATGCCCTCCTGGAATCCGAACAAGCAAGGCAAATTCCGCAACAGCCTCGACGGCCCCGATGCCCCGCGCCCCACGCCTCAGCAGCGCAATACCTTCAGCACCGCCGTCGAACCCGAACGTGCCATCCTCGTCGCTGTCTGCCCCTCGGGCCAAACCGTGGAGCGCACCGAGGAATATCTTGCCGAGCTGGAATTCCTCCTCAAGACCGCTGGCGGCATCACCCTCAAGAAGGTCATTCAGAAGCTCGAGCGCCCGGACACCCGCACCTACGTGGGCAGTGGAAAACTTGAAGAACTCAAAGAATACAAGAACGCCCTCGAGGTCGACTTCATCGTCGTCGACGACGAACTCTCGCCGGCTCAGCTCCGCAACCTCGAAAAGGAGATGGACTGCCGCATCCTCGACCGCACCACCCTCATCCTCGACATCTTTGCCCGTCACGCACGCACCGCCACGGCCCGCACACAGGTCGAGCTGGCCCAGCTTCAGTACATGCTCCCACGCCTCACACGCCTCTGGACCCACCTCGAACGCCAGCGTGGCGGCATCGGCATGCGCGGCCCCGGCGAGACCCAGATTGAGACCGACCGCCGTCTCATCAAGGAGAAAATCTCCGCCCTCAAACTCCAGCTCGCCAAGCTCGACACCCAGAAAACCCTCCAACGCAAGAACCGCGAAAGCCTTGTCCGCGTAGCCCTGGTGGGTTATACCAACGTCGGCAAGTCCACCATCCTCAACCTCCTGGCCAAGAGCGACGTGCTGGCCGAGAACAAACTCTTTGCCACCCTCGACACCACCGTCCGCAAGGTCGTCATCGGCAACCTGCCTTTCCTCCTGTCGGACACCGTCGGCTTCATCCGCAAACTCCCCACCCAGCTTGTCGAAAGCTTCAAATCCACCCTCGACGAGGTGGCAGAGGCCGACCTGCTGCTCCACGTCGTCGACCTCTCGCATCCCGACCACCAGTCGCAGATCGACGCCGTCAACAAAACCCTCGCCGACATCGGCGCCGCCGACAAGCCCGTCATCATGGTCTACAACAAGATAGACCGCATAAACGAAGAAAATAGAACGAATAATGAAGAAACGGATGGCGAGACAGACATCCACTCCGCCACTCATTCACCCAGCCACTCAGCCACCCCTCACATCTTCATCTCTGCCGCCCGTCGCACCAACATCGACGCCCTCCGCGACCTCCTCTACGACCACATTGCCCGCATCCACGCCATCCGCTACCCCTACAACAACTTCCTCTATTAATCGCCCCGGAATTTCCCCGCCTGTAGAGACGCGGCATGCCGTGTCTCCCGGTCAACCATCCTGATACCAATTTTATATGTCTCGTTGAAAACTTTTTTTGTATCCATACAATAAAAAGGGTTCTTTTGTCGTTATGGGGGCAAATCATTGGAATATAACGTAAAATAAAATATAATAGACAGAATGAAAACAACACCGTACACCGACCTTCACATCAAACTCGGCGCCAAGATGGCCGAATTTGCGGGCTACAACATGCCCATCCAGTACACCACCCTCATCGAGGAGCACAACAACGTGCGCAACAACGTGGGCGTGTTCGACGTGAGCCACATGGGCGAGTTCCGCGCCAAAGGCCCCATCGCCAAGCACTTCATGCAGTATGTCACCACCAACAACGTCGAGGACCTCTTCGACGGCAAGGTGCAGTACACCTGCCTGCCCAACGGTCAGGGTGGCGTGGTGGACGACATGCTCGTCTACCGTGTGCACGACGACGAATACTTCATGGTGCCCAACGCCGCCAACATCGACAAGGACTGGGCTTGGATGAGCCAGATTGCCGACAAGATGGGCATGGAGCTCGGCAAGGACTTCGTCAACGAGAGCGAGCAGTGGGCTCAGCTCGCCGTCCAGGGCCCCAACGCCCTCAAGGCCATGCAGAAGCTGACCAGCGAGAACATCGCCGACATGGAGTACTACACCTTCAAGATCCTCACCTTCGCTGGCATTCCCAACATCATCCTCAGCACCACGGGCTACACCGGCGCCGGCGGATGCGAGATCTACATCCCTAAGGAGAAAGCCATCGAGGTGTGGGATAAGGTCTTCGAGGCTGGTAAAGAGTTCGGCATCATGCCCGCCGGTCTGGGCTGCCGCGACACCCTGCGTCTGGAGAAGGGCTTCGCCCTCTACGGCCACGAGATGGACGACACCGTCAGCCCCCTCGAGGCTCCGCTGGCCTTCATCGTCAAGCTGAAAGCCGAGAACAACAACTTCATCAACAAGGAGCTCCTCTTGGCCCAGAAGGCCGCCGGTTTCAAGCGCAAAGTGGCCGGCTTCGAGATGGTCGACCGCGGCATCGCCCGCAACGGCTACGAGGTCTGCGACGCCCAGGGCAACCACATCGGCGAGGTCCGCAGCGGCAGCCCCAGCCCCAGCACCGGCAAGAACATCGGCACCGCCCTCATCAAGGCCGAGTACGCCAAGACCGGCACCGAGATTTACATCAAGATCCGCGAGAAACTCCTCAAAGCCGTCACCGTCAAGATGCCCTTCTACGAGGGTTAATTGTCATTTGACGCAATGATAGACAAACAAGGGGCATGCGTCGCTTTCGATGCAGGCCCCTTGTTGTATACGAGAAAAGATGAAAGAGAAGTTTGGTTCGGTTGTTTACTGGCTTTGCATCGTGCTGCTGGGACTGGCGGCGGCGGTATGGATTGGGCTGCTGGTCATGGTGCTGGCGCATGGATGGGTGCAGACGGTGCCGTGGCTGGCTGCGGTGTACCGCTACAACTATGTGCTGATGGGGGTGGCGATGCTGATGCTGGTGGCGGGATTGATGGGGCTGACGATGCTGAAGCCCGCCAGCAGTTTCGAACCCGCGCGCTTCGCCTCTGGCAAGCCTGAGCGACCCGATCCGGAGCGGGTGGGACGGCTTGTGGAATGGCTTGGCCCCCAGCGCAAAACTTGTATCGCCTACGGGTATGACCGCGAGCTCCCGGTCACGCTGGGCTGCAGCAAGGAGGGCGGCACGCCGGACCTGCCCGCCGGGCGCCGTCATCCGTTGGATGATGGCGGCCGTCCGTTGGAACTCCTTTTCCAGCTCCGTTGCAGCGACCTCGCGCCGCACGACCCCGAGGGACACTATCCGCACTGTGGCATGCTTTATTTTTTCGAAGGACTGGTGCTCTTCTGCGAGCAGGAGGACAACCTCGTGGCCACTGACCCCTTCGGCGACGGCGAGAAGCGTTGGAGGGGCGAAGCCATGGAGTTCATGGCGGCAGACGACTATCCCGACTTCTTCCTTGCCCGCCGGGCCGTGCCCGAAGCCACTTGGGCCGAATATGCAGAGGCCCTGCGGCAGTTGGGGCACACAGTGCGTTTCGGCCAGCTGGGCGGCTATCTGCATCCCGAAAGCGAGGAGGTGTTCGAACGCCTGGCAGACCTCGACAGTCTGGAGAATCTGCTCTCGGACGACGAAGTGTTCGTCTACCTCATCAGCCCCGACGACCTGCGCCTCCGCAGTTTCGCCAACGCCCGCTACAGGTGGATATAAAAAGTATTTTTTTGCCATATCAAAAAAAGTGCGTATCTTTGCAGTCGGAAATATTGTTTAAATAGCATGTCTGAATACAACATAATCATAGAGAAAGATGAGGCGACGGGAATGCTTTGCGGGCAATGTGAGCAGGTGCCAGAGGCTATTTCGCAGGGCGCAACGGAAGAAGAATTGCTCGAAAATATCCGAGAGGCAATAGAACTTGTGTTGGAAGACCGTCAGGAAAGTGTCCGTCGTCAATATATGGGACGCAATTATTTCAGTCGCCGTATTGCAGTCAACGCATGAAGAAAGAGAAATTCCTTCGCTTTCTGCGCGAGAACAATTGTTTGCCCACAGGGCGACAGAAAGGCAGCCACGCGATGTTCCAGAACGTTCAGAATGGAAAAAAGGCCGTTGTCCCAATGCACAATGATATTGCTGAGTTGACAGCGCGTGCTATTTGCAAGCAACTTGACATACCACCAGTGAAATTCAATTAATAAACAACAAAAATAAAACAACAATGAGTATTATAAAACCCTTCAAAGGATTCCGCCCCCCGGTGGACATCGTCGAGAAACTGGCATCGCGTCCCTACGACGTACTGAACAGCGAGGAAGCTCGCAAAGAATGCGAGGGCAACCCCTACAGCCTGCTGCACGTCACCAAGGCTGAAATCGATCTGCCCGCCGGCACCGACGAGCACTCGCCCGAAGTGTACCTCCAGGTGGTGAAGAACTACAACAAGTTCAAAGACCTCGGCTGGCTGGTCAAGGACGAGGAGGAGAAACTCTACATCTACGCCCAGAGCATGAACCCCAAGGATGCCAACGCCAAGTGGCAGTACGGCATCGTGGCCTGCGCCTACAGCGAGGACTACGTCAACAAGGTCATCAAGAAACACGAGCTCACCCGCAAGGACAAGGAAGAGGACCGCATGAAACACGTCCGCATCACCAACGCCAACGTGGAGCCTGTGTTCTTCGCCTATCCCTCCGTGGCCCGCATCGACGAAATCGTTGCCTCCGTCACCGCCAAGAAGCCCATCTATGACTTCATCGCCAAGGAAGACGGCTTCGGCCACCGCTTCTGGGTCATCGACGACCGCAAGCTCATCGACGAGCTCGTCGAGCTCTTCGACAAGAAGGTCCCCGCCATGTACATCGCCGACGGCCACCACCGCAGTGCCGCCGCCGCCCTCGTGGGACAGGAGAAGAAGGAGCAGAACCCCCGCCACACCGGCAAGGAGGAGTACAACTACTTCATGACCGTCATCTTCCCCGACAACCAGCTGAACGTCATCGACTACAACCGCGTCGTCAAGGACCTCAACGGCCTCAGCGGCAAGGAATTCTTCGCCAAGCTGGCCGAGAACTTCGACATCGAGTGCAAGTGCGACTGCACCAAGAACGGCGGCAAGTGCGAGTGCGAACTGCCCTGCCACTGCGAGTGCAGCCAGGAGTACAAGCCCGCCAAGCTCCACAACTTCTCGATGTACTTCGAGGGTGTGTGGTACAGCCTCACCGCCAAGCCCGGCACCTACAACGACAACGACCCCATCGGCGTGCTCGACGTCACCATCCTCTCCAACCTCGTCCTCGACAAGGTGCTCGGCATCAAGGACCTCCGTACCGACAAGCGCATCGACTTCGTCGGCGGCATCCGCGGCCTTGGCGAGCTGAAACGTCGCGTCGACAGCGGCGAGATGAAGGTCGCCTTCGCCCTCTATCCCGTCAGCATGAAGCAGATCATCGACATTGCCGACACCGGCAACATCATGCCCCCGAAGACCACCTGGTTCGAGCCCAAGCTGCGCTCCGGCCTCGTGATCCACGAGCTTTGCTAACATCTGCGGGGACTGCAGTCCCCCCGGAAAGCGAACGCGGTTGCAACCTCATGGTTGCAACCGCGTTTTTTTTTGTGCATTGTCGTGCCGCTCTTATTTTTCCTTCACACCGCCGTAGCTCTCCAGGCTGCTTTTCAGGGCCTCGGGCGTGGTGTAGCGCTCGTAGAACTTGCAGTTGGTCACGATGCCCTGCGTGGAGCACTGGGCAGCGATGTTGTTGTTCCACGGACGCATGAGGCGCGTCAGGGCCCAGCCCTTCATGGTGTCGGCAAACTCGTCGCCCACCAGCGCCAGGCCGTCCTTGGTCTGGACCAAGTCCTTCGGGGCCACCTCGCGAGCCACAATGCGGCAGGCGGGATTGGCGTTGTTGCCGCCGGTTTCCTGGGTGGCCGTGAAGAGGAGGAGGCTCTCGCCCTTCTTGAGGTCGCCCTTCTTGAGGTTGGTGATCAGCGCGGGAGCGCCGTCGTGGGTGCCGAGGTGCTCCTTGATGGCGGGCAGGGTGCCTTCGCTCACGGGCAGGCCGGGCATGAGGAGGGTGAAATGGTCGTCCTTCTTGGTGTAGACAGGGGCCAGGCGGAAAGCCTGGGCGCGGAAACGCGAGTAGGCGGTGCCCTCGCCGTAGAAGTGCACTTCGCCGCAGTCCTTCAGCATGCCCCAGAGGGCGGCGCTGTGCTTGGTGCGCATGCGCACGTCGAACTGAGCGGGTGTGCGGCGCTGCGGCTGCTCGCTGTGCGAGGTGCGGACGATGGTTTTCCCTGCGCGGGAATAGACGGTGACGCCGGCGCGGCGGAAGCTTCCGTTGAAGAAGAGGCCTTCTGTTTTCTGTTTTTTCATTTCTTCCTGTTTTTATGGTTTGTCTAATAATAATGTTCTTTGGTGTCCTCCTCCATAGTTCTTATATCGGCATATAAGAACTATATAAGAAAAGTCCTCGTCGACAGGCGGTTAGGTGTCGCACGGCGCCTGATGACGAAGTGCAAAGTTACGAATGATATATGACATGTGCAAATTTTTTTTCTTAAAAATTCGCCTTTCGCGGGGTGAGTGAGGAGGAAACGCCTGCTTTTTTCCCCTCCTCCGAGCCGGAACCGGGCGGCTGCGGACTGCGCCCTGCAAGGCCCCCGGTTCGCCCCCGATTCGTACCCGCTTCGGCCCTTCCTATATACTTCCTATATAGTTCTTATATAGTTCCTATATACAGTATATAAGAACTATATAAGAACTA
>CALGCG010000004.1 GCA_937884485.1 uncultured Bacteroidales bacterium
TCTGGTCGAAGTTGGTGCCGGTGACGTGGAGCTCCCACTCGGTCTCGGCCTCGCCAATGGTCCAGCCGAGGGTGGCGCTGGTGAGCGTCACGTCGCTGAAGGTGAGGGCGGTGGGGGTGAAGCAGGGGTGCTCGTCGGTGACGACGGTGGCAAGGGTCCACTCGCTCTTGTTGTTCGGGCTGCAGACGGCGCGCACACCCACAGAGTAGGAGGTGGCGGCGGTGAGGCCGGTGAAGGTGTAGGTGGTGTCGGCGACGGCGACGGGAGTGACGGCGTCGTCATCCCAGGTGCCTTCGATGATGGCCACCTCGTAGTTGTCAGCCAGACCGCTGTAGCGGATGGTGGCAGTGGTTTCGGTGACGCTGTTGGTGGTGAAGGCAGGCGCCTCGCAGACGGGGGCACCGCAGCTGATGAGCTTCATCGTCGGGCGACGCTGGAAGCGGTACTTGGTGGTGCCGGTGAACGTGGCGGGGTTGTAGGCGCTGATGGTGTCAGTGCCGTCGACATAGTAGACGAGGTACTTGTAGTCGGTGTGGGCGGTGACGTTGAAGGTGTAGCTCGAGCCGTCGTAGGCGCCACTGTTGTCCTGTACGATGACCATGAGGTTGCTGTGGCCGTCCCAGACATAGGAGGTGTCGAGGGCGAAGTAGTTCCAACCCTGCGAGCAGTTGAGGTTGCCATGGTAGACCTTGACGGCCGTGGCGGGATTGACGGCAACGGCGTCGGTGTTGGAGGCGAACTCGGTCTTGTCGGTGGGCTGCAGCCAGATGTTGACATTGGTCTTGACGCTCATTGCCGTAGCGTAGCTGTAGCTATAGCCGATGTAGTTGATTTCGCCCAAACCGGCCAGTTCAGCACTGTCGATGATGGTCTGGGAGAGGGTGTGTTTGTAGAAGTTGTTCACCGGACCCTGATTGTTGGTGGAGGTGGGGGCGCCGGTATAGAACTCGGTGGCGTTGTCGCACATCGCGGTTGTCAGGGTGGCGCAGAGGCTCCAGTCGCCGGTGTCGGAGGCGGAGCAGATGGGGCGCACATAGACATAGCAGTCGGCGAGTTCCGTCAGGCCTGTGATGTTGACGGGGTGGTTGTTGACGGTCATCAGGTTGCCAGTGCCGGCCTCGTGGGGAACGGTGTCGTAGTCGACCTGCCATTGCGTGGTGGGCACCTGGTCAATCCAATCAACCCTGAGGCTGGTGGTGGAGGCGCCGGCGGCATGCACATCGAGCACACGCGGGCAGGAAGGCAGGTAGTGCACATCGATGTCGTCGAGGTAGTGGCCAGCGTAGTAGGTGGTGGTGCTGGAGAGGTTGTAGTTGCGGAAGGCTATGACACGGCTGGTGCCGGTGTAGGTGCCGAAGTAGACGGTGTGCTGCATGTGGGTGCTGGCAGGGGTGCTGATGGTCTGCATCGGGATGAAGGTGGTGCCTTCCATCACACCGACCTCAAGGCCGTAAGTGGCGCTGGTGGCGTAGTCGTAGAAGGTGAGCTCCAGACTGTCGAGCGATGTAGGCATCGGGGGCAGTATGTGGTAACCTACGCCATAGATATAGAGGTTGTAGTTGCCGCTGTTGGAGTAGGTGGTGCTGTAGTACACCTTGGGCAGATAGGAGCCCGTCTGGTAGGTGCTGGTACCGGTCATGATGTAGCTCCAGCAGTCGGGCACGAGGCCATACACCTCGGAGGTGTTGGTGGTCGTGGTGCGGATGCTGTCGAAGTTCTCGGTGTAGGGCAGCGTCACGGGCAAGCAGGTGGTACGCACCGTGATGTAGCGGGCACGGCCGGTGTCGGCAGGACCGCAGACAGGATAGACGGCGAAGGTGTAGCTGCTGTCGGGCTGGAGGCCGAAGATGGTGGCCACGGAGTCGGTCACGAGGGTGTCGACGGTGCCGTTGCTGACCATCCATTCGCTTTCAGGACCGGTGGTGTTCCATGCCAGGGTCACAGAGTTGTGGGTGGCGTCGACGTAGTTGAGGTTGGCGATCTTCGGGCAGGTGGGTATGTAGTCCACCTCGAGGTCGTCGATGTAATGATAGCTGGTGTAGGTGGTGGCACTGGTGGTGGAGTAGTTGCGGAAGGCGATGATACGGCTCTGTCCGGTGTAGCTGCTCAGCGGGATGATGCGTTCGGTGTGCACCGAGGTCTCGCTGGTCATGATGGTGTCGATAGGCACGAAGGAGGAACCCTCCATGGCACCCACCACGAGCGCATAGGAAGCAGATGTGCAATAGTGGTTGAAGACAATCTGCAGGCTGTCGAGCGACGTGGGCATCGGGGGGAGCATGGTGTAGCTGGCACCATAGAGACGCAGGCTGTAGCTGCCACTGTTGGCATAGGTGGCGCTGTAGTAGACCTGAGGCTGGTAGGTGGTGGTCTGGTAGGTGGCGGTGCCCGTCATGATGTGGTTCCAGCAAGGCACCTGCACGCCGGTGGCGGCAGTGGTGCTGGTGGTGAGGGTGTCGAAGTTCTCGGTGTAGGGCAGCTGGACAGCGTTGCAAGGAGTGGTGAAGGTGTAGAGGACCGTGTCGATGCTGCAGTCGCCGACCACCTTGACGTCATACTGCGTCATGGGAGCCAGCCCGGTGAGCGTGATGCTGCGGGTGCTGGTATTGTCGGTGAGGGTAGCTTCGGTGCCATGCACACCATAGATAACGGTGTAGTTGCTGGCGTTGCTACGGGACCATTCCAGGGTAGCTTCATTGCTGACAAGGTAGGTGGTGTGCACATTCTGCGGAGGTATGCAGGCGGGCAGCACGTCGACCACCACATTGTCGATGTAGTGGGTAGAGGTGGAGCCCACGGCCGCCACGTTCTTGAAGGCGATGCGGGTGTTGGTGCCGGTGTAGTCGGAGAAGTATACCGTGCGGTTGTAGACATTGGTATTGTAGTTGTAGACGAGCGTGTCGTAGGGCACAAAGGTGGAGGAGAAGCCGTCGGCGTCGCTGCTCACCGTACCCACAACCATGCCATAGGCGGCAGGAGTGGGAGTGTAGTCGCGGAAGCTGATGGCAAGGGTGTTGAGCGGAGCGCCCATCTCGGGCAGTGCAGCCACACCCGTGTTGGAGAAGTACAAGCAATAGTTGCCCGACCCGGTGTAGTCGCTGGTAGTAGTATAGTACGCGCGCGGGCGATCGCCGCCGGCAATACCTTCGGAGACCCAGCAGTTGGGCACGACATCGGCCGTAGTGTTGCCGGCAGGCATCACATGGTCGAAGTCCATGCTGTACGGCAGAGCCGTGACGGGGGCGCAGGCCGTGGTGAACTGGATGGTCTGCGAGAGAGCCGAGTGGGCGCTGATGAGGTTGCACTCGGTGAAGACATAGGCATCATAGCTGGTGCTGTGCTGCAGGCCATTGATGGTGAAGGGCGAGGCGGTTGCGGCGACAGTGTCGGAGTTCTCGCTACCGACAAGGAAGCCACGCGGACCATAGACCACATAGTAACCCGTAGCATTCTCGCCATTGGTGGTCCAGCTGATGGTTGCCGAGGTGGGAGTGACCGTGTCGACAGCGAAGCCGCTGGGAGGCGTGCAGGCGGGGATGTAGTCAAGGACAATGTCGTTCAGGAAGCTGTAGTTGTCGCTGAAGGCATCGTAGAAGGCCAGGTGATAGTTGTTGTAGGCAGTGTCGATGTTCTCCAGGGAATAGGCGATGTTCACCGTCGAGGTGGTGCTGTCGTATTCAGAACGGACCAGGGTATCGATCACAATCATGGAGGTGATGGGGTCGGACTGGTTGGCGACGACACCCAGGAGCAGACGAGCACCCACACCGCCCTGCGTCAGCTTGAAGCTGAGCTGCAGCTCGTTGAGCGGGGCATTGACACGAGGCATGATGAGGTAGGCACCGTGGTAGAGGAAGAAGAGGCGATCCTCGGAACCCGTCAGACGTGTGACACGCGGATAGACGGTGGTGCCGTCAAAGCGGGTCTGACCCACCACCCAGCAGGGACGTACGAAGTCGCCAAATTCGCGACCCTCGAAGTTCTCGGCGAGCGGCAGGACCGCAACACCGCATTGCGTGCTGGCGTTCATGGTTCCGTAGAGCATGTTGCCGTTGCAGGAGAATCCCACGCGGATTTCCCACTCCTCGGAAGGTGTGAGGGTGTTGATGGTGCTGAGGCCGGTGGTGTTACTGGCCTCGAAGGTGGTCCAATCCTGCTCGCCTCTCTGGCGGTATTCAACGGTGTAGGTTGTGCCGGCTTCGGCATTCCACTGGATGCTGACGCTGGTGTCGGAGGAGGCGGCAAACGTCAAAACAGGAATGTCGCAATCGGGCATTCTGCAGTCGGCCGGGGTGACGATGATATAGTTGCGATAGCCGCTGACGAAGGTGCTGCCCGAAGGATTGGCAGGAGTTATATCGGCAGCGCCGTAGCAATAAATCGAACGGGTGGTGTCGCCGAGGTTGCTGGAGGCGAAGTAGACATTGGAATTATAGGCCATACCGGTATTGTCGTCAACAGCAATCACAAGGTTGCTGTCGGCCTGGCGCACGAAGGTGCTGGAGAAGTGCAATGTGTACCACTCGAAGCCCTCCAGCGGACCGCTGTAGACCTGTGTCAGGTTCGCCAGGGGGACGAAGTCGGTAGTGCCCGAGAAGACACTCTTCGAGGTGTTGCCCAGGTAGACCGTGATGTTGCGACGGTTATAGGGATACTCGGGATTCAGGAAGCTGATGGCCGAGATGCTGTCGATGCTGCCCAGTTCGCTGGCAAGGTAGATCTGCTGAGTGTAGCTGTAAGCCGAGCTGGCCGCAACGGGCAGGGCCGAGAAGTTGGTGGCGTGGTCGCCGATGGTCTCCTCGCTACAGAGGGTGGTTGTGAGGTAACGGACCTCGCCATAGACAACGTTGCTGTCGCACAGCGTGGAGACGGAATAGTTGTAGTTGGTGGCGGCTTCAAGGCCGTCGACATAATAATAGGTGGTTGTCACCGTATCGACCTGTTCCAAGTCGTAGCCCGTCTTGTTCCATTTGACAATGTAGCCCGAGGGGGTATTGCCAGCAGCGGGAGCATTCCAGCTGAGGCTGAAGGCATGGTTGCCGACGCTGGCCAGTGTGAGGTTCTCGACCGGCATGCAGTCGGGCGTGGTGGTGAAGGATGTCATGACGGCACGGCTGGGTTCGTCGTTACATTCACCCTGCACCCAGACATAGTAGGTGGTGCTGCCCGTCAGGCCAGTCAGGTTGAACCTGCTGCTGCCAGTGACAGAACCGCTGTCGGTGACAAAGCGGCGGTTGGACGACGTGCCCCAGAAGATGGTGGCGCCAGCGTAGCTGCCGGTGGTGTCAATCCAGCTCACCGTGGCAGTGTGGTTGCTGATGTTGCTCACCAAGGGGCTTGCAGGCGTGGCACAGGTGCTGGTTCTCCAAACCTCAAGGTCGTCAATGTAATGATAGCTGGTGTAGGACGTGGCGCTGGTATTGGTGTTGCGGAAGGCTATGTAGCGGCCAGTGCCAGTGTAGTTGCTGAAGTCAATCTCGAAATACTCCGGAGCCGAAGTGCCTTCGTAGTTAATCACCTGCACGGTGTCAAAGGTTTCGATGCTGTCGGGATTGGACATCAAGCCCACAACGAGGTTGTACGAAGTGCTGGTACGGCGGCTCCAGAAGGACATGCTCACCAGGTCGGCCTCGATGGGCAGCTGCTGCAAGACCGTATATCCGACGCCATAGAGGCGGAGGCAGTAGTTGCCGCTGTGGCTGTTGGTACCGAAATAGACCTGTGGCTGATAGGAGGCACCCTGATAGGTCGAGGAGCCAGTCATCACCTCGCTCCAGCAAGGCACATGCACACCTGTGCCGGCAGTGACGCTGGAGGTGAGGGTCTCGAAGTCCTCGCTATAAGGCAGTGTCATGTACTGATCGCAGCTCGTGCGGGCCACGACAGTCATGGCGCGGCTGGAATCATCGCTGGAGCACAGGGCACGCACTTCAAAGGTGTAGCCTGTGTTGGATGTCAGGTCGGTGAGGGTAACGCTGGGGGTGTATGTCGTGACATAGTGACCAGCATCGCTGCTGACAGACCACATGGTCTCTTCTCCAGCAGCAGTCCAGCTCAGCGACACGGTGTTCGACGACACCGAATCAATCTCCAAGTCGGTCACATGCAGGCAGCTGGGGGTGTATTCAACATAGATGTCGTCAATGTAATGATAACTGTAACTATAAGTACTATAATAATTGCGAAGGGCAATGGTGCGGCTGGTGCCATGATAGTTGGAGAAATTGACCTCGACCAAATTGAGGTTGCCGGCCGAAAGCTGCGACGTCACATTCTGCACGGGGACAAATACATCGCCTTCCATGACACCTACTTCAAGACCATAGGAGGAATTCGAAACGTAGTCGACAAAGGAGAGGGTTACCGAATCAAGCGAAGCATTGATTTCAGGCAGGATGATATTGCCGACACCATAGAGATAGAGGCAATAGTTGCCGCTGTTGGAATAGGTGGTGCTGTAGTACACCTTTGGCAGGTACATTCCAGTAGTGTAGGTGCTAGTACCCGTCATCACGTAGGTCCAACATCCCGGCACCAACCCATATTCGCTGGTGCTGTTGGTGGTAGTGGTGCGGATGTTGTCGAAATTCTCACTATAGGGCAGGCTGACAGCCACACAGGGCGTGGTGGCCATTGCCGTGGCAGCGTAGAGACGATTGTCGTCACCGGGGCAGGAGAACGACACGCGGAACTCATAGTTCCTGTCGGAGTTGAGGCCGTCGACGGTATAGGTCATATCCGTCACACCGGTAGCGGCATTGGTCCACTCGGAAGCACCGACAATACGGTAGTCGACGTCCCAGGCAGTCTCATCGTATCCGGGCACCCATGACAAAGTGACCGACGAGGCCGTGACATCCGTCACCGACAGCACAGGATCTGCACAGGTGGCCAGCGTCGTGCACTCGGCCGAGTAGAAGTGGATAGCGGCACGGTAAGAATAATTACTGCCGGCGGAACCGCTGTTGTAATCGGTCAGCGAGAAGGGGCTGCTGTCTTTATAGCGGTAGCGGGCCCTGTTGGAAGCTGAAACATAGTAGCCCGTCAGGCCAGTCGAGTTCGTCTGCGCAGCGCCACTCTGGTTCATGAAGGTGGTGATGATGATACTGCTTATGCCGTCCCACGAGAAGGGGACACTGAAATCATAGTGTTGCCAGCCACTGGTGTTCATCGGATGGACAGCGGGGCCATAGACCAACTGCTGCTGGCTGGGGTCTTCGATGGAGGCATCAGTGATTGACGTGGTGGAAGAGTTACCTATAAAGATGGTGAATTCCTTATTGTTGGTGGTACATCCGGTGAAGCCAAGGTCAATGCCGGTGATGGGGCCGGCTTCCAGACCGGCAGCAGCGAGTTCGGCAGCAGTGTAAATAGTCTGGTAAACCGTGTTGCCATAAGCGCTGTAAGCCATGCAGCCCGACTGGCCGGAAGTGGAGTTGCTGAAGTTGACTGTATCCATCGAGGAGGAATCCAGCTGCACGCAGGCAAACTGCGGAGTGCTGAAGCTGATGCTGTCAAATGGACCATAGGTGTCGCCACAGTCGGCGCGCAGATAGACCTTGTAGACGGTACCCGCCTGCAGGCCGGAAAGCAGAGTCTCGGACTCGTTGAAGGTGAGGACCGTGGGGTTGCTGCCGTCAGCAACATCGTAGGTCAACTCATAACCCATGGGAGCATCGTAGCCCGTCTGGTAGTCCCATGTCAGCATAGCCGAACCCACTGTCGTCGCCGCCACTTCGAGGTCGGCAATCTTCGGGCAATTGGGCATAAGCTCGAGCGTCATGTCGTCTATTGTGACATACCATGACGCGGTGCCGGCGGTTGCACGGATGGCCACATATTGGCCATAGCCTTCAAACAGGCCGAAAGGCACCGTATATTCGGTGTATGTGGTATTGCCGCCCACGTTGATGGTCTGCACCGGCTGGAAGGTCTCTCTGTCGTTGGGGTCGGTCATGATACCCACCTGGAGCACAGGATTATAAGACGTGCTTGTAGCACGGACCCAGAAGCGCAGCTGGAGGGTGTTCATGGCATAGGCGTCGGTGTCGACAACAGGCAACACCATGTACTGGTAGGCACCCGAAGTGGTGGGACAGTACCAGTAGAGAGCCTGACTGCCAGTGTGCACATAGCTGGAAGTGGCACTGACATAGGGATACATCGACGTAGAGCTGTTCATACGACTCATGCAGGGCACGAAGACGGGATTGGAAGTCGAACCCACAGGGATTCCCTCAAAACCTTCGGTCCATGGCAGCTCGGAGATGGGCAAGCAGGCTGTGCGGAACTCGGCAAAGACAGGCGACGTGGGATTGCCGTCGGCACAGACCGCCGACACAGCAAGCGAGAAGGCCGTGTTGGCAGGCATGTCGGTAAAGGTGTAGGTAGTGCTGTAGATGGTCTCCGTGAAGGCAGTGTCGCCGCTCACCTGGACAAGATAGGTGCCCGTGTTGGCACTGTCTATTATGTTAAGGGTAAATCCGTTGGTGGTAATATCGGTGACTTCGATGGAGTTGGGCGCTGAACAGAGAGGCGTCTGCAGCAGAACTACATCGTCGACGTAAGAGTGGTTGGTACTAGTGGAGTCGGCCATAATGGCTACATAGCGTCCACTGCCGGAATAGCTTGTGAGCGGAATCTCGAAGTATTCCCACGTGCTGGTGGTGCTCACCTGAAACGAATCCACGGCAACAAAGGTGCTGTAGTCCTCGGGGTCGGTCATGACGCCCACTTTCAAACGGCCGTAAGCGCTCGATGTTTTATAGGCCCAGAAGCCGATGGAGAGCGTATTGGCAGGCAACGTGGCATCCAGCCTGGGCAGAGTGGCCCACGACTTGATGCTGGAAGTGTTATAAAAGTACAAAGAATACGATCCCGAGTGCCTATTGGTGCTGCTGGGATTGGGATAGTTCGAGGTGGAACCCACGCAATGGCGGCCCCAACAATAACTGATTGAATAGGAGGTTCCGTTGCCGGAGGCATCGTCGAAGTCATAGATGTAGGGCAGTACGCTGGAGGTGATATCCATGCAATTGGTATGGAATTCCACCTCGCGAGCCACGCTGGTGTCACCGACGCCACAGACGGCACGAACGCTCACCTCGTAGTCGGTGTCGGGAGAGAGATTGTAAATGGTGGTTGTGGTGTCGCTGACCACATTGGTGGACACTATACCCGTGGCGTCGGAAATCACGACCTCCCACGAGGAAGCGGAGCCAAGCTCGGTCCACGACACGAGAACATCCTCGCTGCCGGGGACAACATTCAGGAACGACACCTTCGGGCATGTGGGAGTCTCCATAATGACGATATCGTCCACATAGGTGCTCGAACTAAAGTAACTCTGACCTTCGAAAATCAGGTACACCGTACCCGTCAAAGTGATAGGTGCCGTCTCATACTGATACCAGCCCGAGGCAGGCTCCACCACTGGATTGGGAAGAGTGTAATGGCGCGAATACAGGCCCAGGTCGACAGCATTGGGCCCGATGGTGTCGGTGTTGCTGGCATAGACCTTGAAGCCTTCTGGATTGGTGCCGGTGCCACTCCTGTACATCCAGAACGATACCACATAGCCGCCAGGATTGGTAAAATTCATGGCAGGGAAAGCCAACATGGTTTTAACCACGCCGGAAGAAGACGATCCCTTGTCGGGCAGCATCAGCGACTTGTTGCCGCTATGCTTGTATGTCGCCGTCGTGCTACCATTGACACACCACAACGTAGTGGGCCGTGTGCCAATGGTGTTACCCTGCGTGACCTCGTTGCGCCAACAGACGCCAAGCGTATTTGACGTCGGCGCATTGCTGGCCGCCGTGACACTGTCGGTAAAACCTTCGGCAGTTTCAAAACCGTAGGTCACAGGAAACGTGCTGATGGGAGTACAGCCGCTCTGCGCCCTGGCTGCCCACGGCGCCATCAGCGCCAAGGCAAACGCAATCAATAATTTGTGTTTCATGTTCTTGTGTATTTTGATGATTAATATTATTTTGTTTCCTTATTGACGAACACGGTACATATACAGAACCACATTTCGCAACTTTGTATTGCGACGGTGACGCCATATTTCCTGACCCAGCCCCCACGGAGGAGTCAAGCCAGGATTAATAAACTTCCTTGATAACCAAGCTTATGCCTTTGCGGACTGCGTTCCGATCCTCAGACCCTTTCGACTCATTGCCCCTCTCTGCGCTACCTACACACATTTTCGTCGGGCAGTAGAATGCCAACAACGGAAGTGTTATCAGTTTTTTGACCATGTGTCTCATATTTATATATTTATCTTGAAGGTAAATACTTTTATCCGCTAAAAAATCAAGTGCAAATATACGCTTTATTTTTCACAGAAACAAATTTTTTCTTTTTTTTAACAAAATTCTTTCCGCATGACTCTCTACAGAAGTCAATCCGATTACGCAATTTCCTGCTGTTTTCCCCCTCCTTCCCCCATACCCTCCCCTACCGAAAACTTACCAAAAAAAGTGAGCATAAAGAGAGGGGTAAGAGAGGAGTAAGAGGGGAGTAAGAGGGGGTGCCTGTTAACTGCTAATTTACAGCATGTTATAAATGTAATAGATTTTACCGCAAAACAATAAATATTTAGCAGTACTCGCAGCATTGCAGAATAGGGTCACGCCCATGCTACGGGACATGGCCGACATGCGATAAAAAGAAAAAAGGTGCGCCGAAACGCACCTCATAAACTATGGAATGGCCAGACGGGCTTATTCTGTTTCCTCTGTGGATGCCGGTGGCTGTCCGTCGGCATCGAAGGCGCCCAGGTTCTTCATCTGCATGTAGTAGAGCAGCAGGAAAAGGGCGGTAAACATGATGTCGCCAACACCCATGTAGGCTTTGCCCATGAAGAGCAGCGGCAACGCAAGCAGCAGCAGCTGGGCAATAGCATAGAAATGAAATCCCGAGCGGCGGAGGTTCCACATCAGCACGCATCCCACCACGGAGAGCAGCGACAGCAAAGCCATGCCGCCATAAAGCAGACGCGGCACAGCGGCAGCACGCTCCCACAGGGAGAACATTTCGGAGGGCAGCATCGCCTGGTTGGCACGGTAGACGGCGTCGAGCGCAGGCAGCGCTATGGCCATCATGAGGCTCGACAGAAAAGTCATGGAGCCATAGATAATGCTCAACACCAAGAGGGTGCGCAGCAGAACAGGACTCTTGTTCATAGCACGGCAGACATCTGTTGTTGCAGTTTCTGCGCCTCGCGGGCGGCAGCATCGGCAAAGTCGGAGCCGTTAGAGGCATAGATGATACCACGAGAGGAGTTGACCAACAGTCCGCAGTCACGGTTCAGGCCATGACGGCACACCTCCTCGAGGCTTCCTCCCTGGGCACCCACTCCGGGCACCAGCAGGAAGCTTCCGGGCACTATGCGGCGCACATCGTTCAGCATCTCGGCCTTGGTGGCGCCGACCACGTACATCATGTTTTCCTCGTTGCCCCACTGCTTGGAAGTTTCGAGCACGCGCTGGTACAACGGCGTGCCGTGTTCGTCCTGGGTCAACTGGAAATCGAAGGCTCCCTTGTTGGATGTCAATGCCAGCAGGATGACCCACTTGCCATCGTAGACGGTGAAGGGCTGCACGCTATCGGCACCCATATAGGGGGCCACGGTGATGGCGTCAAAGTTGAAGTCGCCCTTCGGGTCGAGGAATGCTTTGGCATAGCGCTCGCTGGTGTTGCCAATGTCGCCACGCTTGGCGTCGGCAATGGTAAAAACGGGCTTGCCGAGCTGATGGAGGTAATCCATGGTGAGTTTCAGCTGGCGCAAACCCTCCAGACCCAAAGCTTCGTAGAAAGCCAGGTTGGGCTTATAGGCCACGCAATGGTCGATGGTGGCATCGATGATGGCACGGTTGAAGAGGAAGATGCCGTCCTGGGCATCGCGCAGATGGGCAGGCATCTTGGCGGGGTCGGTGTCAAGACCCACGCAAAGGAACGAGCGGCGCTCGCGGATAAGGGATATTAATTCTTGACGGGTCATATTCTATTCTGTCAATTTATGGAATTGCTCGGTGAGTTTCTTGGCGTTGACACCATCCATGCTTTCGTCGGCGACAATGCGGCCGTGATTGATGACAATGGCACGCGAGCACATGGCCTCTACCTCCTGCATGATGTGTGTGGAGAGGAGCACAGCCTTGTCCTTGCCCGAACGGCGGATGAGTGTGCGGATAAACTCCAACTGGTTGGGGTCGAGACCTGTGGTGGGTTCGTCGAGGATGAGCACCTCGGGGTCATGAATAAGAGCCTGCGCCAGCCCCACACGCTGGCGGTAGCCTTTGGACAGCTGTCCTATCTTCTTGTGCGCCTCGGGGGCGAGGCCGGTGAGATCAATCATCTCGTCGGCACGTTCACGGCGATTCTTGACGCCGCTGAGACCTGCGGCAAAACGCAGGTACTCACGCACATACATATCCGGATAGAGAGGGTTGAGCTCCGGCAGGTAGCCTATATGGCGCCGCACCTCCAGACTATCGTCGTAGATGCTGTGACCACAGACACTGACTTCGCCCTCCGTAGGCGGAATGAAACAGGTGATGATCTTCATCAGCGTGGACTTGCCGGCACCGTTGGGTCCCAGCAGGCCTACAATCTCGCCCTTGCCCACATGGAAGGAGACGTGATCCAGGGCATGTTGCTCGCCGAAAGTCTTGGTGATATCTTTTGCCTCTATCATATTTTATTCAATGTTGAAACGACGGCCGTCCTTAATGCCATAGATAAAGGCATCTTTGAAAGGTGTGGAGGCCTTGATGGATGCCAGGCGTTTGCGGGCTTCGGCAAGGGTCTTGTAGTTGCCGCAGGAGTAGATATAGAACTTGCCCGAACGCGAGGTGCGAATGTCGCGGATGCCATGAAGGTCGGGGTCACCGGCTTTGATGACACGGGTGGCTGTGAAAATCTGAATGCGATAGTGCGTGCCCTTGTCCTCCGGATCCACTTGCTTGGGTTTGGCAGGCTCTGCAGGTTTCGTCTCGACGGGCTTCGTAGCGACGGGCTTGGTCTCGACAGGTTTGGTCTCGGCGGGCTTGGTCTCCGCAGGTTTGGCCTCGCTCTGCTTGGTCTGGTTCGTGGCATTGATGCGGCGGCGCACAGCCCAGGCATCCTTGAAAGAGGTGTGACGCTGCACCTCCTTGCAATAGTCATTGGCTTCGGTAAAGGTGGCAAAACGACCCACAGAGTAGCAATAGAGTTGTCCATTGCGCGTGGTCATGATGTTTTCAAGGCCCTTGAAGACAGGGTCGCCCTCGGCAAACTCCTTGTTGGAAGTGAGAATCTGGACGGTATAGAACTCGTTGGCATTGGCAGCGCTGTTCTTGGGAGCCTGCAGCGATGTCGAATGCTGTGGTTCCGACTTTTCAGGCTCATTGTCGGCATTCCTGACGGGAGTGCTTACCACAATGGTGGGCGCAACTTTTTCTTCCGCGGGGGCAGGGGCAGTCTTTGGCTCGGCAGGCGCCACAGCCGGGGTCTGCTCCACCCGAGGGGCAAGTTCACGTGTGGGAACAGGGCGCTCAGTGTCAGTGCTGAGGACAATGGTGACCGTGTCGGCAGCGAGGGCCTTGGGAGGCTCCTGCTTCACCTGTTTCTCCACAACGACCGGAGCCGCGGGGGTGGCCTGCGGTTCGGGGGTGGTCTGAACAACCGGAGGCTCCTGTGCGGCCGGCTTCTCCGACTTCGGTTGTGCATAACCAGGAATGTCAATCTTGGGATTGGCAATCTTGTTGGTACCCTCCTCTGTGGCCTTGAAGGTCATGAATGCATTGAAAAGCGAGAGGGCAATCTTGGCCTGTCCTTCATCGCTGATCATGAAAGCCTCCTCGGTGGGGTTGCTGATGAAACCCACCTCGGTGAGCACCGACGGACACGTCGTTTTGTAAAGCACGAAGAGCTCGGCCTGCTTCACACCGCGGTTGATGGTCTTAAGATTCTGTTTGTACTGATTCTGGATGGCCTGAGCCAGATTGAGGCTCTTGTCGATGAAAGCGTTCTGGAACATGGCGAGCATCACATAGCTCTCCGTAGAGTTGGGGTCGAAACCCTTGTAGGCGTCGTTGTTCTTGTAATCGCTCTCCAGCAGTATGTCCGAGTTTTCCTTCTTGGCGACCTCCAGGTTGGCACGGCTCTCGGAAAGACCCATCACGAAGGTCTCCACGCCCGTGGGGGCAGCCGTAGGATGGGAGTTGGCATGGATGGAGATAAAAAGGTCGGCCTTGTTGCGATTGGCAATATGGGCACGTTCTGCCAGGGAGATGTCAACGTCGGTAGTGCGCGTGTAGATGACTTTCACATCGGGGTAATTGTCGGAAACCAGCTTTCCGAATTTTTTTGCAATGGCCAGGGTGATATGCTTCTCCTGGGTACGGCCCCCCTGAGCTCCGGGTTTTGCTCCCCCGTGACCTGGGTCTATGACCACTGTACGCACCTTGTAAGTGTCTTTTTTTTGCGAAAAAGCAGGTGCCCAAAAGAGCGACATTGCGATGATTAAGGTTAGTAAGCGTCTCATTTACAATAAAATATTTTTCAATTTTTTAATTTGCATAAATAATCTTATCTTTGCAAATCGAAAATGCAAAGATACGAAGATATTTTGAATGTTCAAAATAATGTTTTAAAAGAGGCTTGAAAGGGGTAAAAAACATAGTGGTAAAGACAGGCCGTGGAGGCTCAGGGCTGCGAAGTCTATGGGCTCTTCTTGCCCTGTTTTTCCTGCCCTTGGCGGCCTCGGCTCAGCACGATATCGATACCCTGATGAGGGTGTCGAAAAATGGGGTGGACAAAGTCATCAAATACAAGGCCAAAGACTCCGTGGCCATGGATCTCACCACGCGGCGCGCTTTCCTCTATAGCGACGGCTCCATCGACTATGACAGCATGCTGCTCATGGCCGACCGCGTGGAGGTGGACTTCGACCGCCACACACTGCACGCCCACGGCACGGAAGACACCACAGGCAAGGTGGTGGGGCGCCCCTTCTTCAAACAGGACGGCACAGACTACCATGCCGACACCATCACCTTCAACTACGACACCAAGAAGGGCATCATCCAGGGCGTCATCACCCAGGAGGGCGACGGATTCCTGCATGGACAGAAGGTGAAAAAAATCAACGACTCAGTGATGTACCTCAGCGGTGGCAGCTACACCACCTGCAACTACGCACACCCCCATTTTGCATTGAATTTCACCAAGAGCAAGCTCATTGCCGGCGACAAGATAGTGACCGGCCCGGCCTGGCTTTCCATCGAGGACGTGCCCACCCCCGTGGCGCTGCCCTTTGCCTTCTTCCCCATCACCCACTCGCGCACCTCGGGCGTGCTGATACCCTCCTACGGATGGCAGAACTACCGCGGCTACTACCTGCGCGACGGCGGCTACTACTTCGCCCTCGGCGACAACTGGGACCTCGCACTGCTGGGCGACATCTACACAAACCTCAGCTGGGCTCTCGAGGCCAAGAGCAACTACTATAAACGTTACAAATACAAAGGGGCCTTCGACGCACGCTACGGCATCACCTACGAGGGCATACGCGGCGACAGCAACACCTTCAACCAATACAACGATTTCAAGTTCACCTGGACCCACGAACAGGATTCCAAGTCAAACCCCTACAGCCGCTTCTCGGCCAATGTCAACCTGCAGAGCCGCAACTACAACCGCAACACCTCCAACCGCAACGACTACTTCAATTCCACCACCACCTCCTCCATCAGCTACACTACCAAACTGGGCTCCTACCTCAACCTGGCCATCTCGGCCCGCGAGAGCTACAACGTACAGACCGGCGTGATGAACATCAAGCTGCCCTCCATCTCGCTGTCGTCCATCACCATCTACCCGCTGCGGCGCGCCAACCCCGTGGGAGGCTACCGCTGGTGGGAGAACATATCGCTTTCCTACGTGCTGAACGCCGAAAACAATATCACCGCCGCCGACAGCGAACTCTTCACCCGCCAAACCTTCGACGCTATGCAGTACGGCATACATCACAGCATCCCTCTGTCGAGCAGCCTGAAGGTGCTGAAGTTCTTCAACTGGACCAACTCGCTGACCTACAACGAGCGCTGGCATTGGAGCACCATCGACAAGAGCTACGACGCCTCCACCGGCACCGTTACCACCGACACCCTCTTCGGCTTCCGCGCCAACCGCGACTTCAACTTCAGCTCCTCGCTGACCACCCGCATCTACGGCATGTTCCAGTACAAGTACGGCCCGCTGAAGGCCCTGCGCCATGTCATCAACCCCTCCATAGCCTTCAGCTATCATCCCGACTTCGGAGCCGAGCGATTCGGATGGTGGAGACAATACACCGACACCACGGGCTACGTGCACCGCTACTCCATTTTCCAGAACAGCCTCTATGGCGGCCCTCCCGACGGCAAAAGCGGCAGCCTGCGCTTCTCCATAGGCAACAACCTCGAAGCCAAATGGCAGAATCCGTTCGACACCACCGCCGAAGTGAAGAAGATACCCCTCATCGAGAACCTGACACTCTCCATGAGCTACGACTTCGCCAAGGATTCGCTCAACCTCTCCCCGCTCTCCGTCAGCGGCCGCACCACCCTCTTCCGCACCCTGGTGCTCAACTACAGCGGCTCCTTCAGCCCCTACGTCATCGACAGCGCCGGAAGACTCCACAACGAATTCCTCTGGGAGAAAGAACGACGCCTGTTCCGCGCCGAAAGCTCCACCTGGAGCGCACAACTCTCCTTCAGCCTGAACAACAAGACCTTCAGCAAGGACGGCTCTTCCTCCAGCCAGGGACGCCCCACAACGGCTATCCTCCAGACTCCCCACAACTACAACCCGGTGCTGATGACCGGCGGTTATGTCGACTTCTCCGTGCCCTGGAACCTCAGCATCAGCTACACCTTCAGCTATGTGAACACCTTCGTGGCCAGCATTATGGACATGAAAAGCCAGACGGTGCAGAGCATCAACCTCTCGGGCAATGTGAGCCTCACCAAAAACTGGCGCATCGCCATGACCACGGGCTATGACTTCGTCAACAAAGGCATGTCGTACACCACCGTGGACATCTATCGCGACCTCCACTGCTGGGAGATGCGCTTCAGCTGGGTGCCCTTCGGCTACTACCAGAGCTGGTTCTTCCAAATCAATATCAAAGCCGATGCACTGCGCGATGTGAAGTACGAGAAGCGCCAAAGCTACCAGGAAAATAACGGATACTATTCTTATTAAACAACACAAACATGGAAACCAACAAGCTCTACCATTCCATCGGCGAGGTCGCCGAGATGCTGGGCGAGGCACCATCGGTGTTACGCTTCTGGGAGACCGAATTCGACTGCATACGGCCCGTAAAGAACCGTCGCGGCAGCCGCAGCTACACCGAACACGATATCGAGCTGCTACGGCGCATCAAATACCTGACACGCGACTGCGGCTATACCCTCGAGGGAGCCCGCGAACAGATGCGCCAGCGCCCCCTGGAAGACCCCAAAATGGAGCTTGTCAAGCAGCTCCAAGAGGTCCGAACCTTCCTGGTGGAACTGAAAGAAACCCTTTAAACGCCCAACACGCACTGCAACAGTGGCATAATCCACCCAACAACACCCTGCCAACCCCCTAATAACACCCTACCAACTCCCACTATGGTGGGAGTTGGTAGGGAGAAGATAGGTCGTTGGAACGCCCCTCATAGGGCGACAATACTCACCCCGTGTCAGGGAGTGACGGTATAGGCCTCGAGGACAGGCACACCCGAGAGAACCCAGGATTTGCCTCCCGAAGGAACATTGCCATTGAGATCGCTGACAAGGCCGTCGTTGGCTTTGGCTTGGGCTTCCGTCTTGCTTGTAATGCCCGTCTGCGTGCCTTCAACCAGATAGCAATTGGTGAAAGTGGCAGTGGTATTGGAACCGAAGAAGGATGGCGCAGCGGCAGTGGTCTCATAGGAGTAGCAGTTGACGGCGCTGCCGCCGGTGCAGGTGCCCACCAGGCCGCCCAGCACACCACCCGAACCCTGGGCAGTAATGTGGGGGACGTTGACAAAACTGTTCTCGATGGAGCCTCCCAGCATATAAGCCGCTATGCCTCCGGCCGAACGGTTGGCCGAAGTGGAAGAGGTGCGGATAATCTGGGCACTGACATGGTTGACAAAACAATTGACAATCTTGCCTCCCGAGATGGTATCGACTATGCCGCCAACGTTGGGGGCATGGAGCTGGGCACGGCAGTCGCAATAGTTAATGGTACCGCCCAACTGCTTGTTGACAATGCCGCCAAGGGAAAGCGTGGTGATAATGGAATTGTTGACGTAACAATGTTCCACAGTGCCGTTGTTCTGGTAGACAATGCCACCCCAGCGCGAGGTGCTGCCAGTGGTACTGACGGCATAAAGGCAGTCGCGGACGGTAGCACCGGCTTTGTTTTCGTAGACAATGCCACCGACACAGGATGCACGATTGACGAGGAACGGGGTGCTGAGCTGACAACTCTTGACGACGGCACCGTTCTCGTTAAAGAGGCAGATGCAGCCGATATTGCGGGCCGCGGCACTGAGGTTGCCCTCGTTGCGGCAGGCTTCGATTGTACCATAATTGTTGACACAGATACCAGCCAGATTGGCAAAGGGCGACGAGACGACACCCGAGGGGTTGGCCACTGGCGGCTTGAGGACGCAGTCTTTCAAGGTGCCCCTGTTGGTAACGCAGAAGGGTGAAAAGTCGCTCTCACCGCTGTAATTCACCTCGGCCTTGAGGGCGATACGCTCAACGATGCCACCCGCATTGACACTCTCGAAAAGAGGATGGGAAGAGGTGGAGGTGATGCCGGGGACATCGGCATTGGACTTGTCTTCTATATGGCCGACAAAGTTCTTGATACCCATATTCCAGTTGGTGGAATTGAGGACAATGTCGGAGCGCATAAGCCAGATGTGCGTGTTGGCGGAAATGTCCTGACCATTGATTTTACGTTCCACGGAATTGTAACAGTCGCGGAGGTAGACCAGATCGTCGACGGAATAGATACGGAAGGGGCGCTCGGCAGTGCCGTTGCCGGAAAGACGCACAGCGGTGACACCGGATTCCCAGTTGGTGACCTCAAGGGCTCGCATATAAGTGATGCCTGTGCGGCGCACACGGGCAGAGAATGTGCGTGTGCACACCTTGCCGCTGGTGTTCTCAATCTCCATCCGGAGGGCAAACTGGCTGTTGGCAGCCACAGAGGGGTCGAAAGCGGGCAGGACCAGGTAGAACGTGACAAGCTCGCCATTGGCGAAACTGCGTCCTTCGTCGCCACAGTAGAGGGTAACCGTTTTGTCTTCTTCGGCAGTACTGGTGGAAGAGAGGTAGGGGTTGTCCTTTTTGTAGTCTTTGACATCGAATATACCCTTAAGCTGCTTGTCGTCGGCGGATATGATGCGCACCTCTTTAATGGTGCAAGCGGGAGTGGCATTGACGAACTGGATGCGGACAATACCTGCGAGGGAATGGAAGTCGAGGTTGTAGGCGCTGCCCGGCGTCTCGTCCCAATGGCCACCATACCAGGCAACCATGGGGAACACCTTGCGGGCGAAGGTGAGGTCGCTGCGGAAAGGCTGACGCGCCACAAGCTCGATTTGGGGAGTGCCAAAATCAGAGGAGCCATCGTGTCCGCTGGCGACATTGTTCGCACTGTAGGGGAAGAGACCCAGGAAGTACTGCGATTCCCACGGGAGCTCGGAGATGAATGTACCATTGAAGTCGGGATAGTTGGGGCCACCGGTGTTGGCAAGGATGGCAGCGGTCGGCGACGAAGACTTGTCGGAGGCGATGCTGATGCTGTCGCCCACCTCCCAGTAGACCCACTGTTCGTCGACAAGGCGGACCTTTGTGGCAGCATCTTCAGTGCTCAGATTCTCAATGGATGCACTGAAAGAATAAGAGCCCTCGCCCTCTTTCTCCTTCTCACACGAGACTGTAAAAAGGGACACAAACAGGATTGACAGGAATAAGATGGTTCTTCTCATGATAGTTCGTTGTTCTAACATTTGAGGTTATTAAATAGTCCATTCACCGACCATCCATTCGCCTTTGTCGTCGGTAACTTCTGTCACCTCCTCAGAGGCACGCAGCGTGCTGCCGTCATGGCCCTCGATAAGGGCGTAGTCGGTGTGGAGGGCTACGGAGTTGGCGTAGCCCTCTTCAGGCATGTAGGAGTAAATCTCCAACTGGGGTTTCAGATATTTCTTTTTCATCTCTTGACAACTTTCTGGATTGTGATACCATTGGGTGTGTGGACACGGACGTAGTAGATGCCCGAGGGATAGTAGCTGAGGTCGAGGGTGACACGCGACACATCGTAGGTGTCACGATTCTGCAGCACACGGCCTTCGTTGTCGTAGATTTCGACGTGCGACATCTGCTCAGCCTCGACGTTGACGACGTTGACAGTGGGGTTCGGGTAGACCTTGACCTCGGTGGTGGTGGTCACCTCAACGATATCCTCGTTGCCTCCGTCGCTGTGGAAGGAGAGGTTGAGGGTGATGACGCTGTCGCATCCGTAGGCTGTCTGCAGGGTGTCGGTGAGCACGATGGTGACGTAGTCCGCGCTGTCGAGAGAACGACGCAGGAGTTCCGACTCGGTAGCACTCACAAAGAAGCCATAGCCCTCATAGTCCTGACCCATGAGCGCGGTGTCGGAGAGCTGAGTGCTGGTGCTGTGATGGAGGCGGATGAAGGTGACCAATGTGCTGTCGACCATCTCCACAGAGTCGATGATGGAGTACGACAACTGCGAATCCTCATTGTAGAGTATACCCTGCCATTCCACCTGGTCGCAACCTTCAACCAAGAGGGTGTCGCTGACGGGGATGACATCGGGCATGCCGAAGATGGGATAGCCGTCGTGCACCTCGTCAAGGTCGCTGCGCCATGTCTTGTAGCGGCCGCCGGCGGCATTCTGGCTGCGCACCCAGCGGTTGAGCACACGGGTAAGGTTGTTCACACCGTCGACAGGCTGGCTGAGGGTAACGGTATTGCCCTTGCCACGGAAGGAGGCGTTGTCGCTCTGGCTGGCAGAGGCCGACGCCACGCCAACGACACGGTCGGCGGCGGCAGAGGCATAGTAGTTGTGATTGGTCTGAGTATTGTCGCTCAAGGCACCGGCCACACCGCCGTGGAGGTCAGCCATGTGCATGTCGCCATAGGCATAGTTGTTCTCCAACACGGTGTTCTCGGCATAGCCCACAACACCACCCACACGCTGCTGGCCCTTGCTTTCGGCAAGCAGGCGCACATAGTTGTTGGCAATGGTCGAAGGTTCGCCCTCGGTGCGGAAGAAGATCATGCGGGTGTGCGGAGCCTCACCATCGAGGTAACCCGCTAAACCACCGATGTAGAGACCATTCATGCGACTGATGTTCAAGCCACCGGTGTTGGTAACAGTGGAAGAAGTACCATAGCCCAACACACCACCACTGTAGACGGCGTCGCCCACATACTTGGCAACGAAGGTGGAATTGTTGATCTCGTCGTGGTCGGAACGGCCGATGAAGCCGCCGCTGACATAATGAGTGGTGAGGATGGAGGTGGTGCTGGCATCCTCGATCGAGTCTGCCACGGCGCAGTTGTCGAACTTGGAGTAGACCGACTTACCGGCCATACCGCCTACATACTGGCCACCGCGGGCGAAGATGGCTTCGAGCTTGATACCACGGATCTGCGCGGTGTCAAGGCTGCCGAAGAGGCCCACATGGTTGAGGGAAGGCTCGTTGACGATGATGTTGCGGATAACCACCTGCTCGCCCTGCGGCAGCGGGGCAGTGCTGGAGTCGGTGACCACGCTGGGCTTGCCGACGCCGATGAAGCGGCCGCGGAAGCCATACTGCTGCGTTCCCACAGGAGTCCAGAGGTGATCCTTCATGTCGTAGGCCGACCCGTCGTCCTTCTGGTGGACAAACACCTTGTTGAAGTAGAAGGGACGCACCTGCTGGCCATTGTAGCCATTGACGACACTGATGAACCAGGCCAAGCCGTTCTCGTTGTAGATATGCACATCGCCATTGTAGGTGGTGACATAGCCCGCCGTACTGCTACCGGCGTCGGCACGGGACACGTATTCATAGTTGCCGTCGTGCAAGGCACCGGCCAAGGCCTCAGTGGTGATGTTGTCTTTCCAGTAGTCGTTGGGACCATAGTAGGCCACCACGTCACTGTTGCGCGACGGCACCACATACTTGGCGGTTTGCGAGTAGTAGGGGTCGAAGTCCCACATGAGGAACTTGGTGGTCTCCGTTCTGGGGCTTGTGGAGAGACGGATGATGTCGCCCTCGCAGAAGAGGAGGTGCTCAAGGTCGTGGCCGATAATGGTATCGTTGCCGGTGATAGCACTCACCGTTTCCTCCTCCTGATAGACATGGTCGTCACCGGCGAGGTAGGCCGAGATGGTACCGGCATTACGATTCACCCACACCTTGGGAGTGATCTTGATAGCCTTGTAGTTACGTGTACCGATGGCCTGGGTGGCGGAGCTGGTGTCGGTCCAGCCGTCGCGGTTGCTGTGGGCAGCATCAGGAACAACCACAAAGGGCTCCGGATCGTCAGCCGAGGTTTTGGTGAGGGTAACCTTGATATCTTTCTGCAACACGCAGAAGCCGGAAACATCCTGGGCTTCGACATGGTAGAGCAGATCCTCTGTGGACTCGTGAGGAGTCATCGAGACGTGAGGTGTGTAGAGGGTGTCGGCAATGGCGTCGATATAGTTGTCGTAGTTGGTGTCAGCCACCTCGTCCATCATGACGCTGTGCACCGTCGAGGTGGTACGTGTCTGGTCCGACGAGCCGCTCCAAGTGTAGGTATAGGGGAAGAAACCTCCCTGTACACGGTAGATGATGGCGTCACCACCCGTGGGGCAAGTGGCAGACATCAGCGGCAGGTACGCAAGGACGCTGTCGGCGGCATAGGCACCTGCGGGGATATAGGGTAGGTCCACACCGGCAAGCTGGTGGCGGAACGTGGCGCATCGGTGCAGGAAGATCCACGAGTTGTGGACATTGTACTCATAGAAGATGTTGTAATCCTCGTCGGAGATGAAGTTGTTGTTCACTCGCGTAGCCTGCAGGAGGTCGGTGAGTTTGTGGCCATAGGCAAAACGGATGGTGTCACGCACTTCAGGACCGGGGAACCACTTGCTGACGCCGACGCGCGTATTCGACGGCAACACCGACACAAGATTAATCATATCGCTCTTGATGTCGGCAGTAGCTGCCGGAGTACCTTCCGTACGGGTAAGATAGACATTGCGGTTGGAGGCCGTCTTGGTATAATTGGTGTCGATGGTGAAGCGGATGGTTTTACCATTCTTGACAAACGGTGTCCAGAAGGCACCCGTCGTACCGTCGAGGATGAAGTTGTCCGTGATGGTAACAGCCGTGGCTTTGTGCGAAGCGTTGAGGGCCACGGCACCCTTATCGACATGGATGGCACCGCTGATGGGATGGTCCGTGCCGGCAGGAGCAACCTGGACGAAGTTGTTCTCTATCGTGACATCGTTGACAAGGGCCAGCGTGCCACCGTCGGTGACGTTGATGGCACCGCCGAGGCGACGGATACTGTCTCCCATTCCATCAATATAGTAACCATTATAGTTGTTGCTCACCACGGTGCCGCTTCCCAGGGTAACGGTACCGCCGTTATGCACAGAGATAATGGGGCCATAGGCCATGTTGGTGTCAAGGCGCTTGGTGGGGTCGCTGCCGGGCATGGCCATGGTGGCGTTCCAGAACTCCGGGTAGTTTGCTTCCTCAGCCGGATCCCAGCCGGTGATACGTCCCACGGCACTGCCGTTGAAGTCGATGCAGGAGGCTGTGAAGACTCCGTCTTGACCCGTAACATCGAACATCGTGCCACGGAACACGCCGCATTCGCCAGGCAGCTCGTGGTGGTGTCCCGAGTAGCGGATAATGGGCACAGCCGAATAGTCGTTGCCTCGTATCGAGACAGCTCCCGTTATCTTCATCGTGTCGATGACGGCAATCACATCGCCTTCCTGGTAGATGGACGGGTCGAAGGCCTGGAAGAAGTTCTGCAAGTACTTCGCCGGGCGTTTACCGATTTTCTGCGTGTTGCCGGCGTCCACCTCCGACAGCGAGCCAGGTGTGTAATGCACACCGCAACGGTCTATCTCGTCGGCCGATGCCACAAAGATGGTATCGCCTCGTGTGCGGCATTTGACGTTGACGCGTATCTTGAAGCGGCTGGTGTCGACGGGGTTGTAGGCCGAGAAATGCAAGTCCACATGGCCCACGATACCATCGGGGTACACCTTGTTGCCGTCATAGTCAAGCGAGATATTCAGAGCTGCCAGGCCACGTCCGTCAAGCTCACCAATCTTGATGCCCATACCGTTAAGACCAATCTTGCTGGGCGAAGCGCAGGTGGCGGAGGATCCGCTGGCCTTGCTGAACGGCATCTGGTCTGTATAGTCGGCACCCGTGAAGTCTTTCACCGTGGAGAAGATGTCGACAGCAGTGTCCTGCGAAGTGATGTGCCAACCCACAGTGGTGGTGAGGGTCGACGAGATATTGTCCATGGGCTGTATACCCAAGCGGAAGACGTTCGGGTCGCCGTCGGTAAGGACCTCGTCGGCAGAGCCCGTCAGGTTGAATTCATCTCTGTCGCAATGCTCAGGCCACCATTTGATGCTGTCGAGGTAGACATCGCGGGCATACAGCGTGGCGGGCAACACCGCCTTGCGGACGAAGGTGTTGCTGCGGCCTTCGTTGTACATGGCCAGCACGTCGCACTCCATGTCCTTGAACTTCTCCAGCAGGGTGGCGATGGTAATAGCCACGCTGATGGGCTGCTCGAGGTTCTTGTCGAGCCAGTCGCTCGTCAGCGGCGTGGCACTGGGATGCGCTGCGTTCCACTCGGCGGCGGTAACCTCTGCTCCCGTATTGCTAATGATGTTCACGCCATCATAGTTGGCGCGCAGATGAACCGACTCATACTCGTCGAGGGTGAAGTACACCGTGCCGAGCATGGTGTTGGAGAACTCGGTGCTGTAGGTCAGGTAGAGGTCCATGATAGGCGATGCATTGACATCCGAACCCACCTGTGCCGAGTAGAAGCTCTGGATGATGTTCACATGGTTGTTGCCGGAGATGGCGGTACCACCCTGGTTCCAGTCGCCGCTGACCGTCTTGGGCTTGGTGTATCCGCTGCCATCCGTGGCGAAGTTCTGACCCGACGTCATCATCAGGCCGAACGTTGTGGCGGGGTCATGGAGGATAAGGTTCACCTTGCGCAGGTCGCTTTCGTCGGAACCCGACGCCAGCGAGAGGGTCTCCCAGTCACCATGGATCTCATGGTGCGCCGAGGCGGTGTCCGTACCCACAGCCGCCCAGTTGGAGGGGTTCCACGTCTTGTCAATGAAGCTCATCGTCGAGTTGTCATCCTCGATGGTCACACCGTCGGTACCCAGGCGGTAGTAGTGGCCGGGGGTGGTGGGAGGCAGGATGAGCTGCGCATGGGCAAGGGACAGGTTGTAGGTGGTGGAGCCGTCCAGCAGGTTGACAGCCTTGTCCTGCTCAAGCTTGTCAGGCTCGGCATGGGCCAGCAGCACGGCGAAACGGGTACGCTTGCCATGGCCGACCGACCACACACGGTATGTCGTCTGGTAGTTGTGATAGGGATATTCTGCCACATTGCAGTTGACGCCATCAGTGCAGAGATCCCAGACAACAGAGGTATTCGAAATCGTGGGCACCTGGTTCGAATCTTTACACGACGACATGAAACCGCCATCGCCAAAGTTAATCTCAGCATTACCGTGATCCACGTCTATATATTTGGCGCGAGCCGTCACCACGGCATTGGTACCCACCTCGGCAAAGAGGTAGCCGAAGCCTTCCACAAAACCGTAGCCTCCGTCGGTGGTCATGATGTCCACATTGACACCGTTGTTCACCACCATGGCGGCATACTTGTTGGTGACAGGATCAATCACCTGCAGGCGCTGGCAGACCTCCAGGTCGGCAGCGCACTGGCTTCCATCGTTGATAAAGAGGTCCTGGCTCACAGTGTGCACCAGGTTGCCGCTGTCGTCGAGGGCATCCTCGTAGAAGTGCAGCTGCGCCACCTCCGTCAACACGGCGTTGAGGTCGATGACGTTGTATCCGCGCACCTTCACCGTATCCACACGGTTGATGGTGAACTGCTGCGAGGGATAGGCCGAGGCGGCGTCCGTGGCACCGTCATAGTAGATGGCGGTGTTCCACAGGTAGAGCTCGTCGGCACGCTGGATGGAGCGCAGGGTCTTGCTGGCGTGGCACGTATTGTAGTCCACGGAACCATAGTTGTAGACATGGATGCTGTTGTGCACATCGCCGCCCTGCACCGAAGTACCGGAACCGATAATGGAGTTGGCGATGTCCATCGAGGGCATGGCCGACGACTCGTTGGTGGTGTTGTAACCCTCGCCGTCGACATAGATGCGGCTCTCGCCACCGAAGAAACCGGGCACGCGGAAGTCGAAACTACCGTCGTTGCTACCCCAGTTGGCGCCGCCGTAAACCGAAGCGTCGAGGATGAGGTGGTGTGCCGTCAAGGCTGTGGCGTTGCCATGGAAGGTGCCGGGCTTGAAGATGGCGTAGGCGTTCTCGAAGTCACCGATTTTGCGCGTCCACACCTTGCTGTCCTCAATGGCCTTGGAACCCACGTTGACATACACAGAGCCGTAGGTGTTGCCCTGATAGCCGGCGCCGTAGATCGAGGTCTTGACAATACCGCCGGCAAGGTTCAATATCGACGAGGGACGCAGCGTGGTCTTGGTCATGGGGTTCGTACTACTGGCAATCTCGCTGTCCGTCAATCCCTGGCACTCCTGCGGATAGCCGTCGTTGACGCGCTGGCTGCCGCCGTAGACCGACTCGCTCACCTCGCCGCCGTCCATGTTCAGCACCTTCAGGCCGTAGACCAGCTGCTTGTCCTTGCCGCAGGCTCCGGCGAAGATGTTGTTGGCGAAGGTGCCGCCGTGCACGTTGACTATAATATATGAATAGGCGTTGGGGTCGGCATGCATTGCCGTGGCCTTGTCCATGGAGGTGTCGGGGATGAGGTAGCGGTTGCCGCCCACGGTCTCGTAGATGTGCTCGCCCAGGTCGTCGGTCTTGTAGCGCCAGGTGGTACCCATCAGACCGCCGCCGAAGAGGTTCGAGTCGACATGGCCGTCGGCGAAGTTAATCTCCACATACTCGTTGTTGGGCACCTGGTTCCTGCTGGGGATCCAGATGGTCTTGCCGGCGATGGGCGGCTGCGAGTAGTCGTACTGGCCGTTACCGGCGCCGTAGATGGAGCCGTACTTGCCGGAGTTGATGTTGATAACGCTCTTATAGACGTTGCCCGTATAGTCGTTGCCGCCGAAGAGCTGGAAGGCATTTTGTGCCGAGCCCAGGTTGGAGCCGTCCATGGTGACGGTGGCCGTGGAGAGGACATCCGAGCCCCAGCAGCCGCCGTAGATGGCGTCGAAGGGACGGTCCCAGGTGTCGAAGACCTTGATGTTGGTGTTCTCCACGTCGCCGCCGCGACCGCCGCCGTAGGCCACGGTCTTGCCCTCGGCCGTGCTGATGGCGTTGGCATGGTGCAGGTGCACATAGGTGCCACCCTCCACGCCGACATTGCCTTCAGGCTTGGCCACATTGCCGCGGCGCTCGTTGTTGAGGTTCTCCCAGTCGCCCTCGCCGCCGCCAAAGACGGCGCCGTTGATGGTCAGCTGGTCCGGCGTCAGCTTGGCGGGGCACACACGGTCGTTGACCTCCACGCGCGTGGCGCGGCAGTCACCCAGCGAGCCACCGCCGTAGACGCTGTTGTTGATGGTGCCGCCATAGAGGTTCACCGTCGTGGAGTCCACGAAGGGCATTCCACCGCTGTGTTCCGACACGAGGCTGGCGGGATCCGTATGGTTCGAACGGAAAGCGTAGACGGCGAAGTCGTCATTGCCGTTGGCATCGCTGCCCATGAACTGATAGTCGTAACGGCCGTTGGAGCCGCCGTAGATGTTGTTCACCGTGCCGCCGCTGACGTCGATGCGGGTGTTGCCGTTCACCTTGCCGCTGATGTCGTTGCCGCCATATACATAATTAATACCACCCGCCTGCGTGTTGCGGATGTCGATGTAGGCCATACCGCGCACGTCGGCCATGCGGCAGCCGCCGAAGAGGCTGTCGGTGATGGTCACCTTGTCGGTATTCACCGTCACATAGGTCGACACACCCGTCACAGCTTCGCCGCAGACGTCGGTGAACTCGTCGGAGCCGTTCATGCTGCCCGAGTTGCCGCCGCCGAAGACATTCTTCACCGTGCCCTGGGTCAGGATGATGTCGGGCACGCAGCTCTCCATGTTCTCGCGGTTGTTGCCGCCGAAGATGGTACCCACCGTGAGCGTGTTGGACACCTTGCTGTTGAAGAGGATTTCCACATTGTTCTGCACACCCACGCCGTTGCCGCCGCCGAAGACGGTGTCAATCATGCCGCCCTCGGTGTTGATGTCGATGAAGACCGACTCCTGCAGGGGCGTCACCTCGGTGTACTCGAAGTGGCACACAGGACCCGCGTCGAGGCTGCTGCGGTCGGAGTAGTCGTAGTCGCCGTTGCCGGAACCGTAGACGCAGTTGATCTTCGGGGTGCCGTCGATGTGGAGGTAGGTGCTGTAGAGGGCGTTGTAGCTGCCGCCGGAGAGGTAGTTCAGGTTGGAGCCGTCGGAAGCCTTGAACTCGGTGACCGGAACGCCGGGCTGGTTCACTTCAGTAAAATTGCCGGGGCCCATCTCATACCACTTCACATCGGGGATGGAATAGGCGCCGAAGCTGTTGAGCGAACCCATACAGTCGTTACCGGCATAGAGCGAGCCGAGGATTTCGGTGGTGCCGCCCACGGTGGCATATCCCAGACCGAAGAGGTAGGACAGGTATCCGCCGCCATAGGCGTTGCCGTCGGTGAGGACGGTGGAGTGGTGGGCCTTGCTGCCCACATAGGCGCTGTCGTGCATCTGCACATGGATGGAACCGTTCTGGATGCCTTCCAGCACGGTCAGCGCACGGTCGGCGCCGCCAACATTGATTTTCGGGTTGGAACCCTGCTCAAAGCCCACGTGCGATTTCACACCGCCGCCATAGGCCGAGTAGAGCACCTTGCCGCCGTTGAGGTAGAGGTTGGTATTGTTGTGCGTAGGCACCAGCAGGTTGGCATACTCGTCGTGGGGGTCGCCGACCTTGCCCTGACGGTCTTTCAGCAGGTAGGCGTCGCCACCAAGGTAGCGGCCGTTCTTGCTGCAGTGGTACAGACCGTTGCTGCCGCCGTAGACGCTCTGCAGCACCACGGCCTTGTGGTCGATGACAGCGTAGGACCCTTCGCCGAGCTCCGTGCCCACGTCGCCGCTGATGTCGTTGCCGCCGTAGGCATAGCCGAACACACCGCCGGAGAGCCACAGGATGGTCGAACCCGCGACATTGGCCATACGGCAGCCGCCGTAGACCTTCTCCACCATGATGTGCGACGTGTCCTCGCTATGCACGATGGTACTGATGACACGGGGACGCTGGTACTTCCAGCCGTCGAAACCTCGCACCGAGCTGTCCTGCACCCATTTGGGCAGGGAGTCGACAATCTCGCTATAGCGCATGTCGCCGGCATTGCCGCCGCCATAGACCGAGCTGATACCGCCGGAGACGAGGTTGATCTGCGCCACCGTGGCCATGTCGGCGCGGTTGTTGCCGCCGAAGAGCACGCGGATGTTGTAGCGGCCCGTCTCGCTGGTGAAGCGGTTGGGGTTCTGGTTGACGAGGTTCTTATAGTTGGTCCACTTGTCGGCCAGGCTGGGGTCGTAGAGGGGCTTGTTCACCAAGGAACCGCCCACCCACTGCTTGGTGATGGAGTCGTTCTCGAAGATGTAGCGCTCATCGCGGCAGTTCACCGTGCCGAGGGGACGGTTCACGTCGGCCATGTTGCCGCCCAGGTAGCAGGTGTCGATCATGCCGCCGAGGATGTTGACGTTGGCATGCGAGCCGTCCACCAGGTTGCCGCCGCCGAAGAGGTAGCGGATGCCGAACTGGCGGCCGTAGCCGGTGAAGTAGGTGTTGTGTATGTTGTTCTCGTTGGTGGTCTTGGTGTTGTGCACGTTGACGAAGACCGTCGAGGTGGCGGCCACCGAGCCGCCGTAGTTGTTGCCGCCGAAGACGGAATAGAGCGTGCCGCCGTGGATGTCGATGGAGACGGCATTGGCGGGGAGCAGCTCGTGCGAGGTGACGCCGATGAAGGCGTTCTCGGCACCGCCGAAGAGCGAGTCGATGTGGATGTGGTCGTTGCCGGCGTGGCCGTCGACACCCACGGTGATGTGGGCCGTCTTGATGTAGGGCACGGTGCCCATGTACTGCTTGTCGGCCGCCGTCATGCAGTCGCCGCCGTTGCCGTGCTCGCTGACATCGGCCTGCGCGGGGCTATAGGAGCCTTCGCAACGCCACTGGGGTCTGTAACGGAAGTTGAAGTCGGCCACCAGGTCGGCAGCGTCCCAGGCAGCGTCGGCATAGGGGGCATAGCTCGAGGCGTTAATGCCCGCCAGGGCATGTTCCTCATAGTCGGCGGGCAGCGTGTTCCACTTGTAGACCTTGCCGTTGAAGAAGTAGGCCTGGTACTCGAGGTTGGTCTTGCCGTCGTTGTGCAGGTAGGGGTCCACGAGGGAGTCGGTGACGCCGTCGGCGGCCTTCACCACGGCGGGGTTGATGCCCTGGTAGGTATAGTAGCCGCAGCCGCCGCCGTAGGCATAGCCTATGTGCACGGGATGGTCGGCATCGGTCTTGGCGGTGCCCAGCTGGATGGTGGCACCCACATTGCCCTGCACCCAGCCGGCAATGTCGTTGCCGCCGTAGAGGGAGTAGATGGTGTCGGCGCTGTGCACCGTGACGTTGGTGTTACCCTTGACGTTGGCCATGCGGCCGCCGCCCACCACGTAGCCCCTCACGACAGGGGCCTTGGTGGGCTCGGGGAAGGGCGCATGCGCCACCTCGACGGAGAAGTCGAAGTGCACGCTGTCCTTCTGCACCACGCCGTTGGTGTAGGTGACGGTATAGTAGACCCAGCCGTGGCTGCCACGGTTGGGCACGTTCTTGCAGTAGAGGGTGAAGTTGTTGCCCACGGTGGCGGTGTCAACCCAGCGCAGGGCGCTGCGGGTGATGCTGAACTGCTTGCTGGCCACCACGAGGGTCTCGTTCTCGGCACTCGGGGGGGTGTCGTGGCGCTCGTCCAGATTGTTGCCCCAGTAGTAGTGCGTGTCGCACGTCGGCATACCAGAGACTCCATAGATCATCTCGCCGGTACGCATGCGCCAGCTGTGGTTGATACCGCGGCGCGACGTCTCCTCAGCATATTCGTAGTAGCCCGGCACCACGGGAACCTCGGCGCCAGGGTTGTTCAGCACCGGCGTCACCGTCAGGGTCTCGCCGTACTTGAGCACGCTCGTGTCGGTCGTCAGACCCACCAAGCCCGTGTTCGTGGGGAAGTTCACTTTCTTCTCGTGGTATACCACCTCCACCGGCAGGTAGAGGGCGCCTTGGCCGGCAGGCATCCACGTGGTGTCGCTGCCTTCGATGCTATTGACGATGGGGTCGCAGTAGGTATAGAACACATCGTTGCGGCGCACCTTGGCCTCCGGACGGCTGTAGGTGTCGCCCGACATGCGCCACACACCGTTGGCGGGGTTGCCGTCGGTGCCCACGGTGTCGTACATGATCCAGTAGTAGGCGTCGTGGCGCTCACCGTTGCGGTAGGTGATGTCGGTGATGGCGGCTCCGATGTCCCAGTTGTAGAACTTGGAATAGTAGGCCGTCGAGGCGCCGACCTCCACCTTCTCCACCGACAGCGCATTGCGCGTGCCGATGAGGTAGTAGCGGTAGTTGTCCCACTCCTGATAGTAGTAGCCCGTGACACCCGTGCGCTTCCACACGCAGTAGGGCGTGAAGCCCGTGGCCGTGGGGACGCTCTTGACGGCGGGGTGCCCCGGGTCGGTGGTGATGTCCAGCGCCAGGTAGTAGTCGCCGCGGCGCGTCTGGATGTTCACATTCGTGGCGTCGTAGAGGTGAATCTCCGCGCCGTAGCAGTCGTTCTCCAGCAGCACTTCGGTCTCACGCGCGCTGCCTTCAGGGCCTTCAAGCCATGTGTGAGTGCCGTTGGTGAGCGTGTAGTAGCCCGTGGCGCTCTCCTGGGCACGAAGGCCCTGCGGCAGCACCACAACACACACCAAGGCCAGCATCATCAGCGCCTTGCACAACTCACCGGTAGTTCCAAAAAGTTGATGTTTCATATCTTGCATCGTCAGTTTTTTGTTCTTCATTTCAGTCGTTGTCCGTTTCCTTTGCAGCCCACAGCGTCTATTACACCTACGTGCACAATCCACGCAAAAACATGATATATAATAATATACACCATGAGTCTACAATACGTTCAAATTGCAAATATACAAAAAAATATCAAATACATAAAAAAAATATTCCCCGCCCCCGCTCCGCCCCCTCTTCGCCCCTTGTTCGGCCCTTCTTATATAGTTCTTATATCGTTCACATATAGTTC
>CALGCG010000005.1 GCA_937884485.1 uncultured Bacteroidales bacterium
CCTAACACCCTCGCAAAGTGTTTAGCAAATTTGCGGTTATCCGCTCCGAAAAGACGGCCTCCCGTCTGACGGCTAATTTCGTGCCTCGTTGTTGCTTGCTTGCTTAACGGGTGCAAATATATAAATAAAAAAACAATCTCGGAATAATTCGGGATAATTTGTTTGAATATTTAAGACTTTTTAATAAAAATGGAAATAATTCAGACCAATTTGCACCCAAAAGTGCTCAAAAATCAACTTTTCATTCGGGCGGTTGATTATCTTATCGACGAAAGGAAAGTTGAAAGCCAAAAAGAACTGGCTCAGGTGACTGGTATCACCGAGGCCACATTCTCCAATATCCGAAACGACAAAAAAGTGGTTTCGGACAAGACTATCCGCAAACTGCTTGAAGCCTTTCCTGCGTTGTTTAATGCTGATTATTTCCGTGGGAAGAATATCTATATGCTCATGTCAGAGTATCTTGAAGCTAAGATTGAAGCAGAAGAAAAAGAAAAGGCAACGCGTGCGTCGTTTTCGGGGAGTGCCGCCGGCATCCCCGATATGTCGAGCGTTTTTAATTCGGCACTCGCAAAAGCAGATGAATCCATAGCGTCGCTGAAGCTCGCGCTTGCGGCTAAAGAACAACTCATTGCCGAGAAGCAAGCCCGAATTGTAGCCCTCGAACAAACAGTTATTGACAAGGATGCCATCATTCGCGCCCGCGATGCCCGCATCCTCGAACTGGAGCGTCAAATTGCCAACATCAACGCCTCCGACCTTTCCCGCTATCCCTTCGCCATTGGCGCAGCTGAAGAACAAAACAACTCAAATGTTTCCCCATATCAAATGCTTTCTTCGACATCATAACCCATCAAAACAAACATATCGAGGCTCTCAACCGCGAGCTTCGTCAATCAATAGAAAAATGAACTCACTTATTGATAAACTTCCAAATTAAAATTGCAATGAAAAACTTACTCTTGTTATTGCTTCTCTCTGCATCACTAAGCGCAAGCGCAAAAGAACCTGTCATGTGTAAATCCATGACTATTTGGGGCCAATGCACTAATGAGGCGTTGCCATCAGACACTATTTGCTTAATCCACAGGCAAAAAAATACAAACAACGTCTCAGCAGGAGACTATGTACAGACTACATCAAGAACCGAACCTACAACGTCATCCTCACGCACGCCAACCACAGTCGTGACATCTGGAAGGTGTCAAGCACAAACAAGGCGAGGTACCCAATGCACCAGAAACGCACAGCCTGGCACTATATACTGCTGGCAACATAGAAGATAAATTTGCAATATGTTTCCCCATACCATTATCAAGATTTTCCAAAACCATAATTTTTACAATGCTTTTAAGTAGCCTATTCGAGTCCCAACGGAATCACCAGGCGAAGATTCGGGCACCGCCGTAAAATGGCGGCGGTGCCGATAAATAAAGGGAATTTGGCGAGATTCTTGGAGATACATATAGATGGTTTAGAGTGGTCTGAAATGTTTTTGTAGAACAAATGTTTCCCCGTAGTTTCCCCAGATGTTTCCCCACTTTTTTACTTATAACTTAAAACTAAGAATGAAATGATAAAGACAGCAATAATATATAATCATCGGGGGCGGTTTTCCAAGGATGGAACTGCTCCGGTAGAGGTGCGGGTGACAATTAACCGTCGCGCGTACTATATCAATACAGGCGTGAGCGTGCGCCTGCGTGAATGGAAATTCGGGCAGATTGTCGGGCGTGAAGACTGCATTGAGAAGAATGAGCGACTGAGTATCATGCTGGCGCGTGTCGACAGGATTGTGAATGAACGGCTGGCGGATTGTGCGGAAGATGACATCAATTTTGAGGATGTGCGGAAGTTGGTATTTTCGCCTGACTCTCGGCGTAAAATCAAGGATGCTGAGGATATGCTGGAGTGGATGAATAATGAGATTGAGAAACTGGGCGTGCGGAAAGGTACGGCAGCGCATTATAGGGTATCGGTGGCCGCTCTGGTTGAGTCGGGTGTCATGCGGAAATGGTCGGACTTGTCAGTCGAGAATGTACATAAATGGGATGCTTTTCTGCACGGCATCAAGAAGCATCAGACGGATGCGGAGGTGAAGGCTGGCAAACCTGTGGAGTATATCAGCCAGGCGACGGTGAGGAATTATCATAAGGACATCAAGGCTTTGCTTGGCCGGGCCATGAAGTTCGGACTGATAAAGGCTAACCCGTATGACCGTATGCGTGGAGAAATTAAACGCGGTGACGTTGAGACGGTGGAGTTCCTGACGAAGGAAGAACTGGCAAAGATTGAGGGTCTGACGCTCCGTAAAGGGTCGATGTTGGCTGCAGCGCGGGATATGTTCGTGTTCCAGGCATATACGGGCATGGCTTATAGCGATATGCAAGCGTTCTCGCTGGAGCAGTGCCGGCATGAAGGTGAGCGGTGGCTGATGACCGGGCAAAGGGTCAAGACGGGTGTTACTTACTACGTCCAGCTGCTGCCGCAGGCGTTGGCCGTGGTGCAACGCTATGGCGGCTCGTTGCCTCATGTGGCTGTGCAGACTTACAACAGGAACCTGAAGCGTATCGCGGAAGAAACGGGCATCACCAAGCGGCTGACAAGCCATGTCGGGCGGCACACCTTTGCGACATGGGCACTGCATGAAGGCGTGGCGTTGGAACGTGTGTCGAAGATGCTGGGTCACTCGAAGATTACACAGACGCAACGATATGCCAAGGTGCTGGCTGAGGATGTTTACGGAGAATTTGACAAACTTAATAAATGTGTGCTATGAAAAGAATTTTATTGATGGCATTGGCCGCTGCCTTGATGTGCGGCTGTGAAAAACCTGTGTTGGATGATGCCAACAGTGAGGCGTGGGAAGAAGAATCGCAAGATGGCCCATCAAAGCGCTTCACGTTTACGGTGAAAGGCGACTTTGGTTCAGCAACATTCACACGCGGCTATCTGACGGCGGACGGACAGTCGATGACCGACCTGTGGGTGTTCGATTATATGGATGGCGCGTGTGTGCAGACGGTTCATCAGACTTCTACGGATGCAGACTGGGGCCAGCCAAAGATGTCGCTCAGTTATGGCAGACATCATGTCTATTTCGTGGCCTCGCGTGGTGAGGGTGCAACACTGGACGCAGAGGGGCATACGATTACATGGACAGGGCCGAGAGACACATTCTGGAAAGACTACGAGGTGGATGTGGTGAGTACCAGCAATGGCAACAGGGCCGTCACGCTCGACCGCGTGGCTACGAAGCTGCGTCTGACGATTGCCGACGAAGTGCCTGACGGTTGCTCTGCCGTTGTTGTTACGCCTGAACGCTGGTACTATGGATGGGATTATGTCAGTGGTGTTGCTGTAGTACAGCAACAGAATGAACGACAAGTAAATGTGCCGGAATCGTATATTGGCACGACCGGGCAGATGACTGTGAGTATTTTCGGGCTGAGCGGCAGTGACGAGTGGGTGACGAATGTAAGCATACAGGCACAAGATGCCGACGGCGGGGTGTTAGGGTCGGCAACGATTACTGGCGCGCCGTTCAAGGCAAACAGAAGCACGGAGTATTCCGGAAATCTGTTCGGCAGCGGCGGCTCGCTTGACGTCGGCATTAGCACCAGTTGGGATAGCCCGCACGTCGGGACATGGTAGTTACGATGAAGAACGGCGCGGGTATTATCCTACGCCGTTCTTCCTGTTCTCGGCCCGCAGCTGCTCGCGGATGGCTTGCTGTTGCTCCTCCGTCAATGGCAGGCTGTGGTCTGTTTCCTCCTCCCACGAGAAGTGCATCAAGTCTTGCGGCTCGTGGATGCCTGCTTTGCTCAGGTCGGCCATGCCGGTTGACATCTGCATGTAGGTAGCCCAGCGTGTCATCGTCAGGAACGTGCGCTCGCGCTTGCGGTATCCGTCAATAATGGCCTGAATTTCCCACCATTTCAATTCGTAAAGAAACTCCTTTCTCGAGAATCCAATCTCGCCCACGATGAGGGAATAGATGTCGTGGGCGGTCAGGCGTTTTTTTCTTCTTCGGCGGCTGGCTGTACTTCTTTGGCCATGACGTCAGGGATGCTCAGCCATTCGTTCATTGCCTCGATGACGGATGCTTTCAGGGTTGTCGTTTCGCTGAAGGTCGCCTTGCGGTTCATTTCATCGATGGTGAAGGGTACGTTGTCGTTGGCAACCTTCAATGCCGCAAAGCACAGTAGCATGGTGGCCTTCTGCGTGTCCATTTGTTGCAAGTCGAATGGCTTGCCGCTCAATTCCTCGTACTCGATTTCGACGGCCATGTTGAAGCTGATGTTCAGGACATGGCCAAGAATTGTAACTGTCTTATTGTTCATAGTTCCTTCTTTTTGTGTGCGCCAGGCCGTCAGGCTATGACAGCCTGGCGCTTGTTGATGTTAGGCGGTCTCCATTTCTTCCGGGTCTGTCTCGGTCGAAGCGTCGATGTCGCCTTTCTGCAGCGGGCCTGTTCCCTGAGCCTGCAGAGAATAGGTGCCGTTCTGGCGGTTGGTGGCGGTGATGCTGTGGTCATTCAGCCACACATAGCCGCTGTACTTCGTCCCGCTGGCCGTGCGGTTCTTTTCGCCACTGGTGCCCGTAAACTCCACCTTCACCTTCTGCATGGCCAGCACCATGTCGAGAGCGTCCTCTGCATTGATGCCGGTGGCGTCCTCGTCCACGCTGTAGAGTGCCGACGTGCTGATGTCCCAAGCGGCTCCCACGATATCCTGCTCCTGCCAGATGCCATCAGTCGAATCCTTCGTACTGCTGTCTTCCAGCGACATTGATACATGTACGGTGCAGTCCGTGGCAAAAGCCACATACTTGTCCCCGAGTTTCATTCGGAGGTTCTGTCCTTTGATTACTCCCATGTCATTCGTTGTTAGTTGTGCATTGATAGTTAAGCGTCAGGTAGTTGCAAGGCTTCGTCGAATCGTACTGCTCGTCGGTGGCTGAGAACTGCCAATCCACGGGGGTGTGCAGCTCGCCGACGGTCTCACGCCACAGGCAGACACACGCCTCGCGCACGGCCTCGCAGAGGTCGGCCAGGCGGTCGTGGCTCTCGGCCACACAGAGAATGCCGACGTTGGCGGTGTCCTCGTCACCTTCTGGCGAGTTGTCCTTGGTGAATCCCGTGTTAGTGACCGCGCCCGGCATAATAATAATGTAGGGGATGGTATCTTCGTTCTCGTCCACCGTCGGGCGTGCGGGCAGGAAGATGCGGTCGCCTACGATGGCGGTCACGGCGTTGCTCCTGGTGAGCGCACGGCTGAAAAAGTCTGCTGTTCTAAGACTCATAACTCAATGCTGGTTAATAATGATTTGCTTAATGACGAACTCCAGCAAGCGTCCTCCGATGTACCCTTGCAGATAGGCGGCTTGCTCCGTGCCCAGCTCCACGCCGTAATATTCAGCCACGTGAGCCTGAACATGGTCAACCTCATGGTCGACCGTGTTCAGAAACTCACGCAGGCTGGTTGCACGTCCTATGCAGACAATGCTTTCACGCCATCCCATAGCGGTCAGCGTATATCCGGCATTCCATCCGCTCAGGTTGTCGGTGGCTTCATCTATCATCTTCTGGCTGGCACCTGCACTGTGCATGAGCCGTGCCACCTCCGGGAGGTCGCCGGGCCAAACGTCGTAAAGCACGGTGACGTTCCAGTAGCCTTCGATGGATAGATGCTGCGCTGTCATTCGTCTTGTTCTCTTTAGAGTTGGTTGCGGTTTTCGGCTCCGTTTCGCCCGTAGGCGTCACGCTGGCCGCGCATGTATGCCTCGCGCTCTGCCGGTGACATCTTCTCAATGCTCATGCCGCCCTCGTGGGCATCGCGCATGGCCTGTTCGTAGCCTTCGCGGTAGCCCTCGCGGTATGCCTCACGGTAGCCGACTTCCTGGCCCATGGTCGAGCCGTTGCCTCGGAACTGGTTGCGCATCTGAGTGCGCATCTGTTCCTTCATGCTTTTGTCCTCATCGGTCATAATGAGGGTCCCTGAATTAGGATCGTAAATCATGCTGTTATCTCCTTTTTTTATTGCAGTCGCCATGACTATGAGTCCTTTTTCCCTCCCTTCGTTGCCGTTGCCGGTGCGCCGCCGCTCAGTTTCTCCAGCAGCTCGATGGTGCGGGCTTGCAAGTCCTTCATGCCTTGCTGTTCGCTCTTCATCGCTGCCAGTTCTGCCTGCAGGCTTTCGATGGTCTCAGCCTGGCGTCGTGTCTGTGCGTAGCCTGGATTGATAATCTCCTTGCACTTGGGGCCGTCCTGCTTCACCTTCTGATAGTAGGCCACGTTTTGGATAATCTTGTCGGCCTCGGCCATCTTCTCGTCGATGATTCGCTCTGCCGTCTCACGGTTACCCGTGTAGATTTCCGGGTCGCGCCCTGCCACTTCGAGATTGACAGGAAGCCCAGGCACAAGGCGGTCTTGTCCGCCGATATTGATGGTCACGTCCACCAGTTGGGTGTTGAGCGTATTCTGCATCGGCCAATAGGGTGCCGTCTTGCCTTTCACTGTGCCGACTGCCACTTGCAGCCCGCCGTTGGTGCTTATCACATAGAAGTTAGCACCGGGTTGAAGTTCTGAAAAAGTTATCATAGTCATAGTTCTTTTGATTGTTAATACTCTTGTTGATTAAGTCGTTGCCGGAGCGGGTGTGCTCAGCAGCTGAAGGATGCCGTTGTACTTGTCATTGAACACCATCAGGACACCTGTCCCTGTCAGATCAGCCACCGTCACATTCGAGCCTCCGAAGAAGGTCAGCTGGCGGGTGTTGCCGTTAAGGGTGAGTGTCACGGGCAAAGTCTCTGTCGTTCCCGCAGGAATGGACTGCGGAATGCGGACAAGAAAGATGCCCGTCCTCGGTACTGGACGGAAACCCATTGCAAGGTTAACAGCCGCAGTCCCGACGGTGATGTTGTTCACTTCGAGATACGGAATGTTGCCATTGGCAAACGGCATCTGATTCGGTACGTTAATTCCAATCATGATTGCCTCCTTTCTTGATTAGAAGCCGCCGTAGAATGGAGTCTGGCCGTAGTAGCCGCCGTTGACGTAGGGGGTAGCGTTCACCACCTGAAGGTTCGGGTACTGCACGGGAACGGTGTTGGGCATCTTGTCCACAATCTCCTTGACGGTGTTCTGGATCGGAGCCAGTTGGGCGTTCACGTAGCCGAGAATCTGCGAGGTCTGGGCAGCGATGTTGTCCTTCGTGCGGAGCTGGCTGATTTCATCGGCCTGCTTGTCGATGACGGCCTGCATATCACGCTCGCGGGCATCGCAGAACTCCTTGATCATCGTGGTCTTCAGGTCGGCGATGGCGTCCACCTGACGCTGGCCCTGTGCGGAGATTTCGCCCTTGATTGTGTTGGTCTGTCCCTCTACGCGCAGCTGGTTCTCGTAGCCCTGCGTGGTGGTCAACAAGCGGTTGTCGCAGCAGCATTGAGCGAGCTGTGAAGCAAGGTTGCAGTCGCCCTGCTGGAGTGCGTTGATGACCTGAAGGAAGCCCATGCCGTTGGCACTTGCCAGATTGCTGATAGCAGCCTGTACGCCCATGACAGCGGGAAGCACGGTGTTGTAATTCTGGCCCATCGAAGAGGCGAGGTTCTGAATGGCTGCACGGCTGGCTGCACCCTCTGCTGTGACGGCCTGGAGAGCCAGTGCGCTGTCAACAGATTGGCAGTTGCAGTTGCCGCCACGGTTGCCGAACTGACCGCCGAAGATGTTGGGGAAGATGCTGGCGATGACGGCGAAGCCGAGGATGTCAGTCAGACTCGTCTGTCCGTTGTTGCCAAAGATACCGCCGCCGTTACCGGCTACTGGGAGGATTGTAGCTCCTCCGTTCTGATTGCCTCCGTTCTGAGGCAGTTGGATGATTTCTGATGCCATAAACAAAAAGAAATTAAATTGTTAAACTTATACATACGGCACTTTGCCGTACAATTATCTATTGTTTTGCCGTTTGGGGTTTACTCAGACATCAATGCTCTCAGCAAACTCGTTGTATGCCTTGAATTCGGCATATTCCGCAGATTCATACTGAAGGGATGCCTTCAGCACCTTGGCCAAGGTCTTTCGCAGGATCTTCACTTCGTCGCCGTCGGGATGAATCTCGCTGATGACGGAATCCTTCACCTTGTGCGGGTCGCGTGCGTCTGGCACCTGATAGATGTCGTACTGATACTCCGTGCGCTCTTCCTGGGTGTCAGGGTCGGTCATCTTGACCTCGCGCTCGTTGGTGAACACCTCACCGCTGTTGTCGCCGGTGAGCTTGTGCAGGCCAAGTGCCTGCTTCTCGGGGAAATTGGCTGTGTACATAATCGTTGTTATTTTGGGATGTTGAATTGTTTTCTTATCATTTCTTCTTCCTCAGCGTCGGTATAGACCGTACCATCATAGTAGAAGCCGCTCCAGTCGTGCACTATCTTCATGTCGCGCAGGGGGATGTCATTCCGTGTCTTTGTGTCAAGGTACTTGCAAATCTTCTGTGCGCCCGTCGAATAGACTATCAGTCCCAGCCCGTCGGCAAGTGCCTGAATGTGGTAGTAACTGTCGCAGTCTTTCTGATTGCTGCTGCGTTTCTGAAAGTCAACGATGGTGTGGCTGATACCCTCCATCGTCTCAATCTTCATGGGTCGCCCTGCAAAGGGGCGACGGATTTTCTCGTTCATAGTTCTGTTGTCTTGATATTGTACTCGTTTCTTCAGTTCCTTGGTGTCTGCCACCTCGATGATGCCCTTGTATGAGCCCATGCTGCGCTCACGGTGGCGAGCCTTCACGTATCGCTTCTTAGTGGCTTGTGTCAAGTGAACATAGCTACGTCCGAACTTATAGCCGCAGAAGATGATGTCCTGACTGTCAACGGGGCGCACGTACATCGGCTTGTAGTGCAACCGCATCTGCCTGGCCCATATCCGCATGTCGCGGCGCAGATTGTTCAGCGTCTTCTTATCCTTGCTGAAGGCTATGAAGTCATCGGCAAAGTTCACCAGTTTGATATGCTTTCCGTACTTCTCCTTGGCCTTTCGGATGATGACCGACATATTGAGGTTGGCAATGAGGTGGGAGAACGGGTCGCCGATGGCGAGTCGCTTCTGGTTGAAGAGGTGTTGACGGATCACCGCCCTCGTGCGCTTGTCCTTCACCTGTCGCTCTATCAACTCCATGCTAATGACATTATCCACATGGTCGTAGAATTTGGAGATGTCGCCTTGCAAATAGTGCGTCAGGCTTCGGTCGTTCATCAGCACCCGCATACGGGCAACCACCTGGTGCCGCTTGTCGCTTGCCAGCACTCCGCAACCCGGTAGTCCGCCCAGCATGTCGTCGGTCATCTGTCGCAAGATGAGCGGCTCGATGGCATCTTTCACGGTGTTCTGCACACAGCGGTCTTCGTAGGGCAGAACCGAAATGTCGCGCTCCTTCTTCTTGTCGCGCAGACGGAAATGGCGGTATCTGCCGATAGTGTATGAGCCGGTGGCGAGTTCCGCCTGCTTCCGTTGGCAGAACCCATCCACATCTGCCATAACCTCCACTACCTCACGCTTGGCGCGTTGGCGTGAGCTCTTGGCCATGTAGCTGTCATAGACGGCAGCGTGAAGGCCAGTGGTGATATTGTTCCATGTTGATGTGCACATTGTCAATTATCAATTCTCAATTTGCGGCATTGCCGCACAGACCTGTTGCGCCGATGGCGGGGTTTCCGAACGCCCCGCAGCCTACCCTTTCCTTTGCTATTTCTTGCACGGTCGGCTGGTGGTCTTAGCACCTTTTCTTTGCGTTGTTTCGCTCTCTTCGTCAGCGAGGCTTTGCACCTGCCTCTTCATGCTCAGGTCTAAGCAATCGAGGGCTTATATGTTACTGTTGGCTAATAGTTGCCGAAGCCGATGTTCGAGTTCGTGTTCGCAGGCGAGTTGTTAGCGTTCATCGTAAGCGGTGAGAGAACGTTGTTGTTAGCGTTGTTGCCGCGACGAAAGCCACGAACCGACCGTACAGTGCAGCCGCCTTATCATTCTGTCATAGAACTCAACCTCACCAGCTCGCGGCTACTCCGATTCGCTTGCCCCATTTGGCGGCTGGCCTGGATTTCTGTTTCGTCGATGCGGGGCCGCATCTCCACACTATTCGTGTGAAATAGTGTCTGAGGTTTACCATAAAAAAAAGAGGTCATCCCCATTGCTGAAGATAACCTCGATTTTTGAATTTTCGCGCCGACCGCCTTGCGGCGGTATTATAGCCTTCGCTTTCGCTCGGCGGCCCTCACTTCGTTCGGGCGGGTTTACGTTTTCGCGCTCGCTTTGCTCGCGGGTTTACGTTTCCTATTTCGTTATGCGGCAACAGGTGCCGAAGCCGACGGTCGAGTACGCGTCCGCAGGCGAGCTGCCAGCGTTCAACGTAAGCGGTGAGAGAACGCTGCCGTTAGCGATGTTGCCGCGACGAAAGCCACGAACCGACTTTTTTCCAGCACTTGCGTTACCGCCCGTGAACCAGTTATACTTGCCCACGTAGGTATGCAAGCCTGCGTCGCTCTTGTTGGCATTGCTATTGGGCAGCATCAACGCACCGTTGAGATAATTCTTGGCATATCCATCACCTTTCTGTACAGTCAGCACATGATCGTAGATGGTCTCGAAGTCTCGTGGCGTTGCTGGGTCGTAGTTCTCAGCGGCAATGCTCTTCACCAGTTCTGCCTGGTCGCGCTCAATAAAGCACTCATATTGTCCGTTCTCATCTTCTGTAAACAGCAGTCCTGAAGTCCACCATGATGGGCTCACCTGTGTGGTCATGCCGTGAACGAGGGCTGTGCTGACGAGTATCTCCACGCGGTTGCCGGCTATGCTCGTCACGTTGTCCGTCGGGTCGATAGCGTTGGCACCAGCCTGTGTTGCCATGAGTTTCCACACCACGCAGGTCATCTCTCCGTGGCTTGGACCGTTGAAGCCTTGCACGCTGCGGTACTTGTACTTGTTGCCCTCGAAGACGAACCACTCCAACTCGTGCACATCGTTCTCGATGGCATACGACACCGCACGGTGTGCCTCCAGAATGTGCCACGGATTTCTCCATGAGTTGATGACGTTAGCGGCATACTCATTTCCTTCTGTGTGACCCGTCAGGAAGCGGACGTTGCCGCCCAGTGAGTAATACTTCCATGCACCGTCCTTATCTATCACGCGCAGTCCGTTCTTCGCACCGTTGCCCGCCTGCTCCCAGTCGCCTGCAGCGGTGGCGGGGTCATTGGAGGAGAAGCCGCTGCCCATGCGGTTGGCGTTGTGCGCGTCGAATGTGCCACCCTCGGCGAGTATCAGCGACATCAGACGGTTGCACCCCTCTGCCGTCTGGTTCATCCAGGGCACGGTCTTTGTCGGGTCGGCGTTCAGGTTCATGGCCCGCTGCTCACCCGTAGGCAGGTCGATGTCGGTAGAGTGCAAGCCGCCTGCACCACCCAGCAGCGTCTCGTTGGCATCGTAGGTCTCCACGATGTCACCCGTCTCCGGGTCGGTGGTATAGACGTACTTACCCGTCACGCCCACGGGGGCATCGTAAGAGCCGTTCCACTCAGGGTTATAGACAGAGTGCATACGCACCACGTTGTCAGTGTCCGTATGGCTTACACAGTAGTCAGGACTCCAGCCGAACTTCTCCATGTGCTCTGCCTCGATGCCCTGCCATGTGAACGGTGTGCGCGACATCAGGAACACGTCGTACTCCGTACCATCGATGGTGTGCTTGCCGTTGATGCTGTAGAAGTCCTCAATGTTTACTATCAGCACATCGCCCTCCGAGCCGTCTATCTTGTGAGGTGTGCCGTAGATGTCAAGCCACATGGGCACGCCGTCGATAGTTTTTGCACCGAACTTCTGGAGTACATGCAGGATGGTGCCAACCTGGGCATCGTCGCCACTGAGTTTCGTTCCCACCAAACAAGGATAGAACAGCGAGAACACCGACTCGCGTCCGAAGCCGCCCTGCTCATGATACTTGTACGACTTGTAGGAGAGTGCCGGACTTGACGAGCCTGCCACGCGGACATAGCCCTCGGCGATAGTCTCGATGTCGGCGACGATGGATTGGAGCGCGGCGATGGCATCCGCATTGGCTTGCTCCGCCTGCTGTGCGCGGGTCACCTCTGCCGTCAGGTCTGCCTGCGATGCCTTCTGACCAATCGCTGTATTGATAGCCGACAGTGCCGCGTCTATCTCCGTCTTGGTATAATATTGCCCGAGGGCGGTGGTGATGGCGGTACTGATGAACGAAGCCGCATTCCGTACTGGACTACTGGAACGGGAAACATTCAATATGTTCCAGTTCAGCCCGTACTGTCCGCCATCGCTGCCGGTGTACAGTGAGGTGCAGAAAGTGCTGGATTTCCCGTGGTGTCTGGCAGTGTATGTAGGTATTTTCTCGTTGGCGGCGTATATCATTCTGCTGGTTGCCATGTTGGTGAAGCGTGTGTCCAACAAACAACCGGCAATGCACAAATAAAAACAGGTTCTATGTCTAGAACAGATAGAATATGTAAGTATAATCAATTAATAAGAATAGAGGAAGAATTAGAAAAATAATTGCATAATATACATAAATATGATATTATATTATTGCGTTTGGAGGGATAGTATGAAAACAGCCTTATTAGTTATATCAATTTTATTAATTATT
>CALGCG010000006.1 GCA_937884485.1 uncultured Bacteroidales bacterium
AATGTTTCATAATAAGGAAGATGAAGCCATAGCTCTGCGCAACTTCTTGAAGCAAATCCCCGAGGTGTCCGACATCATAACGCCTCATCAACCGCTCTATCCCCTTCAAAGATATGGAAATGAGATACTCTATGTGAAGGACTTCCCTGAATTGGACAACGATTTGAAATTACGCTCATTGGAGGTAACGGAAGAGTTCTGCCAATTCTACGGATTGCGTCTATTACAAGGACGATGGTTACACGAGGGGGACAAAGATTGCCTGCTCATCAACGAGGCGTTGGCCAAGATAATGGGATGGACTGATGCGATAGGAAAAGAAATACCATGGAAAGGAAAGGTCGTGGGGGTAGTGAAAGACTTTCTGAATGAATCACCCACCATGCCAAGGCAACCCTATATGCTACTTCCCGAAAGACCCATGACCGAACGCGAAAGGAGAAGCGCGTATATGACATATTACACCATCTTTAAATATAATGAAGGCACATTGTCACAAATAAGCGAAAAGATTGAAGAAAAGGCCAAGAAGGAGCAATGGCGTGATGCCTATATACTGGACATTCAAAATGATTACGAAGAGATGCTGCAATCCGAGAACAACCTGCAGACCCTCCTCACCATCACCACCAGCGTCTGCATCCTCATTGCCCTTTTTGGTGTGTGGTCGATGATTCTGCTCACCTGCGAGCAACGCCGCAAGGAGATAGCCATCCGCAAGGTACATGGCGCTACGGTGAAGGACATCCTCGACATGTTCTTCCTCGAATACATGAGCCTGCAAGCCATAGCGGCCGTAGTGGCCTTCCCCATCGGCTATGCCTGCATGAAACCGTGGCTGGAGCAGTACGTGGTGCAAACCGAAATCTCGTGGTGGATTTATGTCGGCATCTTCCTCCTCGTCGCCCTGCTGGTCGCCCTCTGCATCGGCTGGCGCGTGTGGAAGACGGCAACGGCCCGCCCGGCGGATGAGATTTGCAAGGGGTGAGGGGAGCCCCTCCCTAACCCTCCACGAAGGAAAGGGAACTGGAATAGCCAAATCAATAAAATCGTAAATAAATAATAAACAATCAAATAGTAAATGAGCAAACAAATGAAGTTGCGAATAATATAAAAACTGAGCCTATATTAAATGCTAGAAGATATGTAGTATATGATAGAATTTCTAAAACAATAATATATGGAAAAAATGAGAATGTAAAAACTGCTATGGCCTCGACTACAAAAATTATGACTTGTACGATTGTGCTAGAAAATGCAAGTTTAACCGATACTGTAACTGTAAGTGCAAAAGCAGGTGGGACAGGAGGCTCAAGATTAGGTCTAAAGAAGCGGAGATAAAATAAGTGTAAATGACTTATTATATGGATTAATGTTAAGGTCGCGGAAATGATGCAGCAGTAGCTTTAGCAGAACATGTAGGCGGAAGTGTACAAGGCTTTGCGGAGCTGATGAACAAAAAAACAGAAGAATTAGGTCTAGAAAATACTAATTTTGTAACACCACATGGG
>CALGCG010000007.1 GCA_937884485.1 uncultured Bacteroidales bacterium
CGGACATCGCCGCAAAGCAGCTTCTGAGCCAGGGCATCACCCGCATCGATGGTCTGATCCTGACCCATTATGACAGGGATCATGCCGGCGGTGTTGCTGCATGAGGAAGATGAGGAGCAGAACTTCCTGCGCCGATTGATCACGGCATTGTCGAATGTGTTTAAAAGTAAGAACGAAACAAAAATTCTTGAATCAATGAAGAAAACCTATGTGAACGTGTGCCGCATTCTCCAGTGCGAGCACCTCGAGAGCGAGGACGGACGCATCGTCGTGAGCGAGGAGCAGGTGCAGGTCATCGAGGACCACATGGCCACCGATGGCGAGCAGCTTGCCTCTTTGCAGTCCACCGTCGCCAACCGCGACAAGGAGATTGCCGACTTGCGCTACCAACTCAAAGCGAGAGAGCAGGAAATCGCGGGCCTCCAGAAGAAGCCCGCCGATAATTCTGCCCAAGTGATCGATAACGGCAAGGAGAGCAATGTGGCCGGAGACGACTACTTCGCCGCGCTCGCCGATGCCACTGAATTGTTGAACAAATTGAATTGACGATTATGGCAAACGTAACCCCTACCATCCTTCCTGCACCTACCGAGCAGGCGTGGAAAGATGCCGCCAAGAAGTGGCACAAGACGCTGCTCATGATGCCTCACCTTGCCATGGGCGAGAGTGTGAAGTTCCTCACGGGCCTGCCCGGCTGCCGCACGAACCAGCTTCTGGGCGGCTACAATGTGGATGCACAGTTCTACCCCTACGCCGCCAACAAGCGCGGTGACGCTTCGCTGGCCATCACCTATCAGGAACTTGAGATGTTCTTCGGTGCGATGAACATCGACTTCGTTCCCAACGACTATGTGCAGACCTTCCTCGGCGAGCATGGCAGCACGCTGGGCAATGGCATGTCCCAGACGGAGTTCGCCAAGTTGCTGCTCGGTCAGCTCATGGCGGCAGCCGGTGAGAACCTGTCGCTCGCGCTGTTTGATGCCGAGCGCAATGCCAACGGCACCACCACCATGGAGCTGTTCAACGGCTTCAACACCATCACCGAGGCAAACATCACCTCGGGCAAGGTGAGCCGCGCGAAAAATAACCTCGTGGAGTTTGACGAGGACATCGACGCAGCCAATGTGGTTGACGCACTGAAGACCATAGAGTTCGGCCTCGACCAGCGTCTGCGTCGCCAGCAGCGCTTCATCTATTGCGACCCCGCGTTGGTTGACCTCTATAACGAGGGCTATCAACTGACGCACACCACGCTGCCCTACAATAAGCAGTACAACCAGCCCATCGTGGAGGGCAGCAACGGTCGCCTGACCTTCGCCCCCATGGACGGCCTTGCCGGCAGCACGCTGATGTACATCGCCCCGAAGATGAACATGGTGTACGGCTACGACTCGATGAGCGACCTGGAGCGCCTCGAGGTGCTGCGCCTGAATGTGGACACGCTGACGGCCGCCGCGAAGATGTTCTTCGGCGTGCAGTTCCGCACACTCGACTACCGCTTCCTGAAGGTGGTGAAGTTCAAGAACCCCATTGTGGCCACTGCCGGTGACATCCAGCTCGTGAGTGATCCTGTGACCCCCTAACCCTTAAAATTGAAGAATTATGGCAACAATGACCTGTCCAAATCTGCAGCAGTCTCTTGGCTGGTGTGAGGGGCGACCCCAGTACCCCGGCGTTCGCCGCAGGGTGTACTTCGTCAGCAAGAGTTTGATTGTGAATTATCCCACCTTGCCGCGTGACACTTTCGGTCGCCCGACGAGCGCCTCTCTGGTAGGCGACTTCAGGCTGGCTGCCGACGCGCACTGGCAGTATCTTGACATCAACATCGACAAGAGCACGGTGACCAGTGAGCCTCAAGGCGAGGCACCGAGCCAGACCCAGTTGAACAAAGCCACCTTTGTGCATAACGGTGTCACCGAGGAAGCGACGGCAGCCGCCGGGCTCCTGAACAACAGTGACACGGTGTATGTGTACGAAGACATGGCCGGCAACTTCCGCGTGCTCGGCAACGAGCGTTGGGCCACCAAGACCACGGTCAACCAGGACCAGGGCCAAGGCACCAACCCCGCGAGCACGACCATCAACGTGGAAGTCACCGATGAGATTGCCGCCCCGTTCTATGTCGGTATGCTCGACACCGAGGACGGTGAAATCTACTGTGACGGAAGGACGCCGAGTGGTGACTGAACCCACATCGGAGATGGAGAGTTTTTGGAGCGACCTCTTGAGTGACGTGTCGCCGGCCTCGGGACTTGACATCTCCGATGTTCCTGTTTATGAGCCGCAGAAAGATTTGTTTGCCGAGCAGCATCGCAAGGCGTGGGACAAATCGGTGGAGGCTCGCTGCGACTTTGAGCGGAAGGTGCGCTTGACGCGCCGCAGCGGTGTGTTCTTCATCTCGCTATGGCAAAAGTCGGTTTATGGCCGCACGCTCACCGACATCAAGGGTGATGACGCAATGATTGGCTACTTTGCCGACAATATGGCCCGGCTCATTGCCGATGTGCTAGGCGGCTACCTTGCCGGAGGCGGCTGGGCGTTGGTCACCACGCCGAAGCGTCGGCACAAGCAGCACAACTTTGCCTCGCTGATTTGTGAGCAAATGGCTAAATCGCTGAATATTCCTTTCTATGAGGACGTGGCGTTATGCCACAGTCGCCAGCGAGTGAACGCGGTGTTCACGCTCAATGTCCTGCCGCCGGAGCGCAATCTTATCGTGTTCGATGACTTTGTGACCACCGGGCAGACGCTGCTGGCGATGAAGAAACTGTTTGTTCCATTGAATAAAAATCTGGTGTTTTTCGCCGGAATAAACAACAAATTATGAAAATTGACGAGAAATTCACGCGTCGCATACAGGACTGGCTGGAGAGTCCTGCGGAGAGTCGCAACCTCGAGGAGGGTGCGATGCTGCTGTTGCAGTTGACCGGCAACAAGATCCAGTATCGAAACATCATGAGCTGCCCGAATCGCTGGGCGCGCCATATAGAATATGAACTGCAAAAACGTCTGAAAATGCGCTTGCAGCAGGTGACTCACGAGCAGGTGGAGGCGATGGCCGTGAAGGTGGAGAAGATTGCCAACGACCATTTGAGCCTTCAGGACACGAATCCGGCGAGCGAGTTCAAGGCGGGCAAGCGTGGCGACCATGACCGTCTGCCCGACGAGATTCAAGCCCTCTATGTCGAGAACCTCGGTATCGTGCAGCGTATGCGTGCCTTGCATGCCGAACTTCGCGTGCTGACGAACCGTCCCGGCACCTGTCCTGACAGCGACCGTTATCCGTTCCTGAAGGAGTTGATTGAGCTGGACACCCATCTGCATGAGAATTGGGCGAAGTATGACGGCTTTGACGTGGCGACCGGTGAGGTGGTCGCGCGTGACGATGCCCGCGCTGCGAGCAAGAAAGCCGTGTCGCTGATCAACTTGCAGAAAGGCCGCTATCGCGCCAATCCCACCGATGAGTTGAAGAAGAAACTTGCTGAAGCCTACGCTTTGGTAGTGAATCCTACCGAGAAAATGACCGCAGAACTCAAAGAATTGGGCATCATTGAATGAAGCGAGACACCAATATTGACAACTGGTTGAAGCCGCTGGCTTCGTGCCCCAATCAGGCATATTTGACAAATGCCCTGCAGGTGGCGGACGTGCTCGACTGGATCCTTGACCAGTTGGGCGTGTCCACAGTCTGGCAAACTTCATTCTCTATCAGCGAGGAGTTTCTGCGCCGTCTGTATTTCATTGAAAAATCACAGCGGGTAAAAGAGTTCAACCTCGTGCTCGACCACAAGGCGACCAACAAGACGCTGAAACTTTGGGCGTTTATCGACCAAGTGATTGAGCGAACATACCTTGCCGACAATCACAGCAAAATTCTGCTGGTGCAATCACTTTCAGGTGATTGCGTGTCGGTGGTCACTTCTCAAAACCTCACTCGTGGAAATCGTGCTGAAAGTGCCTTTATATCGACGGATAAGGCCATTTTTACAATACTGAAAAAGCAAGTTGACGATTTGATAACTAACCATTCAGTCCCTCTCAATGACTTATTCCGACAAAGAATTACAGCAGATTGAGCAGATGGCGTCGCTATATCTACCCATCTCGGACATCGCCCTTATCCTCGGTATCAATGCCGAGGTGTTGCGGCGTGACATCAAAATAAAGGAAAGTCCGGCGGCGAATGCCTATCTGAAAGGTAAGGTGTCGTCGAAAATTGCTTTGCGTAAGCAGGAAATGATGCTTGCAAAGGTTGGTTCTCCACTCGCACTTGATAACGTGCGTCGGGCTCTGATGGACATGGAAGACGATGAATAAGCGATGGGACTGCCGAAGATTATAGACGTGTGCCGTGTGGACTTGTTCACGGGCGAGGGTGAGTTGCAACAGAAATATGATGCTGTGACTATTGCCCGCTTGTTGCGTGTGCGCGACGAATATCAGTGGGTGCTCGCTAATCCCGACTTGGCCGACCGCCAGTTTGTGGAGGAGTTCACAGGGAGGACTGGTTTGAGTGACAGCGCGATTTATGCAGATTTGGCGGTGATCAAACAACTGTTGCCGGCGTTGCAGAGCAGCAGTCGTGACTTCCACCGGTGGAAAGCGAACCAGATGCTGCTCGAGACCTACCAGATGGCGAAGAAGCGCAAGGACACGAAGACGATGGAGCGTGCGGCGAGCTCGTATGCGAAATACAACCGCGTTGACGTGGAGGATGAGCAGCAGATGCCGTTTGAGTTGATAGTTGTTCAGCCGTTCACCGCTACGGCCGACCCGAGCGTGCTGGGCATACGCCCGCTGCCGAACATCGACCAGCGCATTAAGGACATGATTGCGAAGTACCGGCGTGAGAGCCTGGACATCGAGGATGTGGAGGCAGAGGAAGCCGACCTCGAGGAAAACGAGTTGTGGAACGCGGAGAGCAATGAAACCGACGAATCCGATATACTTCAATAAACCGCAGCGTCTGACTCAACTGATAGGCGCGAACACAACGGTTATCGTGGCCGGTCGCCGCACGGGCAAAACCGACTCGATAGCCGCCCCGTTTGTGCTGCGCAATATGCAACGCATGCCGGGGAGCACAGGTGCCGTTGTGGTTCCGACCTTCCGCCACGGCTTGACGAACACGCTGCCGGGCTTGCTGACGGCGTGGAAGCGCTGGGGCTACGTCGAGGGGGTGCACTATGTGGTGGGGAAGCGTCCGCCCAAGAGTTTCGCCGCGCCGATTATCGAGCCGAAGTTCTACGAGCACGTCATCAGCCTGTATAACGGCAGTGTGGCGATCATCCTGAGCCAGGACCGCCCCGGCTCGGCGAACTCGCTGACGCTGAGTTGGGTGCTGGTTGACGAGGCGAAATTCATTGACTACGCGAAGCTGAAAGATGAGGTATTCCCGGCGAATGGCGGTATCAAGAGCCACTTCGGCATGCACTCGTTCAACCACAGTGTGATGATCTTGAGCGATATGCCCCAGACCACTAAAGGCTCGTGGTTCCTGCACTATCGCGAGCAGATGGACGAGGAATTGATAGAGACCATCAAGGCGACTGTGTGGCAAATATGGTCGACGAAAGAGCGGATCCGCAAGTTGAAAGCCGAGGGTAAGCCGGTGCCGGAGTACCTGCGCGGCTACCTGCGCCGGATGGACCGCGACCTGAACCGGATGCGCTCGGTGGCGGTGTACTACAAAGAATACAGCAGCATCGAGAACCTGCAGTTGCTGGGTGAGAACTACATCAAGCAGATGAAGCGCGACCTGACGCCGCTGACCTTCCAGACGAGCATACTGTGCCAGCGTATAGGCATCGCCAAAGATGGCTTCTATTCGTCGATGCGTGAGAAGCACAAGTATAACGACAGCAACTTCGAGTATCTTGATTCTCTGGGCTATGACTTCGACCCGACGGCCATCGACAGCCGTGCCGACAAGGATGTGGACCCGGACTCGCCGTTGTGCATCGGGATGGACTACAACGCTAACATCAACTGGATTGTGTGCGGTCAGCCCCGTGGCAAACATCTGCTGGTGCTGAAGTCGTTTTTCGTGAAGTTTGACCGCAAGATTCCGGAGCTGGTTGACGACTTCTGCCGCTACTACCAGTTTCACCGCAACAAGACTGTGGTCTATTACTGGGACGCGACGGCGAAGGGCAGCAACTACGCGGTGAACGAGCAGGACTTCCGCTGGGTGGTGTGCCATGAGTTTGAGCGACACGGCTGGGCGGTTGTGGACGTGTATCTGGGCAACCCGATGCGCCACGATGAGAAATACCTGCTCATCAACCAGGGCTTCGCGGGCAAGCAGCGGCTGATGCCGATGTTCAACCGCCAGAACAATGATGACCTGATCCTGGCCATCCAGACGGCGGGCGTGGAGCGTGGCCGGAACGGCTTCAGGAAAAACAAGAGCGGCGAGAAGCTCGCTGAGGACGAGGAGAACCTGCTGGAGCACCGCACTGACGGCACGGACGCGTTCGACACGCTCTATATCGGTTGCGAGAAGATGCCGCAGTCGTGCAGCAGCGGTTTCTCGATTATCGGCATCGGCTGAGGTGCAAGAGATATAATTGTCGGTTATTTTTGGCGGCTGTGCCCGGGTGTGCCCCTGCGCAGCCGCTTGTCTTTTGCCACCGGACAGAAAGGCTCTACCTTTGAGCACAAAATAAACGACAATGGCAACAACACTATTGACAACGATACCGGAGATGTGCCTGAGCAGCCAGATTCCCGACCTGGAATGGGAGAGCAGCGCTGAGAAGGTTGTGGTGGCGCTGTGGGACTCCTACTGCGACGCGCGATTTGTGGAGGTGACGCTTCGCCCCCACGGCGGGAAGGTGCGTCTGTGGGAGTTGCGCGAGAGTGTGGAGCGGCATATGCGCGCTGAATGCCAGACACGGATGAACATGCGTGTGCTGTGGAAAGAGCCTGGCGCCGAGACATGGACGAGCGCCCCGCTACGTGTGTTCTATTGCGACAAGCACATTGCCGGAGAAGCGGAACAGTTCCTGGACTTGAATTTCCTGAGCACTGTGGAGTGGAAGCCCCTTCCCCCGCCGGGCGAGAGCGAGACCTTGTCGTTCTATGAGCGCACGACAGGCATCGATGTCACGCCCACGTTCCAGGTGTGGTACCGCAACAGCGTGGGAGAAGTGTGCAGTGCCGTGCTGCGTGGAACGACGTCGCTTACGTCGGCTGACCGTGTCATGGACATAGGCTTTGACGTGGCGTCGCTGACGAGCCGCCTGGAAGACGTGAGCGAGCTGCTGTCGCTGACGGTGCGCGTGGGTGAGCGGACGATGCCGTATTACCGGACGCAGCCCGCCCCCAATGCGTCATTCCTGTTTTTGAACTGCTTCAACGTTCCGGAGTGGGCTCGGCTGATCTGCTCGACGACGACCAAGACCAATGACGAGCGTAAGCTGGGCCGTGTGGGCCGTCGCCGTGTGCTGTACAACCCCAGCCGTGAGGTGTTGCACGAAGTGCAGACGGCCGCGCTGGAGATGGATCATGCCGAATGGATTGACCAGCTGATCACGTCGCCCGGCGTGTGGCTTGCCGACGGCACGGCGGTGGTGATCACCGATGGCGAGTGCGCGGTGAGCGATGACAACGGGACCCTGAACAGCGTGAAATTTACCTGGCAGCGCAATGACAGCCGTGCTGGAATGTCGGTGGTTGAGCGTGTGGACCGGATATTCACCAAGGAATTCACCTATCAATTCACATGACATGGCAAAAGCGGTACACATAACCACAGCGCGGAAGATGATTGACAGCGGCGACCCGGTGGACCTGAAAGTGTGGGCAAAGGACGGAAGGGTGCTGCACCTGCAGAACTGCATCGGGCTGCGATACAACTTTCGGAGCGGCACGCGGCAGGTGAAACTGCTGACGAGCCGCCAAATTCGCACGATACGCGACGTGCTGATGTTTGAGATTAACGGTTTGACAATATACTTATGAGCAAGAGTTTTGAACGAATAATGACCCCCAGCATCGAGGACATTCCCGGTGTGGCGGGGCGTGCGGCCTTCATGGTTGACAGCAGCTCGGTGTTTCGTGACCACGAGAACATCCTGCCGATGACGATTGCGGGCAAGCACAAGATTATGCCGTGGGGCGCGGACAATAAGATGCCCTATAACATCCTCGAGTTGATAGAGCGCGACGAGACGATGAGCACATGCCTGTTGTGGAACGCGCAGATGTGCTACGGCAACGGCCTGCGCTACAACTGCGAGAACGCGAGCCGCAAGGTGACGGCGGCTGTTGACGAGTGGCTGCTTGACAATCCACTCTCGAGTTATTTCCTGGGCGTGTCGCAGGACCTGAAACACTGGGGCTTCGCGGTGAGCGTGATTATCCTGAGCCAAGACCGCAAGCACATTGCCCGGCTGCTGCGCAAAGAGGCGTGCTACTGCCGCTTCTCGCCGGCCAACAAACACGGGGTGATTGAAAATGTGCTGTATGCGCTGTGGCGCGATGAGCCGGCGACCATCAAGGACGTAGAGGTGATTCCGCTGCTGAACGAGCACAGCCCATGGAGCGATCTGAAGGAGCGCATCGCCTCGGGCAAGGAAACGAAATTCGCCATCGTGACGCGGATGCCGACAGCGGACCACACCTATTACCCGATTCCTTACTGGGCCAGTGTGCTGCGCTCGAAGTGGTACAACATCAAGCAGCTCATCGGCATCGCCAAGGAGGCGAAGATCAAGAACACGGCTCCGCTAAAATACCTGGTTGAAATTTCAGACAAATACTTCGACCGGCTATTCAAGCAGGAGGGCATCACCGACCCGAAGAAAAAGCAGCAGCGCGTGGTGGAGGTGAAGCAGGAAATTCTTGACTTCCTGACGGGTGCCGAGAACTCGGGCAAGACGTGGTTCGCCAACTTCTACGTCACGCCCGACGGCAAAGAGAACCACGAGGTGCTGATTACCAAGATTGACTCGACGAAAGAGGGTGGCGACTGGGAGAGCGACATCCAAGAGGCGGTGAACATGATCTGCTTCACGATGCAGGTGCACAGCAACCTGGTGGGCAGCGTTCCCGGCAAGAGCCAGAGCAACAACAGCGGCAGCGACAAACGCGAACTCTACACCATCGCCCAAGCCCTGCAGAAGCCGTATCATGACCTGCTGTTTATGGTTCACCGCATCATCATCAAGCAGAACGGCTGGGAGGGCGTGACGGTGGACGTGCCGTTCATGCAACTGACCACCCTCGACGAGAACCGCGACGCGAAAGAAGTAACCCCAAATAACGAGACCGATGAAAATAATCACTGACAACGCCACCCTGCTGCGCCTGCTGCCCAATGTGGTGACCAGCGTGGAGGGCGAGACGCCGCTATACGACAAAGTGCATCCGTGGCTCGTTATTGCCGAGCAATGGGTGAGTGAACGCTTCACCGGCGCCGCGGTGCTGGACGCTATAGCCGCCGACGCGGACACCGTCATCTGGCAACAGACCGCCATTCTCATCATGAGCGAGGCGATGCGGCAGGCCATCCCGAGCCTCGACGTGGTGCTCACGCCCAACGGCTTCGGCATCGTGAGCAACCAGAACGTGGCACCGGCGAGTAAGGAGCGCGTGGAGCGACTGATTGAGAGCATGCGTGCCGGACGTGACCTCTATGCCGACTACCTGCTCGACAGCTTGAGCGAGCGTGAGGACTGGCTGCAGAGCAAGCAGCGCGACTGGTTCTGCCAGACGCTGCTGCAGTCGCCCCGCGACGCGGAACTGGGCGTTTACGGTCCCGAATGGACTGGCAACCGCTGGGAGGCATTCATTGAACTGCGCGAGCGTGCCCGCAACATCGAGGCGGCGATTGCCGAGCGATGGGTGAGCGAGGCGCTGATGGAGCGGCTGCGTCAGGCGTTGCGTCAGCCCGGAGCGCCGACGAACGATGTCGTGCTCGCGCGTCGCGTGCTTGACTGCGTGTACACCGAGCTGAAGGGCGAGCCCCGCCGCTGCCCTGTGCTCGACCGCATCGTGAACTACGTGCGTCAGCAGCCGGAGGAATATCCCGAATGGGCCGAGAGCGACACGGCGCGCCTGTTTGACCCGCCGGTGTTCCGCAACGAGAAGAACTCGAAAGGCTATTTTTTCTAGACAACATACCGACATGAATCCGACAATTATCAACATCAAAATGCCGACATCGTGGAGCGAGCTTGCCGATGACCAACTCTACTATGTCTACAACCTGCTGGCCGACAACCTGAGTGCGGCGCAGGTGAAAACCTACTGCATGTTCCTGTGGGGCAAACTGAAAGTGGTATGCCGCTATGGCGACGGCTACCTGATTCGCAAAGGCAAAACTGAGGCCTACGTCACCGCCGCTGTGCTGTGCAACGCGCTGCACGCGCTGGACTTCATCGAGGCGCTGCCCGCCGAGCCGGTGCGCATCGGCGTAGTGAAAGACCATGCCGCCGTGGAAGCCACCTTGCAGGGTGTGGCCTTCGAGCGTTACCTGTACGTCGAGAACCTGTATCAAGGTTATCTGCACAGCCAGCAGCACACGCTGCTGACCGAGATGGGCGAGCTGCTGTATGACTCCGAGGGGCTGACGCTGAACCGAGCCGAGAAAATGAACGTGTTCTACTGGTGGACTGCACTGAAGGCCTATTTTGCCAAGCAGTTCCCCCACTTCCTTCAGCCGAGCCGTGACGACAGCGACCTGCTGGGCGGCGGCTCGGCACAGTCGCTGAGCCGGCGGCTGCAGGACAGCATGAACGCGCAGATCCGCGCCTTGACCAAGGGCGACATCACCAAAGAGCGAGACATCCTGAATATGGACACATGGCGCGCGCTGACCGAACTGGACGCGCTCGCCCGTGAATATGAAGAAATCAACCGGAAGTATGGCAAATCTTGACAAAAACTATAACTGGGACGCCACCACGTATTTCGAGGACCTGGTGTCGCGCAACGTGCTGGCGCAGGCGCAGGGCTACCGCTTTGCCCGTGTGAGCGGCCTGCAGGGGCTGGAGGACTATATCGCCACGGCGCAGACGGTCACGGCCGCGGTGTGCGTGAGCGACCTCAGCCCCGGCTACACCGAGCTGCACAACACGCCGCACACGCGACGTGTG
>CALGCG010000008.1 GCA_937884485.1 uncultured Bacteroidales bacterium
AACTTCTACCTTCGCGACACGTTCACCACCTCGCCAGCCATCGTCGGAGGACTGACCCCCGATGCAGCCTATACGTTCACCTTCCGGTCGGTATGTGACTGCGGCGGACAGGGAGGCTCCCACTATTCGGGCTACGGCTCGACAGGCTCGGTGAGCAGCGACCGGATGTCCTCCATCAGCATCAACACGCGCTCAAGTTTCGTCTCCATCCCCTACTGCGTCAATTTCGAGCGATACAATACGGGGTATTTCCCCAACCAATGGCGCCGACCCAAAGGCTCGTCGGCAGTGAGCGACCGCAACTACCATGAAGGCAACCACAGCCTCATCGTCAACGACAGCGCCCTGCTGGTGCTGCCGCCGATGGGCATCGACCTGTCGGCACTGACCATGAGCCTCTATGCCTATGCCTCCAACGAGAACGGCCTCGGACCGGGGGTGGTGACGGTGGGAGTGATCCACGCCCCCGACTCAACGGGCACCTTCGTGGCTGTGGACAGCATGGCCCTGACACGTCCGGGCGAATGGCAGCGGCTGTGGTTCGACATGGCTGGCTACCAAGGAAACGGAAGATACATCACACTGAAAATCAAAGCTTCGGGAGCCTGCACACTCTTCCTCGACGACCTCTCGGTGACCCCCTGCGGCATAGGCGCCGCCTCGGTGGACGACACGGGGCTGGTGCAATGGCAAGGCATTCACGAGCCCGACACGGTGACCATAGAGTACGGCCCCCAGGGATTCCTCCGCGGCAGCGGCGAAAGCCACATGGTGACACAGTCACCCTTCAGGCTGCCCAACATCGTGGCTGGCGAGAACTATGACATCTACCTCAGCGCCAACTGCGACGGCCCCAGTGCCTGCGGCGCCACCAAGGTCAGCCTCGGAGCCTCGGCAACGACACCCTACTGCGAACAGTTCGAACAGGCGCCACCTTCGGGCATGCCCATGGGCTGGACCATCGGCCGCACCCACAACGGCACCCCGGCCATCAACGCCGATGCCAACCGCAGCCTGCAATTGAAAGGCCATGCTGCCACCACCAACCGCAGCATCGCCGTGCTGCCGCAGCTGTCGCACAGCGGGGCCATCCAGCTGAGCATGAGTCTGCGCAGCAGTGGCGCCAATGCGCGCCTGGCCGTAGGCCACATCGACAGCGACGCCGACCCCAACACCTTCGAAGCCACGGACACCCTGGTTGCCGATGCCGCCGGCGTGTGGCAACGCATGGCCTCCGTCGTCAACCTGCCGCCACAGCGTCGTCTGGCCATCAGCTGCTTCACCGTGAACCAGAGCGAGGCGCAGGTGCTGATAGACAGCCTCGCCGCCACCCAAGGCATCACCCCCACCCTGGCAGCCGTGAGCGCCCGCATCCTGGCCATCGGCGGCAACAGCGGATACATAGAATACGGCCCTGCAGGCTTTTCCCAGGGCGAAGGCACCGTAGGAGCCCTGAGCGCCGACGGCATGACCGTCGACGGCCTGCTGCCCGAAACGGAATACTGGGTGTATACCCGCGAGGACAGCACCACGCTGACCTGCATGCCTCCGGCACGCATCACGATGCCTGCCGAGGCAGCACTGCCCTACTGCCTGGACAGCACCTCTTTCACACGCCTCCCACTGCCCGAGATGGCCATCGACAGCCTGCGCCACGTACACCTCTACCTGACCCTCGACGGGCCATGCCAGGTGGTGGCAGGGGCCATGGAGAGCAACGACGACTGGGAGAACCTTGTGGCGGTGGACACCATCGCCATCCCCGCCGGTGTGCGCCGTCAGGTGCATGTGGCAATGGAAGGCTATGGCGGCGACGGCCGCTTCGCGGGACTGCTGTCGCTGGGCGGAGCGGTAACCATGAAGAGCCTCGTGGCGACAGGATGCCCATGGCTTACAGCCCACCTGACGGACAACAACCAGGTGCTGCTGACCGGCAACGGACGGGCAGAATACGGTCCTGCGGGCTTTACTCCCGGCAGCGGCCAAACCGTCACGGTGACCGACAGCCTGCGCATCGCCCTCGGCGACACGACGCTCTACGACTTCTACCCCCTCTGCGACAGCGCCACCTCGCCCTGCTTCGCCCCCATGAGGTGGCAGACCTCCCTGCAGGCAACGCTGCCCTATTGCGTCACCCTCGACGGCGACCTGCCCGATGGCTGGACGGCCTCAACCGACAACCCGGCGGCGAACAACATAAAGATTGTCAACCAGGCGCTGGAAATCAGTGTCGCACCCAACCAGACGGCCAATGTCAAGCTGCCCTACTTCGCCACCGGCAGCATTGTGGTGGACCTGGAGGTCTACCGCTCGTCGAACAACGTGCAGCTGCATGTCGACGAGAACGCCCTGTCCACCGTCCCCGGACAGTGGCAGTCGCTCCGCCTGCGCCTCGGCGGCAACAGACGCCCCAGCATCACCGCCAGCGGCAACGGCACGGTGCGCCTGCGCCACCTCGTCGTCAACAGCTGCGCCCTGCCCACCGAACTCTCTATCGGCCAACCCGGCGGACGCGGAGTGGAGCTGAACTGGGACACCACCGAGGCCGACGGCCCCTTCTATGTTGAATACACGATTTCCGGCGGCAGCAACGGCAGCGTGGTGCGTGCCGACAATCCACCGCTGACGCTCCACCTGCTGCCCGACACCGTCTACAACCTCTATGTGAAATGCGACTCCCTCGGCACCACCTGCCATGAGCCCTTCAGCGTGGCCACGCTCTCCGACCCCCGGCCCCTGCCCTACTGCACCGCCTTCGCCGCCTCGGCCACCACGCCAACCCCCGAGGGGTGGTACTCCTCCAGCGCGGGAGGCCACCGCTACCTGGTGATGCCCCAATTCGACGTCTCGACGCTGCAGTCGCTCAACGTGCTCATCATCGCACACACCCTTGCCTCGTCGCCCACCGTCACCCTCGGCACCATGCTCGACGCCGGCGACCCCGACACCTTCGACTCGCTGGCCACGCTCTCCAACGAGGAGCCCGGATATATGCGCTTCTTCCATCCCCTCGACACCTACTACGGCAACGGCCGCTTTTTAGCCCTGCGCCTCGACGGCGACGGGAGGATAGACATCCAACACCTCTCGGTAGATTCCTGCGCGGCCTATGCTTTCGCCATGACCGAAACCGAGACCGACCACATCACCCTCGACTGGGAACAGCAGGGATCGCCGACGGTGAACGTGGAATACGGCCCCCTGGGCTTTGCCCCCGGCCAGGGCACCGTCGTCACCGCCACCACACCGCCCCTGCGCATCGACAGCCTGGCCCCCCTCACAGACTATGCCTTCTATGCCTCCTACCTCGTTGCCGACGGCAGCTGCCGTCCCACGGTGGTCGACACCTTCCTCACCTTCACCCCCAAGGGCGGCACCGGATGCATCGACTACACCGACCTGCACGCCAGCTACGTAAGCTGCAAATACGGTTCCTACAGCAATCCCACCGAATACTCGGGCATCATCGACAAGGGTTACCTCAGCGCCGCCTCGCGCCATACCGTCCACTTCGACACCACGGAGCGCGACGCCCGCACCGGCGGCCTGCTGCGCACCGTGCCCGAAGGCGAACTGGCCTCTGTGCGACTGGGCAACTGGACCTCCAGCGGCACCGCCACGCCGCAAGCCGAAAGCATCACCTATGCCCTCACCGTCGACACCAACGACTTCAACCTCCTGGTGCTGCGCTATGCCGCCGTGCTGCAGGACCCCGAGCACGCGCCCGAACTGCAGCCCCGCTTCCGGCTGCAAATCCTCAACCAGAACAACCAGCTCATCGACTCCTGCAGCATGGCCGACTTCATAGCGAACCCCTCCCTCGTGGGCAATGCGGCAGGCAGGGCGCAGGAGTGGCATCAGGCCGCCAACGAGGTGCTGTGGAAAGACTGGACCACCGTGGGCCTCGACCTCAGCCCCTACGGCGGACAGACCATCTTCATCCGCCTCATCACCAACGACTGCGGCGAGGGCTCCCACTTCGGCTATGCCTACTTCACCCTCGGATGCTCGTCGAAGCGCATGCAGACCGAAGGCTGCAGCGACGTGCCCGACAACCGCTTCACCGTGCCCTCGGGCTTCAACTACCGCTGGTACACCAACCTCGACACCACCACCTTCGCCGACTCGGCCAGCATCTGGGTGGTCTCCGACAACACGCTGACCTACTACTGCGACCTCTCCTTCGTGGACAACCCCTCGTGCCGCTTCACCATGAGCGCTTTCGCCGGAGCACGCTTCCCGCTGGCCATTATCGACAGCGCCATCATCGCCACCAACTGCCAGTATGACCTCACCCTCACCAACCGCAGCACCATCTCGCCCGACGGCGTCACCCCCCTGGGCACCGGCGAACCCTGCGAGACGGGACTCTGGATGCTGCCCGACGGAACCACCTCCACCTCCACCAGCCTGTCGTTCCACTTCGCCGACACGGGCCTGTTCGACATCGCACTGGTCGCCGGCATCGCCGACAACCAGTGCACCGACACCCTGCGGCGCACCATCCACATAGCACGGCCCTATCCCGACGCATCCCTGTCGGGACGCAACCAGCGCTGCGACAACGACGCTGCCGACACCCTGCGGGTGACAGGGGCCACCTCCTACACGTGGCTGGGCGGCGGCACCGGCACCCTCCTGCTCTCCCCGCAGGCCGACACCACTCTGACCTGCTTCACCGTCGATACCAACGGATGCCTCGACACCCTCACCCATACCCTGCGCGTGCACCCCTCCTACCACTTCCACCGCATCGACTCCATCTGCAACACCCAGCCCTCCTACCTCTGGATCGACACCACCCTGGCCATAGAGCAAAGCGACGGCACGATGAGCCTGACACGTCACATGCAAACCACCGAGCTGTGCGACAGCTCGTTCAGCCTCGACCTCACCCTCATGCCGTCCTACTACCTCCAGCACCACGACACGCTGTGCCACGACAGCCGGCTACCCTTCTTCGACACCGTCCTGACCACCACGGGCAGCTACCTCCACACCGACAGCACGCTCTTCGGCTGCGACAGCATGGTGACCATGCACCTGCAGATTGTCCCACGGAGCTACAGCACCGACCGCCAAACGGTCTGCGACTCGCTCCGCTGGATCGACGGACACACCTATACGACCGACACCCTCGGCGCCACCGACACCCTCGCCACCCCGCGCGGATGCGACAGCGTCGTCACCCTCGCCCTCACGGTCCACCACTCCACCTACGAAATGGCCATAGACACCTTCTGCCAGGGCAGCCAATACACAGCCTTCCGCGAGCATGTCTTCACCGAAGGGGGCTACTATGCCGACACCCTGCGCACCATGCACGGCTGCGACAGCGTGCTGGCCATCGACCTGACACGGCTCGACCTGCCGCAGGTCGACATCGTGTCCGACTACGACTGCGACACACTCTACCACCACCTCGAAGCCCGCAGCACGGTGCCCTACCTCGTGTGGGCGTCCTTGCCCTACGACAGCACCCTCGACGGACAGGAATACAACACCACAATCGACGTACACCCCTCGCGGCGAACCGAATACACCCTCTATGCCGACTATGCCGAACTGCCCCACTGCCCCGTGACCACACGTGTCATCATCACCCCCGCCAGCAAACCCGAAGTGCAGCTCAGGACCATCCCCACAGCCCTGCTTCCGCCCAACATCGACTTCGACGCCTACGACAACAGCCGGGAATATGCCGAACGCGCCTGGTACATCAACGGTATACGGCAGGCCGAAACCTCGCGCCACCTCCACGCCACGGCCCCCGAAGGTGTGGACACCGTGCGCGTCACCCTCGCCCTCGGCGACGGCCACTGCACCGACTCCTCGGTGGCGCTCCTCCCGGTACTCTACAGCGACCTTGCCGCCCCCAACGCCTTCACTCCGGGAGCCGACGAAAACAACACCTTCCAGCTGCAGACCCTCGGAGTGCTGAGAGGCACCCTGCGTATCTACAACCGCCGCGGCATGCTGGTGTTCACTACCAGCAACCTCAGCCAGCCCTGGGACGGCACCTCGCTCAACGGCGACCCCTGCCCCATGGGCAGCTACGTCTGGGTGCTGCAGTACAGCGCCGTGACACGCCCGGGGGCCACGATGGAAGCCTCGGGGTCGGTACTTCTCATCCGCTGACAACCCCTCCTCCCTTCGCAAATCTTTCGTACCCAAGAGGGCCCCTCTTCGCCCCTTCTCATATAGTTTACATATAGTTCTTATATCGTTCTCATATAGTTCTTATATACACTATATAAATACTATATAAGAACTATATGAGAACGATATAAGAACGATATAAGAAATGCCGAATAAGGGGCGAAGAGGGTACGAACCGAGGGCGAGGGCGGGGCGAAAAAGAGAGGGGGGCGGCACGACGCTGCGTGCCACCCCCCTCGAGACTGGTTTTGAAGGCCTTGGAGCGTTCAGGCGTTCTTGTATTTTTCAATCTGCACCTTGAGGGTGTCGATGCCGTCGGCGACGGCCTGCTCGAAGGTGTCGGCCTGTTTGGAGACGAAGAGGTCCTTGCCGGGCACGTAGAGGCGGAGCTCGGCAATCTTGTTGTTGTTGCTCTCGGGCTTGTCGACCTTGAGGGTCACTTCGCACTTGTCGGCGTTGTCGATCATGCGGTCGAGTTTGGCCACTTTTTCGTTGATGTACTTCTCGAGTTTCTCGTCGGCGCGGAATTTGACCGAATTAATGATAGTGTTCATAATATCCTCCTTTTTTATTGGGTTGATTGTTATTGTTGTCTTTTCTTTCTGCCTCGCGGGAAGGCGTTGGCGTAGACCTCCTGGAGGTGCTCGCGGGTGACGTGGGTGTAGACCTCGGTGGTGGCGAGGTTTTCGTGGCCGAGCAGCTCTTTGATGGCCTGTATGTTGCCTCCCTCGTTGAGGATGTGGGTGGCGAAGCTGTGGCGGAACACGTGGGGGCTGATGCGGTCGGCGTTGGAGAGGAGGGTCATGTACTTCCTCACGGTGCGGTAGACCTCGTCGGTGCTGATTTGCCGTCCCTTGCGGTCCACGAAGAACCATTCGCTCGCTCCTTTTTCCTGTTCCTTTAACGCAAGATATTGCTGAATATTGTGTGCAAGTTCATTTTCTATGGGAATGATGCGTTCTTTGTTGCGTTTGCCGAGCACTTTGACGGTGAGTGCGGAGAGGTCGACGGAGGCTGTGCGGAGGCCCGCCAGCTCGGAGCGGCGGATGCCCGTTTCGTAGAGCATGCGGAGCATCAGGCGGTCGCGCTGGCCGAGGAAGTCGTCGGCAAAGAGGCCCTCGTCGTAGAGGTGTTCAAGTTCGTTCTCCTTGAAGAAGACTGGCAGGCGTTTGGGCTGGCGGGGGGCGGCGACCTTGGCCATGATGTCGCGGTCGTAGAGGCCGTGGCGGCGCAGGTAGCGGAAGAAGCTGCTGAGCGACGAGAGGCGCCGCTTGACGGTGCCGGGGTTCTCGCCGCGGTCCATGTGGTCCATCTGCCACGAGCGCACCTCGCGGGCCGTAAGGTCGTCGAGGTCGGTGATTTGCTGGGCCGAGAGCCATTGGGCGAAGTCCTCAAGGTCGCCGATGTAGTTGTGCACCGTCCCCGGCGCCAGGCGGCGCTCGTTGGCGATGTAGTTGTGGAAACGGTCTATGGCTTCGGCGACTTTCATATCGAGGGTTTGATTTTGCAAAATTACGGAAAAAAAAGCATCCGTACAAATAAAAAATGCTCCGACACAATAAAAAAACTCTTTTTGAGTTATATCAATCAAAAAAACAAACATATTATTACCATGGACATCAATACCCTCAACATCGACGAAAGTGCCAAGCTGAACGTGAAGTCTTGGCTCGAAGGCGAATACGACGAGGCCACCAAGCAGGCCATCCGCGACATGATGAACAACCCCAACGAGCTCAACGAGAGCTTCTACCGCCACCTGGAATTCGGCACTGGCGGCTTGCGCGGCATCATGGGCGTGGGCACCAACCGCATGAACAAGTACACCGTGGCCATGGCCACCCAGGGCCTGGCCAACTACGTGAAGAAGCAGTTTGCCGGCGAGGCCGAGTTGCGTGCCGCCATCAGCCACGACAGCCGCAACCACAGCCGCGAATTTGCCGAGATTACGGCCAACGTGCTTGCCGCCAACGGTTTCAAGGTCTACCTCTTCGACTCCATGCGTCCCACGCCGGAGCTGAGCTTCGCCGTGCGCCATTTCCATTGCCACACGGGCGTCATGCTCACCGCCAGCCACAACCCCAAGGAGTACAATGGCTACAAGGCCTACTGGAGCGACGGCTGCCAGCTGACGGCGCCGCACGACACAGCCGTTATCGACGAGGTGCTGAAAATCAAGCATGTCTCCGACGTGAAGATGACGGGTGGCGAGAAGAACATCACCATCATCGGCGAGGATGTGGACAAGGTGTACCTGGCCCGCGTGGAGAAGAACGCGCTGAATCCCGAGGTCATCAAGAAGCACCACGACGTGAAGATAGTCTACACGCCGCTGCACGGCACCGGCATCGTGCTCATACCGCGCATGCTGAAGCAGTTGGGCTTCACCAACGTCAATGTCGTCGAGGCGCAGGCCGTACCCGATGGCAACTTCCCCACCACCCCCAGCCCCAACCCCGAGGAGCATGCCGCCATGAAGATGGCCGTGGACCTGGCCAAGGAGATTGACGCCGACATAGTGTTTGCCAGCGACCCCGACGCCGACCGCGTGGGCGTGGCCGTGAAGAGGCCCGACGGCGAATGGATGCTGCTCAACGGCAACCAGACGATGAGCGTGCTCTTCTACTATATTGTCAAGCAGTGGCAGGAGAAACAGCTGCTCACGGGCAACGAGTACATGGTGAAGACCATCGTCACCAGCGAGCTGCCGGCCGACATCGCCACCCGCGCGGGCATCAAGATCTACGACGTGCTGACGGGCTTCAAGTTCATCGGCGGCAAGATACGCGAGCTGGAAGGCGTGGAGACCTTCATCGCCGGCGGCGAGGAGAGCTACGGCTACATGATTGGCGACTTCGTTCGCGACAAGGACGCCGTGGCCGCCTGCTCGATGATTGCCGAGATAGCAGCTTGGGCGCTGGAGCAGGGCAAGACCTTCTTCGACGTGCTGGTGGACATCTACCGCCAGTACGGATTCTACAAGGAAGGCCTCGTCAGCGTGGTGCGCAAAGGCAAGAGCGGCGCCGAGGAGATACAGCAGATGATGCGCGACTACCGCTCCAATCCCCCGGCGGAGATCGACGGCGAGAAGGTTGTCTGCATCAAGGACTACCAGTGCCTGGAGAGCAAGGACCTGCTGACCGGCAAGGTGACCAAGATCGACCTGCCGAAGAGCAACGTGCTGCAGTTCTTCACCGACAAGGGCAACAAGATCACCGTGCGCCCCAGCGGCACGGAGCCCAAGATCAAGTTCTACTTCAGCGTCAAGGCCGACCTCTGCTGCCCCGAATGCTTCGACAAGACCAACGACGCCCTCGACGCCAAGATTGAGAGCATCAAGCGGAGTATGAAGCTGGTGTAAGGCTAATGAACCTACCGTCGAAAATACTGGAGGAGGCTGTGGAGCAGCTGAGCGGGCTGCCGGGCGTGGGCAAGCGGTCGGCGCTGCGGTATGCGCTGTTCCTGATGAACGAGGAGGAGTTGAAGGTGCGGGAGCTGAGCGAGAGCCTGATGCGCCTGAAGACACACCTGCACCGCTGCCGCCATTGCCACAACGTGAGCGACACCGAGGTGTGCCCCATCTGTGCCAGCGAGAAACGCCAGCGGGGGCTGGTGTGCGTGGTGGAGAACGTGCAGGACGTGATGGCCGTGGAGAACACGCAGCAGTACCGTGGGTTGTACCATGTGCTGGGCGGCGTCATCTCGCCCATCGACGGCATCAGCCCCAGCGACCTGGAGATTGCCTCGCTCGTCGAGCGCGTACGCACCGGCGTGCCCTACAAGGTGGATGAGGTTATCCTGGCCCTGCCCACCACCATGGAGGGCGACACCACCAACTACTACATCAACAAACTGCTGCAGCCCCTGGGCGTGAAGGTGACCACTCTGGCGCGCGGCGTTGCCGTGGGCGACAGCCTGGAGTATGCCGACGAGATCACCCTCGGCCGCAGCATCGCACACCGCATACCCTTCGAAGGATGAAAACAATACTCTTGATAACCGCCCTGATAGGCCTGATGGCATGCAAAGGGCCTGCACAGCCGGAAGTCCCGGGTTATCCGGATAATCCGGAAGTTCCGGGAGCGCCGGAATACACATTGGACGAGGCCATCGGCCAGATGCTCCTCGTGGGCTTCCGGGGGACGGCCGTCGACAGCACGAACCACATCTTCCGCGACCTGCGGGACTACCATGTGGGCAGCGTCATCCTCTTCGACTACGATTCCCCCACGGGCACCCGTGGACGCAATATCCGCAGCGCCAGCCAGGTGAAAGCCCTATGCGCCCAGCTGCGGGCCTTGAACCCCGACCTGCTCATCGGCATCGACCAGGAGGGGGGCTACGTCAGCCGTCTCAGCACGCGTTACGGCTTCCCCAAGACCCTCTCGGCCCAGCGGAGCGCCACCCTGGGCATCGACAGCGTGCGGAGCCAGGCGAGGCTCACCGCCGGGATGCTTGCCTCGTTGGGCATCAACCTCAACTTCGCCCCGGTGGCCGACGTCAACGTCAACCCCTCCTGCCCCGTTATCGGCGCCATCGAACGCTCTTTCTCGGCGGACACCGCTGCGGTGGCCCGCTGCTGCGAAGTGTGGATCGAGGAGCAAAGGGCAAAGGGCGTTGTGAGCTGTCTGAAGCACTTTCCTGGGCACGGCAGCGCCAAGGGCGACACCCACAAGGGCCTGGTCGATGTCACCAAGACCTGGCAGCGCCGCGAGCTGGCCCCCTACCGCGCACTCTGCTCCCCACTCTCCACCCTCCACTCTCCACTCATGGTGATGACCGCCCACGTCATCAACCGTCAGCTCGACCCCGCAGGGCTGCCTGCCTCGCTGTCGCCGAAGATCACCTCCTACCTGCGTGACACCCTTGGTTTCCAGGGGGTCATCGTTACCGACGACCTGGCCATGGGAGCCATCAGCAGCCAGTACAGCCTGGAGCAGACCGTGCGCATGGCCCTCGAAGCCGGTGCCGACCTGCTTTGTCTGAGCAACAACGGCGGCCACTACGACCCCGACCTGGTGCCCAAGGTGGTGAAGGTCATCAAGAAACTCGTTGCCGACGGCGCCGTCAGCGAAGAGCGTATCCGCCAGTCCGCCCTCCGCATCCGTGGCCTGAAAATAGACACCACGGGCAATTAATCAATTATGAGTTGAACTTAAGGAGTGTTAAAAAATCATAAAAACACACCTCTCATGTCACCTTTTGGCATTTTGGTGGTTATTATATATACAGAGAAGCTGACCAAAACGGACATAAAAAGGAATCCTAAATATGAACTGTTCGAAGGCTTGCTCAAGCGGCACGCGGGGGTGACTTGTTTTTTAGGGGGAAAAATACACATATATAAACTATAATAAAAAAAGATGAAGAGCATGAAGCAATTTCTACTACTTGCTATGACGATGCTGATAGGCATGACGAGCCATCACGTGCAGGGGCAGATGATCATCGACTCGTGGGGATTCACCACGGGTGTGGACACCACGCTGTGGATGGACCTCGGCGCGGACTACACTGTGCTGTTCAGCACTACCAACGGCACTCAGAGTTATGCCGGTTCGGGGTTGCGCGACATCGGCTTCCCCTTCACGCTGGGTGCCACGACGCACACCAAGTTTTCGACCAATGTCAACGGCACGGTGCGGCTGGGCGCAGCCCTGCTTTCGAACGCTGGTTATATTGCCGAGCCGTTGGGGCAGAACATCAACGCCGGCCCTCGCATCGACGCCCTGGGCCGCGCGGGCATGATTGACACGAGCTGCTACATGCGGTCGGCCGTACTGGGCGACAGCGGCAGCCGGGTGCTCGTGGTCGAGGCCCGTCTGCGGGAGTATGCCGAGTGGGGTTCCGCTGAGGGCCACTATGTGCACTTCCAGGTGCAGCTGTTCGAGGCCGGCGGCCTGCGCATCGTCTATGGGCAGGTGGACTCCGGTGCCATCTATGGCAGCACGCAGAATGGCGTGGCCGCCACGGGCAGCAGTTCGAACAAGGATGTCATCTTCTTCGACTTCGCCGCCCAGCGGGCGGTGCGCTTCAACGGCAATTGCACGCTGCGCAACGCCGCCGAGGACTTCCCGACCCGGGGCCGCTGGTATATGCTTGCACCCAACCCGACGGCATGTCCCCGCGCTACGGCGTCGACAGTGTGGGTGACGAACTACAGTGCCGCGGGCGTCGAGCTGACGCAGTCGACGACCGATGCGCACAACTACCGCCTGCGCGTGTCGGGCACGGACATCGACACGCTGTGGAATGCCGGCCAGGCGACCTTCACGCTGCCGCCGCTGAACCCCCGCACCGACTACACCCTCTCGCTGCAGACCCTCTGCGGCGAAGATACCAGTTACATCCCCTTCAGCATCACTATCACCACCGGCTGCGGTGCGGTGGTGCGGCTGCCGTGGTCGACCGCTTTCCCCAGCCTCAGCCACTCCGACTGCTGGGACATGCCCTACGTGAGCGGCAATAATGCCGACTTCACGCGGCGTTGGCGCCAGACGTCGACCACGACCGATGTGTACTGCCCCGGAGCCGCGGGCACCTACAACTCGTGGCTCATCTCGCCGGTGGTCTACCTGCCCGACGGCGACGGACTCACCCTGCAGTGGGACTACCGTGCGCTGCTGAGTTCGGCTGGAGTGGCTCCGCATGTGGAGCTGCGCGTGGCCCCCTGTGCCGAGGACGGCACGGCGGCCGACGGCGCCTGGAGCACGCTAATGGTACTCGACGGTGAATATCAGAGCTATACTGCACTCGCCGTCAATCTCGACGCCTGGCGCGGCCAGCGGGTGAGGGTGGCATGGGTGCGCACCGGCGAAGGCGGCGGAAGCGCCTATGTCGACAATGTGTCGCTCTACCGGCAGCAGGAGCCGCAGCTGTTGCGGGAGGTGCCGTCGGTGGCCTTCGTGGGCGACACCACGTTCTACACGGCCCGCATGTTTACCGGTGTGGACAGCAATGTGGTGTTCACCTGGCATTCGAGCCTGCTGGACAGCACTATAGTGACTACAGATTCGATGGTTTCCGAGGTGTCTGTGGTGTATCCCGCCGCGGGCATCGACACGGTCACGGTGGTGCTTTCCAACGCCTACGGGAGCGACACGGCGACGGCCGTGGTCGAGGTGGCCGACTGCCGCACGGTGACGGCGCTGCCCTGGAGCAACGACTTCGCGGGCAGCTACGCCTGCTGGACCATCGACGGGTGGCAGCGCGCCAGCAGCACCTTAGCATATAACGAGAACGGAGACCGTATCAGCCACGACAACGTCATGTATCCCAACAACACGGGCAAGTACATGCTCACGCAGCCTGTGACCATCCCCGCCACGGGGGTGGAGCACCTCAGCCTGTGGGCCGAGGCCGGCGGGCCGCTGATGGTGCGTGTGAGCCCCACGGCATCGACCGACACGGCCAGCTACACCGACACGCTGCTCACGGTGCCCAACAGCAGCCGCCTTGAAATCTTTTGGCGCACGGCAGGTCTCGCAGCCTATGCTGGGCAAACGGTGCGCTTCGGCTTCTTCAAGACAGCCGGCACGCAGGCTTTCGTCAGACGGGTGAAGGTGGACTACGACACCCTCCCCGCCCTGGGCAACATAGTTGTGCCCGCCATCAGCCGCACCGACAGCACCATCGCCTGCAGCGTGGAGCTGCTGCGCGGTGTCGGCGAGGGGTTGACCTACACCTGGCATTCGAGCCTGATGGACACCACGTGGGTGGACACCGGAGCGAATGGTTCCCATGGCTTCAACGTGACCTACACCATCGGCGGGACGGACACCATCACGGTGGTGGCCGCCAACGCCTACGGCAGCGACACGATAGTGCGCACCGTCCAGGTGATGGATTGCCGCCCGGTGACGGCCCTGCCGTGGAGAGAGGATTTCGATGACGACCTCTTATGTTGGTACCAAACGTACAACTCCACCAACAACCGTTGGCAGAGAGGCCAACGTTACAGTGCCCCGTACTACATTAAAGATTACGATGCCTCTTCGTCATGCAACATCTCGGAGTCGTCGACCACGCCGGCGGATGCCTGGATGGTTTCGCGGGCTGTCACCCTCCCCGCAGACACGGCGCTGGCGGTGCGACTCTTCTGGCAGGTGGGCATCTCGTCGGGCAACAACCTGACGAACAACTATCGCGTGATGGTGAGCACCGCTGCCGACTGCACGGATACCACTGCCTACGAGGAACTGTATCACGACACCCTGCCGCTGCCGAACCAGATCTACATGGCCCAGCGCAGCGTCAGCCTGACCCCTTATGCAGGCCAGACGATATTCATCGCCTTCCGCAACCAGCCTCTGGTGCGGCGCGTCACAGCCCTGATAATAGACAAAGTGGAGGTGCGGGAGACGACAAATCCCAGGCTCTTACTGGCGGCCGACAACGAGACGGTCTATCATGGCGACACCGCCACCTTCACCGCTACCCTCACGGAGGGCAGCGACTCGAACCTCGTCTACACTTGGCATTCTTCGTTGCTGGATTCGACGTGGGTGGACACCGCAGTTGGTGGGCAGTGGCGGTTGACCTACGGAATGACTGGCGGCATGGACACCGTCACCCTCGTGGCCACTAATGCCTATGGCAGCGATACGGCCACGGTCTGCATCAGTTCCGTCATCGACAGCCTCCCCTCCATCAGCCACATCGCCCATGGGGCCGCCTTTGTGGGCGACACCACGGAATACACTGTGGTGGATAACCGCAGCGTCGTTACCGGACAGACCTACACGTGGCATTCCACCTTGCTCGACACAACAATCGTGCTCCAGTCTTCACAAGCCGCTTTCCGTTTGGTTTACACCGCTGAAGGTAACGATACGGTGACAGTCGTCAAGTCGAATGTCTTCGGTTCGGGCACCAGTAGCGCAGTGGTCGCCGTGGGCAGCCATCCGCTGCCCGAGGTGGCGCTGACAATTCCCGCGAGGGTGGAAGTCGGCGTGGCGGCGGAGTTTGCAGCATTGATCAACGATTGCTCCGCTAACGGTCGCGCCTTCACGTGGCACTCCACGTTGCTGGACACTACCGTCGCAACACTTCTCCCGACGCTTGCGCTGATGTACGAGGCGGAGGGTACCGACACGCTCACGGTGATTGCGTCCAACGCCTACGGCGCCGACACCGCCGTGACAGTGTTTGAGGTGGTCGACTGCAGTGCCCGTGCAATCCCCTACACCGAGGACTTCGAGGGTGTGGCTCCGACGGCCTCGGACACGCTGGGTGAGCTGCCCGCCTGCTGGAACCTCGGCTGGAACGGCAGCAATGCCGCCTACGGCCCCCATGTCATCACCACCGGCGGCTACCAGTACATCAGTGACATCCCCGACAACGCCCTCTTCTTGGTGGCGGGTAGCTCGACAGGCTACGGCAACACCGCCGAGGTGTCGCTGCCGCGCATGGCCGACAGCCTCCAGAACCTCTCGCTGGCCTTCGACTACCGCTTCGAGAGTTCCAGTTATGGCACCCTCACGGTGGGCTACTATAACGCAAACAATGTTTTCACCACCGTCAAGACCATGCCCGCTCATAACGGCAGCTACCGTCGCGACACGGTAAGCTTCGCTGCCGCCACGGTGCCCGATGCCGCGATGGTGCTGCGCTGGTACCATGGTAGCTCGTGGTACGCTGTGGTCATCGACAACATCGAGGTCATCACTCGCGACACGCTGCCTGTGGTACGCGTGGAGGCACCCGCACAAGTCGTTGTGGGCGACAGCGTCCACCTCAGCGCCACCCTCAACGACTGCTTGCAGAATGGCCTGGTATTCAACTGGCACAGCTCTTTGCTGGACACTACAATAACTCTTAACTCCTCACTCTTAACTCTTAACTATACCGCTGGTGGCACCGATACCGTCACCCTCATCGTCAGCAACGCCTACGGTGCCGACACCGCCGTGGCGTACATCTATGTGGTCGACTGCGGCAACATCACGCTGCCCTATACCGAGGACTTCGAGGCGGTCGCCCCGGCGGCCTACAACGTGGCAGGCAACCTGCCCGATTGCTGGGAGAGCTTCATCAACAGCGCCTTCACCTACTTGGCGCCCCACGTGATCACCACCGGCAGCTACAACTACATCTCTGATATTCCGGATCACGCCCTCTTGATGGTGTCCAACGGCACCTCAAGCTCCGCCTCCGGCCACACTTCCACCGCGCTGCTGCCCCGCTTCGCGGGCGGGTTGGGCAGCCTGGCGCTGGTCCTCGACCACCGCCACGAGAACGCCACGCACGGCACCCTCACGGTAGGCTACTACGACGAAGCGCTCGACACTTTCCACCCTGTCGACACCCTGACCCCGCAGGTGGGCAGCTACTGTCGCGACACCGTCAGCTTCAGCACCGTAACCGACACCAGCGTCCGCATGGCCCTGCAGTGGACTGACAACTACAATGCCTTCTGGGGCGTGGCCATCGACAACATAGAGGTCTACACCAACGATGCGCCGCAGCAACTGACCGTGATCGCCGTCACGCCGCAGTGCGTCAGCCTCCGCTGGGCGGCGACCGACAGCGCCACGGCCTACGTGGTCGGCCTCGCGGGCCTGGGCGACACCGTCGTCAGCGACACCATCGTCACCTTCTGCGGCCTGGCCGAAGGTACGGACTACACCGTCGGCGTGGCCGCCATCATGGGCAGCGACACCGGCCACTATGCCCATGCCTCGTTCCACACGCCGCTGCTCTGCGCCCCGGTGCTGAGCGCCAGCGTCGAGGTGGATGGCAACAACATTGTGGTGGGTTGGCAGCACGACACCACGGGCTACAGCGCCGCCACCGGCGCCGTGGTCACCCTGACCGACCTTGAGAACGGCAGCGTGCGCATCGACACGGTGCTGGGCGTCACCACCGCGCTCTATGCCGGAACGGCCTACCACCGCTACGCCGTCGGCGTGCAGACCCTCTGTGGCACCGCCATTAGTGGCAGCAACATGGACACGGTACAGATGGCTGCCAGCGTGTGCTATCAGATCCGCGGAACCCGCAGCGAAAATTACCGCTTCATCAACGGCTACAGTTCATACAACTACAACCAGATGCTCTATCCCGCCACCGCCGTGGGCAGCGTCGACACCCTCTATGGTATAGCCTTCCGCGTGAGCGGACAGACCTCCACCTACACGCGTGCCACGGACATCTACCTCGGCCACACTACGGCCACTACCCTCGCTAGCCCCGTCAGTGCCGACAGCCTCACGCAGGTGGCCGACAACTACCCTTACTCCATTGCCGACACCGGCTGGAGCAGCATCATGTTCGACACCCCCTTCGTCTATGACGGCACGAGCAACCTCATCGTCACCATGGTCGACGTCAGCGGCATCGACGCCCCCCACAACCCCGGCACCGGCATGCACGCACCGCAGACCGGCGAGGCCTACCTCTACTACTCGAAGGTCTATCAGTCCGAACCTATCCCCGACCCCTACACGCTCAACTTCACCGCCTACACCCACTCCTGGATTCCCGACATCCGGTTGCTGGGCGGCTGCAACTACGGCCAATGCCTGAGTCCCGAACCAATGGTAACCTCCACCGGCGTCAGCAGCATCACGCTGGCCTGGACCGAGCGCGGCATCGAGGACCTCTGGCAGGTGGAATACCGCAGCGATGCCAGCGACCCCTGGACCGTCGCCGACACCACCGGCGCCACCACCTACACCCTCGTCGGCCTGGCACCCGCCACGGTCTACCAACTGCGCGTGGCCTCGCTCTGCTCGGGCGACACCCTGCACAGCTATATCCTCACCAGCCACACCGCGTGCGACACCGTCCAGCTGCCCTACCACGCCGACTTCACCCTCGGCACCCAGCCCTGCTGGATCGAGGGCGGCTACTATGGCAACAGCTTTAGCGGCATACGCCTATACGGCCTGCCTAACTACTACCCACGCGACAGCATCGTCTCGCCCGTGATAGGCGGCAGTCTCAGCGACGTCAAGGTGACCATACGCGCACAGAACCCCAACAATGACAGCTACTATTCCAACTACTCCGCCAGCCTGGCCGTGGGCGCCTGCAATGCCGACGGTAGCGGTATTGTGTGGGTCGATACGGTGGACTTCAACGAGCGGCAAGTGGTCGAGGAGCATACCGTCCACTTCAGCCACTATAACGGCACAGCCCGCAACATCATCATCCGCGTGCTGGGGGCCATCGCCGATGTGGAGAGTGTCAGCATCGACCTCTTCAGCGGTTGCCTGCCGGTGCACGACGTTCGCATCGTCGGCCTGACCGACAGCGAAGCCACCGTGCAGTGGATGCCGGAAGATGCCTCCCACAGCTTCGCCGTCTACTTGGACGGCACGCTGCAAGGCATCGCCAGTGGCACTAACTACGTCCTCACGGGCCTTGCGGCTGACTCGCAGTACACCGCCACGGTGCGCGAGATATGCACCGCGGGCGACACCGCCGAGGCCATAGCCTGCACCTTCCGCACGGCCTGCACAGCCCTGAGCCTGCCGGTGTTCGAGGACTTCGACTATGCCGCCATCTACGACGAGGAGCCTGGCCTGCCCGACTGCTGGACGTCACTCTTCTACGACCACACAGCCACCGCCTATGGCATCTACAGCGACGGCTACTATACCTGCATGCAGCTTAACACCTCCGACTATGCCGACAGCACGGTGGGCAACTTCGCCGTGTCGCCCCTGATGAACGTAGGCCCCGGCGGCGCCACCGTGCGTTTCAAAGGGCAGACGGGATGGACGGGCCCCGTCGCCGTGGGCGTGATGACCAACGTCAGCGACACCGCCACCTTCATTCCCTGCCTCACCGTGACGCACAACAACCACGGCCTGCAGTGGTACCAGTTCAACACCGACACCCTGGCGCTGCCCAACGTGTGGGCTTTCGCCGTCCGCTTCGGAAGCAACCGCACCGGCATTTTCGACTCGCTCTATGTCGAAGTCAACCCCGTGCCGACCTATAGCCTCAGCCTCGCTGTCAACGACACCACGATGGGCACCGTCAGCGGCGCCGGCACCTATGAGGAGGGCACCAATGTCACCATCACGGCTACAGCCAACGAAGGGTACCACTTTGTGACCTGGAGCGATGGTATCACTGCATCGACCCGTACCGTCAAGGTGGACTTCGACACCTCCTTCACGGCGTTCTTCGCCCCCGACACCCTCTGGCACATCGTCACCGTCGGTGCCAGCAACGATGGCGCCTGCCAGACTTACGGCTCCGGCACCTACATCCACGGCGACACCATCGAAATTGGCTATCACCTCCTCGACACCGCCTCCGCTGGTGGCTACTGGGAGATTCTCGGCTGGAACGATGGCAATGCCGACAATCCGCGTCAGGTGGTCGTTACCTCCGACACCACCTTCACCCTTCTTTGTCAGTGGGTTGGCGACAGCGTAGGCATCAACGACGCTCCCGAAGGCAACAATCGACGTGTCAACATCTATCCCAACCCCGCCACCACCACTGTCAGGGTGGAATGCGAAGGATGGAATGCGGAAACCACAATCCTCCTCGACCTCAACGGCCGTGTGGTATCCACTCAGACGATCCAACAATCAAACAGTCAGGCAATCATCCTCGACATCAGTATGCTCCCGCGCGGCACCTACTTCCTCCGCCTGACGGATGGAACCACTACGGCAATCCGCAAACTTATTCTACAGTAACAACCTGACAACAAACGCTGTCGCCCTGCTCCCTAAGCAGGGCGACAGTTTTTTTTTACCCAGCCAACGCCCTACAAACACGGAGCAACCTGCATACCTTCGAGTAATTCGAGACATCCGCCGTTAAAAAAGGTCATGCGGTACAATAATTATCTCCAGACTACGTTATAAACAGAAAAAAATGTTTCTGATGAAAGAGATACACGATTTCAAGATTCTTCATCGGCATCAGCTGGGCGAGAGTTATTTCATGCTTGTGCTGGGGCATGGTGGCGTCATGCAGCCTGTGGCGCCCGGCCAGTTTGTGGAAGTGCAGGTGGAGGGAGAACCCAAGGTGATGCTGCGCCGCCCCATTTCGGTACACGATGTGGACGAAAAGGCTGGTACCATGACACTTCTGGTGCAGATTGTCGGCAACGGCACCCGTCGTCTGGCCCAGCTGAAGGAGGGTGAGAGGCTCAATGTGGTCTACCCCTTGGGCCATGGTTTCAGCACCGACCTTGCCGCCGGCAGCCGTGCTGTCCTTGTGGGTGGCGGCGCCGGCACAGCCCCGTTGCTCCACCTCGCCAAGGTGCTGAAAGCAAGGGGTGTGGACTGCACCATCATCCTCGGTGGCCGCAACGAGAACCTTATCCCCGTGCGCGATGCTTTCGAACCCTTCGGTCGCCTCTGCATCGCCACCGACGACGGTTCGCTGGGCCACAAAGGCCTTGTCACCCAGCATCCCGCCTTTGCCGAAAGCTATGACATGGTCTACACCTGCGGTCCCACGCCGATGATGAAGGCCGTGGCCCGCAGCGCCGCCGAGCGGGGTCTGCGATGCGAGGTGAGCCTGGAGAACATGATGGCCTGCGGCGTCGGCGCCTGCCTCTGCTGCGTGACCGACACCGACCAGGGGCACCGCTGCGTCTGCAAGGACGGTCCGGTGTTCGACACGGCCAAGATGAACAAATGGATGAATGTATGACAGAACGGCGAATTGCACTAATGATACGAAGCTACGCAGAACAATGATTTACGAATTACTCTAATGCCTGCGCAGCCGGTTGTATTGCGGCAGCATTCGAGTAATTAGCCGGAAATTGAGTTGCATAGCTTCGTATAATTCGAGACATTCGCCGGTAAAAAAGAAAAGAATATGTTAGCAGTCAAGATACACAATCTCAAGCTGAAGAACCCGGTGATGACCGCCAGCGGCACCTTCGGCTACGGCGAGGAGTTCGCCGACTTCATCGACCTCAACCGCCTGGGAGGATTCGTGGTCAAAGGCACCACGGGCACCCATCGCGAGGGCAACCCCTATCCCCGCATGGTGGAGACCCCCTCGGGCATGCTCAACAGCGTGGGCCTGCAGAACGGCGGCGTGGAGAAGTTCTGCTCCGAAGTATATCATAGAATCAAGCATTTAGACACCAATATCATCGTCAACGTCAGCGGCTCCTCCATCGAGGAATACTGCTCCGTGGCCGAGCAGATCGACGCGCTGGAGAAGATTCCCGCCATCGAGCTGAACATCTCGTGTCCCAACGTCAAGCACGGCGGCATGGGCTTCGGCACCCAGCCGGAGATGGCTGCCGAGGTGGTGGAGGCGGTACGCAAGGTGTACCATAAGACGCTGATAGTAAAGCTTTCGCCCAATGTCACCAACATCGCCGAGATAGCCAAAGCCGTCGAGGGAGCGGGTGCCGACAGCGTGAGCCTCATCAACACCCTGTTGGGCATGGCCATCGACATCGAGCGCCGTCGCCCCTGCATGGCCAATATCACGGGCGGCCTGAGTGGCCCCGCCGTGAAGCCCGTGGCCGTGCGTATGGTGTGGCAAGTGGCTCATGCCGTGAAGATTCCCGTGGTGGGCCTGGGCGGCATCTGCACCGCCGAGGACGCCATCGAGTTCCTTATGGCCGGCGCCACGGCCATCGAGGTGGGCACCGCCAACTTCATCGACCCCGCCGTCACCGTCAAGATTATCGACGGCATGGAGGCTTGGTGCAAGAACCATGGAATCAACGATATCAACGAGATTATCGGCATCGTATGATCTTGATAGCCGACAGCGGTAGCACCAAGACCACGTGGATGGAGGTGGAGTCTGGTAACATGATTGTTACCGAGGGTCTGAACCCCCACTTCACCAGCGAGGAGCAGTTCATGGCCGCCTGTGCCGCCGTGCGCCAGCATTTTTCAATTCTCAATTTTCAATTCTCAATCCACTTCTTTGGTGCCGGCTGCGGTCTTCCCGCCCAACGCAATAAAGTGGCCTCGTGGCTCGCTAAAGCCTTTGGAACAAGCGATGTACATGTCGAGACCGACATGCTCGCCGCCTGCCGCGCCACCGCTGGCAACCAGCCTGCCCTGGTGGGCATCCTCGGCACGGGCAGCAACGCCTGTTACTATGACGGCCACCAGATTGCCTATCAGGCGCCCAGCACGGGATACATTCTGGGCGATGAGGGGTCAGCCAACCATGTAGGCCGTCGCCTGCTGCAGGACTACCTGTCGGGGTGTATGCCAAGGAATATATCTTCCAGATTCCATGATGCTTATCCTATGACGAGGGAGGAATTTCTTGACGCTGTCTACCATCAGCCCAACGCCAACCGATTCCTGGCGTCGCTGGCGAGGTTTGCCGTAGAACATATTAACGATGACTACTGCTCGTCGGAGATACTTTTCAGTCTTGAAGAGTGGTATAACTATCAGTTGGATCATCTGTTAAAGATTTCCCATTGCATGGTGCTTTATCTTGTTGGAGGGTTTGCTGCGCGCATCAAAACACTCATTGAGCCTGTCGCCAAGAACCACGGCCTTGAAATCAAGGGGGTGGTGGCCGACCCCATCGAGGGCCTCCGCCAATACCATATTAAGAAGATTTAACAACCTCCCGAAAAATATTAATCGCAAAAGCGCGTTTTTGGGGACAAACAAACTAAATAAAAGATACTAGAATGGATTTGACAAGCATCTTAGTGATTTCCGGCAAGCCGGACCTGAGCGAACTGGTGTCGCAGACCAAAGGCGGTGCCATTGTTAAAAACCTCGTCACGGGTCAGAAGTACCCCGTCTTCAAGAACGACCGCATCAGCTCGCTGGGCGAGATCCGTATTTTCACCGACACCGATGAGCGCCCCCTGGAGGACGTCATGCAGGCCATCTTCAAGCACCTCGACGGCAAGGCCACCGCTTTCGACCCCAAGAAGGCCGACGGCAAGGAGCTCTTCGCCCTCCTCGAGGCTGTTCTGCCCGACTACGACCGCGACCGCGTCCACGCCTCCGACGCCAAGAAGCTCTTCGCTTGGTACAACATCCTTCTCAACGCCGGGAAAATAACCCTCGACGAGGAAGAGAAGAAAGAGGAGAATGCGTAAATGTGTAATTGTGTAAATGCGTGAGTGATGCTTGCGCAAGCCACTAACACATTAACGAATTAACACATTAACACAATCAGAATGGTTTACACAGACAAAGACAAACAATACCGCCGCTACACCGTCACCTCGGCGCTGCCCTACGCCAACGGTCCCGTGCACATCGGCCACCTGGCCGGCGTCTACGTGCCCGCCGACGTCTATGTGCGCTACCTCCGCGCCCAGGGCGAGGATGTGATGTTCATCGGCGGCAGCGACGAGCACGGCGTGCCCATCACCATCAAGGCCCGCAAGGAGGGCGTCACGCCGCAGGACATCGTCGACCGCTACCACAAGATTATCAAAGACAGCTTCGCCGAACTGGGCATCTCGTTCGACATCTACAGCCGTACCTCCAGCAAGGAGCACCACGAGACCGCCGCCGCCTACTTCAAGAAACTCTACGAAGAGGGCAAGTTCGTCGAGAAGGTGTCGAAGCAATACTACGACGAAGAGGCCCAGCAGTTCCTGGCCGACCGCTACATTACCGGCACCTGCCCCCATTGCGGCAACGAGCACGCCTACGGCGACCAGTGCGAAGCCTGCGGCACCAGCCTCAACGCCACCGACCTCATCAACCCCAAGAGCGCCCTCAGCGGCTCCAAGCCCGTGCTGAAGGACACCAAGCATTGGTTCCTCCCCCTGGACCAGGATGAACCCTGGCTGCGCGAGTGGATACTTGAAGGCCATAAGGGCGACTGGAAGACCAACGTCTACGGCCAGTGCAAGTCGTGGATCGACGCCGGATTGCAGCCCCGCGCCGTCACACGCGACCTCGACTGGGGCGTCAAGGTGCCCGTCGAAGGTGCCGACGGCAAAGTGCTCTACGTATGGTTCGACGCCCCCATCGGCTACATCTCCTTCACCAAGCAGCTCAAGGGCGACGATTGGGAGAAATGGTGGAAAGACAAGGACACCAAGCTTGTGCACTTCATCGGCAAGGACAACATCGTCTTCCATTGCATCATCTTCCCCTCCATGCTCCACGCCGACGGCTCCTACATCCTGCCCGCCAACGTGCCCGCCAACGAGTTCCTCAACCTCGAGGGCGACAAAATCAGCACCTCGCGCAACTGGGCCGTCTGGCTGCACGAGTACCTGAAGGACTTCCCCGGCAAGCAGGACGTGCTCCGCTACACCCTCTGCTCCAACGCCCCGGAGACCAAGGATAACGACTTTACCTGGAAGGACTTCCAACTCAAGAACAACTCCGAGCTGGTGGCCATCCTCGGCAACTTCGTCAACCGCACCCTCGTGCTGACGCACAAGTTCTACGGCGGCAAGGTGCCCGCCATGGGCAAACTGTCGGCCCAGGAGGAAGAGGTGGTCAAGGAGCTTGCCACCTTCCCCGAGCGCATCGGCCGCAGCATCGAGACCTACCGCTTCCGCGAGGCCCTCGCCGAGATGATGAACCTGGCCCGCCTGGGCAATAAGTACCTCACCGACCGCGAGCCGTGGAAACTCGTCAAGACCGACCCCGAGCTCACCGCCACGGTGATGAACCTCTCGCTGCAGATTTGCGCCAACCTGGCCATCCTCTGCGCCCCCTTCCTGCCCTTCACGGCCGACAAGATGCACCGCATCATGAACCTCCCCGCCATGGGATGGAAGGATGCCGGACGTGCCGACCTGCTGCAGGAAGGCCACCAGATTGACCAGCCCGAGCTGCTCTTCGAGCAAATCGGCGACGAAACCATCCAGGCCCAGGTCGACAAGCTGCAGGCCACCAAGGCCCAGAACGAGCTCAACGCCTGGAAACCCGCCGAGGTCAAGTCCGCCGTCACCATCGACGACTTCGGCCGCATGGACATCCGCGTGGGCACCATCCTCGAGTGCACCAAGGTGCCTAAGGCCGACAAACTCCTCCAGTTCAAGCTCGAGGACGGCATGGGCACACGCACCATCGTCAGCGGCATCGCCAAGTTCTACCCCGAGCCCGAGAAACTGGTTGGCAAGCAGGTGTGCTTCATCGCCAACTTCCCTCCGCGCAAGCTCAAAGGCGTCGAGAGCCAGGGCATGATCCTCAGCGCCGAGGACAAGGACGGCCGTCTGGTGCTCCTCACCCCCAGCGACATCGTCACCCCCGGTTGCCAGGTAGGCTGACCGTATACACTCCAAAAAAAGAGCGGACCGACATCACCGTCGGTCCGCTCTTTTTTCGTTTCCTCACTTCTTCTCGCTTTTGGGCTTCTCTTTCTTTTTGTCTTTGTCCTTCGGATTGTCGCTGACCACCTTGGTGTCGTAGCCAATCTTCTTCATGGCCGCCTGGATGTTCTCCTTGGTGGTTTTACGGCCGTCGTAGGTCACCGTGACGGTCTGCTCCTCGACGCTGGTCTCGATCTTGACAATGCCCTTCTCGAAACGCAGGTTCTTCTTGATTTTGTTTTCGCACTTCTCGCAGTGCATCTGCGGCGTGGGCGTCATCACCAGCACCCGCAGCTCCTTGCCGCCGAGCATCAGCAGCAGGCTGGACAACAGGATTAAAAGTGTCTGTTTCATATCTTTCTTTTTTATAGTTTACCAATATTCATTCGCAGTCCGGCGTATGCCATGATGCCGTGCACGGGGCCCCAGACCAGCGTCGGGTCGAAGGCGGAGGACCAGGGGTTGGCGGCACCGATGACGGGGTCGGGCTGGCGGTAGTTTGTCAGGTTCTCGCCGCCGACGTAAAGGGAGAAGTGGCGGAACTCGCGCGTTACCTGCAGGTTCAGCTGCGGATAGGCAGGGAAATCGTGGCTTGCCACCAGCGTGCCGTCGGCGCCGACGTATTCCGGCACCCTTCCGGGGCCATTGAGCTGTAGCGTGAGGTCCACCTGCCACAGGGACATCATGGGCTTCCAACTGAGCGTCAGGAGGCCCTTGTAGCGGCTCTGGAGGGGTTTCTCCATCAGCTCGACGCCATAGGTGCAGCGCACGTAGTTGTATCGGAAGGCCGCCAGGACGTTCAGCTCCTCGACGATGTCGCAACTGGCGTCGACCTGCAGCGTGGAGGAGAAGGAACGGCCGTCGAGGTCGGCGATGGTGATGCGCGAGGGGTCGCTGTCGTAGTCCACCACGGCCTGGTGCTGGAACTCGGTGTGGTAGAACTCGGCGTTGACCAGCACATTGCGGTCGCCGGCGGGAATGGTGAAGGCACCGCTGAGGCCGCTGTTCCACGCCTGCTCCTGTATGGGGTCGGAGGCGGTGTTCAGCGTGCGCCCCGAGGTGATGAGGTAGTGGTGCTCGGCCAGGGGGTAGGTGGTGCGGTAGCCCTTGCCCACGGAGCCGCGGAAGGTCACCCAGTCGTTCACCATCCATTTCAAGTGCAGCCGCGGCGTGGCGAAGGTGCCGAAGAGGCTGCTGCGGTCGGCGCGCAGGCCCGCCATGGCGGTGAAGTGGTAGGTGGGCTTGAAGGTATACTGCACGTAGGCTCCGGGGGTGATTTCCTCTGTCGGGAGGGCCAGGAGGAAGGAGGAAAGCGTCTCTTCTGTCTTGTCGGCGTTGAGGCTGAGGCCAGCCGAGAGGCTGTGTATGTCGTCGAAGTCGTGCTCCAGTATCAGCTGCGACGTCAGGGCGGTGTGCTTGTTGACGTAGCGCTGCGAGGGCCGCGAGGCATCCTCGGGGTGGTCGGTGTTGCCGAAGGCGCCGTCGAGGTTGTGGTGGGAGAGGGTGGCCATGAGGGCCAGGTTTGTGTTGTGCTCGTGGTCGAGCAGGAAAGCATGCTTCATGTAGGCCTCGTAGCGGCGGCTGTCCACCAGGGCGCGGTAGGGCACGTCGGCGGCCGAAAGGAGCTGGCCGCCCTCGCGGCTCTCGTCCACCAGCCCCACGCCGGCATGCATAATGTAGCGTCCGTTGACGTATTTCCATCGGTTCTGTAGGTTCAGCTGGCGCACGGACGGGGCGTCGTGCCAGCCGTCGCCGTCGGCATCGTGGTGGGCGAAGTCCTGCTCGTAGTGCGCCAGCAGCTCGGTGCTGAGGTGATGGTTCAGGTGCAGGTTGGCCACCAGGTTGCCCTCGGCCTTCAGGCGGCTGTCGCCGTAGAGGTTCAGCGACAGGCCCTGCTCGTCCTCGGGCTTGAGGTACTCGACGTTGATCTGCCCCGTGAGGCTCTGGAACCCCTGCTTGACGCTCGAGGTGCCCTTGCTCACGGCGATGCTCTTCATCCACGCTCCGGGCACATAGCCCAGCAGGTAGGGCTGCGCGGCACCCCCGGCCATGGGCAGCCCCTCGACGAGCATCTGCACATACTGGCCACTGAGGCCCAACAGCTTGATTTGGCGTGCGCCCACGGCGGCATCGTTGTAGTTGACGTCCACCGACGGGTTGGCTACAAAACTCTCGCCGAGGTTGCAGCAGGCGGCGCGGAACAGCTCGCCCTGCCCAATTTCGATTCCGCCCACGGCGCCGCCCATGCGCGACACTCCCTCCGCCCGTGTGGCTCCCACCGAAACCGCCTCCAGTGTGTGGCTGCGGGTCATGGTGTCGATTTGCTGCGCTTGGACCATGCCGGTAGCAGCAAACAGAAATAATATTATATTTTTTTTCATTTGTATTATTGCGCTTGTTTATGTGAAACCAATATCATCCTTGAGGCACCGACGGCCGGGCCTCGACAAAAGGAAGCCTGGAATCAGACGCGCAATACGCAGGAGACGGGTTTTCTGCCGGGAGGACTGCTGTGGGGTGGCATCTGCGTCATCGGGCAGCGGAAGGTTTGCGGAGCCGCCATCACAGGATTGGCAACGGGCACGGCCCCTTGCGGCATCACAATGTGGGTGTCGGCAATCAGGTAGTTGCCGCTGAATTGATGGACGGAGATGTCCATGCAGCCGCTCTCCGAGGGGCAGCAATCGTCCGGCAGGGGCAACACTACAGACGTCCGGCCTGTGCAAGAACAGGTCTCCATCATCACCCCACAGTGGCTTAACACAAATAGTATCAGCACACTGGAGACACACAGACTATGTAGCATTCGTCCCATTTCAATCGGCAAAGATACGAAAAAAAACTCAATCCCGCCTCTTTTTTTTAAAATCGCACCCTCTTCCATCCCCCTCCAAGACCCACCAAAGCTTTGGTAGATATCGGGTGGGTGTTTGAGGGGGGTGGAAAAGGGGGGTGGGGGAAAAATATTTTGCATTGGGGGAAATTTCCTCGGAAAAAGGTTGTACTTTTGCATTTGAAAAGAAACGCAGAAAAAAAACCTAAAAGAAAGGAGTAACAATATGAAGACCACAAAGTTGATTGCCCTGGCAATGGTAGCCCTGACGCTGAGTTTCACCCCGGCTATGGCGCAGAGAGGCGGCGGTGGCGGCCGCAGCGGTGGCGGACACAGTTCGTCGTCGGTGAGCCGTTCGTCGAGCCCGAGCTCCAGCCGCAGCTCTTTCAGCGGTTCCAGCAGCAGCCGCAGTTCCTACAGCAGTCCGAGCCGCAGCAGCTCCAGCAGCAGTCGCAGTTCCTACAGCAGCCCGAGCCGCAGCAGCTCCTCGCGCTCCTATGGCACCCCGAGCCGCAGCTCCTCCAACTCCGTACGCAGCACGTTCGACAGGAGTTCGCGCTCTGGCAGCAGCGCCGCCACGCGCAGCGACCACCGTGAGCCCATGACCCGCACGGGTATCGGCAGCGCCTCGCGCAGCACCTCTGACAACAGCAGTGTGCGCACCCGTGGCAGCCACTCCGACGTCCGCAGCAGCGTCGGCACCCGCGGAGGCACCTCTTCCCGCAGTGCCGCCACGCGCAGCAACACCACGCGCAACAACGCCACCCGTAGCGGTGCCGCCGTCCGCGGCTCCCGTCCCGGCAGCGCCCCCTCGGGTGTGCGCCCCAACAGCCGCCCCGGTTCCCGCAGCGTCGGCTATGCCCGCCCCGGCCGCCCCGGCCCCCTGCCTCCCAGCAGCCGTCCCATCCGCCCTGCCCCCTACTTCTACCACCCCTGGCACGGCTATGTGGTGCACTGCCACCCCGTCTACTGGGATCCCCTGCCCCTGCGCCCCTGGTACTGGCCCGGATTCTGGCACTACTGCAACAGCTACTGGTACGACTACCATGTCACCGACGTCGTCGTGGTGCGCCAGTACGTCCAGGATACCTACAACGTCGACATGATCACCTACGGCATCAGCGGCGACATCATGTATGCCATCGTCCGCGACGGCGGCGAGACCTACCTGCAGGTCTACGACAAGGACGACCACCTCATCGCCGAGCAGAAGATCCACCGCAAATACTGCAACCTTGTCATCGACGCCGAGAGCGGCGGATGCTGGATCAGCAAGAAGCACGACAAAGACCCCCTGCTCTTCCTCTGGTCCGACGGACAACTCCTCATCTACGAGGCCGATTGACATCGCGGCTCCAAACCACAAAATCCCTGCATGCCTGCATGCGGGGATTTTTTTTCTGACTGCGTCTCCCCTTCGGCCGTGTCGCCGCAGAAGGACATGCCGTCTCCCCCGGCATCCTGCCCGCGTGAAACTGGTATCCGGTTCGTATCCGGTTCGCCCCCTCTTCGCCCCTTCCTATATACTTCTTATATCGTTCTCATATAGTTCTTATATACTGTATATAGGAACTATATAAGAACTATATGAGAACGAT
>CALGCG010000009.1 GCA_937884485.1 uncultured Bacteroidales bacterium
TTTCTTTTTTTTAAAACGATATGATGTAGATAAAATTATCCAAGTCACATTACAGCTTATCAAACAAAAACTGCCAAAATTTGTAAATGCTACCGAGTATGATATTCAGGTACTTACTCCAATGAGAAAAGGATTACTTGGTGTAGAACGATTAAATCCCATTTTACAAATGTATTTAAATTGTTAATAATTTATTCTTATTTAACGATACGGGTTCCGCAGTTGGGGTTGTCCAGCTGGCCGGCTTCGGTGATGATGCACTCCTTGCCGCCGTGCTCGACGAACATGATGGCTGCGCGCACTTTCGGAGCCATCGAGCCCTCGGCGAACTGGCCCTCTTCGAGGTACTTCTTGGCCTGTGCCACGGTGATGGTGTCCAGCGCCTGCTCGTTCTCCTTGCGGAAGTTGATGTAGACCTTGGGCACATCGGTGAGGATGTAGAACTCGTCGGCACCGATCTCCACGGCGCAGAGGGCGCTGGCCAGGTCTTTGTCGATAACAGCCTCGACACCACGCACATTGTCGCTCTCCTCAACCACAGGAATGCCGCCGCCGCCAACGGTGACCACAATGTTGCCTGCCGTAGCCAACTGTTTCACTATCTTGATATTATTGATGCGAACAGGTCTTGGGCTTGCCACCACCTTGCGCCAACCGTTGCCCTTGGGGTCTTCCTTGTATTTGGCGCCGGTCTCGGCGGCCAGCTGGTCGGCCTGCTCCTTGGTGTAGTAGGGGCCGACGGGCTTGGTGGGATTCTGGAACATGGGGTCGAGGGCATTGACGGCAACCTGGGTGACCAGAGTCACCACGTCGCGCTGAATATCATTGCGAGCCATAACGTTGCGCAAGCCCATCTCAATAAGATAGGCTATGGAACCTTGGGTTTCAGCCACACAGAAATCCATCGGCATGGCCTGAACACCAGCCTGTTTGCCAGCCTCGTGCTGAAGCATCACGTTGCCAACCTGAGGACCGTTTCCATGTCCAATCACCACATTGTAATTGCGTTTCAGCAGAGCGCACAGACTCTCGCAAGTGTTCTCCACATTCTCTATCTGCTCACGATAAGTGCCCTTTTGGCCACTGCGCAGAAGAGCATTTCCTCCGAAAGCAACAACAGCTAATTTTCTCATTCTATTCTATATTCTTAATATTCAACAATATAATCCTTCTCCCTTTCATTAAGGGAAATGCAAATGTACGAAAAAAAAACGATATACCGAAAAAAAACTTCATTTTCAGTGCATTATTTAAATCATAATGCCTCGAGGAATGTGCGGATGAGGGTGAGGAAACGGGGGTAGTTGCCCAGGCCGCAGCCTTCGCAGGTGTCGGTGGGGCTGTGGTAGCCGCCGTAGGGGCCTCCAAGCGTATAGATGAAGATGGCCGGGCAGAACTGGCTGAGGTAGTAGTGGTCGCTGTTGGGGGCGTTGTCGCGGCGGCCGATCTTGGCGGCGTAGCCACGCTCCTCGTTGATACGGTCCAGCATGTCGACGTAGGGTTTCGTCGCGCGGTCGTTGGCATTGACCACCATCAGACCCTCGTCACCGCCGCAGAAGAGGTCGATGTTGACCAGAAGCTTGACTTTGTTCATCTTGATGAGCGGCATGTCGGCGAAGAAGCCACTGCCAATGAGACCTGATTCCTCTCCCCCGAAAAAGAGAAAGACGTAGGTGTAGTGCCGCTGTTCCTGTCCGGCAATCATGCGGGCCAGGTCAAGCACGGCGGCGGTGCCGCTGGCGTTGTCGTGGGCACCGAAGAAAATGGTATCGCCATGCATGCCAAGGTGCTCGTAATGCGCGGTGAAGACTATCATCGAATCGCTTTCGCCAGGCAATATACCGCAGACATTCTGCGAGCGGTAGCCAGCCTTCACTATCGGTGGCCGCGTGGTAGTGTTGGGGAAACGGAAATACTGGTAATAGTTCTTGCATAGAGGTTTCACACCCATGGCCTTCAACTCGTTGCGGACATAGTCGGCGGCAATGGAGTCTCCCCTATTCTGCATGCCACGGCCAAACATCTCGGGCGACGCCAAGTCGCGGATAACGCGACGCGCATAGGTGCTGTCTTGCGCCTGCAACGCCATGGGCACCAGCATGAAAAACGCTAAAATCCGGGCAAATCTAACCATAATGTGGGAAGCATTAGGATGAAACCAATAATGATGAGGGCGAGAATGAACTTCCACACCCATTTGAGCCATGTGCCATAGGGGATGCGGGCCATGCCGAGCACACCAATGAGCACTCCGCTGGTGGGCGTCAGCATATTGGTGAAGCCGTCGCCGAACTGGAAGGCCAGCACGGTGGTCTGTCGCGAAACGTCAATCAGGTCGGCAAACTGCGACATGATGGGCATGGTGAGTGCCGCCTTGGCCGAGCCGCTGGGCATAACGACGTTGAGCAACGTCTGGAAGACATACATGGCGCCCAGAGAGACCACATCGCCCACCTGCGCCAGCGACCGTGTCAGGCCGTAGAGGATGGTGTCGATGACGCAGCCGTCCTTCAGTATGAAGATGATGCCGCTGGCCAGCCCCACCACCAACGCCGCCGACAGGATGTCCTTGCAACCGGCAAGGAACAGCTTGGCAATGTCGTCGGCCCCTTGGCGGTCCAGAATACCTGACAAGATACCCATGGCCAGAAAGAGTGCCGATATTTCTTCGATGTACCAGCCGAACTTCAGCACACCCACAACGAGGGCGACGATGGTGACAAAGAACAATACGAGTATTAGCTTCTGACGAACAGAGAGTTTACTCTCCTCCGACGATTCCATGCGCGAACGCCAATAGTCGTCCAGCTTGTACACAGGACTGCTTTCCGGATTGGTCTTCACTCTATGGGCATACCACAGTACAAAAGCAATGCCGACAATAGTCAGCACAATCCAACAGAAGAGCCTGTATTCCAATCCGGAGAACAACGGCAGGTCAGCAATACCCTGTGCGATGCCAATGGTGAAGGGGTTGAGCATGGCGCCAGCAAAGCCCACATGCGCAGCCACATAGCACATACATACTCCCACAATGGAATCGTAGCCCATCTGTATGGCCAACGGAATGAATATCACCACAAAGGCTATCGTCTCTTCGCTCATGCCGAAGACCGCTCCGAAGAGGCTGAAAAGCAACATCACCAATGTAATAATGATATTGTTAACGCCAAGCTTTTTTATCAACTTATAGCGGCTCAACCGCTTGACGCTGCGAAGAAACGACATCACACCAACATCAATGGCATGACTATTGTTCAATATCCAGAAGGCACCACCTACAATCAGGATGAAGATGATAATGTCGGCCTTGTCGACAAAGCCGTTGAACAGGGCGGAGAATACTTGCCACGTCTGTGGTGAACGCTCGGTGTAATGGAACGAGTTGTTTACCACTACCTCGCGGCTGCTGCCGTTGACGTCTATCGTCTCTCTCACGAACTCGCCCGCCGGCACCACCCAGGTGAGCACGGCGGCAAACACAATCAGCGCGAAGACGATGGTAAAGGTATGCGGTATGCGTTTCATAGGTTATTTTTTTCTGCGCAGGTTGCTGATGTCAATGAACGAGATACGACCGGGCCATATCTCCACGCCTACCGCTTCAGGCCAGTTTCCGTGGTTGCTGGTGGGTTGCCACTGCATTGCATGGTAATCGTATATTTCGCTGTCGAAGTCGAAGGCTTTGTCGCATCGGCTCTTGGTGATGAGCAATGTCTGGGTGGTGTCGGCATTGTGACCGAAATACCCTTCGATGGTACCCGGTTCGCCTGGCTCAGCAAAGAGACTGTCGGGTGATTCTATGCTCAATGGTTTACTATAGGTCTCCATCAGCACTATGTCGAACTTGCTGTTTTTGCCCTTGATGGAACGCGGACGGAGTATAAAGTGTTGACCGGCATCTATTCTGACCGATTTTTGTTTCAGCTTTTCTGACTCATCGTCTTTGTCCATGGACCAGAATTTCATGCACTGGCTTACCTCAAAATAGAGTGTGTCTTCGTTGTTGTCCTCATCCACCACGGGGAAGGCATCGCAGATAAAGTGAAGTGCGGTATCGTATATCAGCATTTGCATTTGAGGCTGTACCCCCATAATGTTCATTATGGTGTAGGAATGGCCTACCGATGTGACGAAGAAAGGACTTTCTGCTGTGCCGCTGCCTGTCGACGCAGTTGCAATCTGCAATTGGTCGAACTGAATGCGCGACCGCTCCAGCTCTTTGCTTCCTTCGCCAAAGCCATAGTATGCTGCAATAACCTTCCAGTATGCCGCCGTCAGGTCCGATGGTTTCTTCGACAGACCTTTTTCTGCCACCTTATATGCCCGCTTGAAGTCGGACACGCTTACATTCTCATGATTCAAGATTTCATTGACAGTCGTTAACTCTGCACTTCGTGAATATGGATTGAAGTTCTCCTGCACGGGGTATCCATAGTACAGGCAGCGCAACTCCTGCAGGTCGAGCGTTGTGTCGCCACGCATGAACCGTTTGGCCAGTTTTGGATAGTAGTAGCGGCTTTTCTTATCCTGCACCATGCTGAAGATGCTGTCGTATGTGGGAGCAATGGACGGTAGCACATTGTGAGCCGAGCTGTCTGCATCCTGGGCTGTGGCCACGCACGGAATCAACATGACGAAAGCCACAATTGCGAGAATGATTTTTTTCATAATGTTATGGTATTGCAATGTTTTTTCTTTTCAGTTGCCGATATTGTGTGCCAACCAGCTGTTGCGATAGTGCGGGTCGCCGCTCACGTCGTTGCCGAACCATGTCGGGGGCACGAAGGCGTTGGCGGCTTCGGCCGAGGGAAATTCCACTTCGACCAAACGGAGACCTTCGTGCGCACCATGGAAGAGGTCAAGCTCGGCCACCTGCGTGGTGTACAGTCCGTCGGCCTCGCTGCGACGCAGGTCTATACGATAACGAGTTTTGCAGACAAGGTTTCCCTCACATTTGGCGCGGAGCATCATATACTTATCCTTTGTAAGTGCAAATTCCTCCTCGCGGTTGACAATGGCAGAGGTGTCGGCGGAGTGTTGTTTTTCTTTGACGGTGAGAATAAAAGCATCGCCCATCCTGCGGACACGTAGGGTGGGCGATGTACATAGGTAACCTTGTTCAATTTCTAAATGAGGATAACATTCCAAATCGCTTGGAAGAGAACGTACAAGGTATTTCCTTTCTATCTCCATCAGAGCTTGGCCAGATAGTCGGACACATTCTTTTCGATGCGGGCAGCCACGTCGGCGCAGTCGTCGGCTTTCTGGAACTTCTCGCCGGTGATGTGCTCGTAGAGCTCGATGTAGCGGTCGCTGATGCTGTTGACAATCTCCTCGGTCATCTCGGGCACCTTCTGTCCTTCCTTGCCTTGGAAACCGTTGTCCATCAGCCACTCGCGCACAAACTCCTTGCTCAGTTGGCGCTGATGCTCACCCTTCTTCAAGCGCTCTTCGTATCCGTCAGCATAGAAGTAGCGGCTGCTGTCGGGGGTATGGATTTCGTCGATGAGGTAGATCTTGCCATCGCGTTTGCCGAACTCGTACTTGGTGTCGACAAGGATGAGACCCTTTTCGGCGGCAATCTTGGTGCCACGCTCGAAGAGCTGCAGGGCGTAGCGCTCCAACTGGTCGTAGTCCTCCTTGCTGACGAGGCCCGTGCGGATAATCTCCTCGCGGCTGATGTTCTCGTCGTGTCCCTCATCGGCCTTGGTGGTGGGGGTGACTATGGGCGTGGGGAACTTCTGGTTCTCCACCATGCCCTCGGGCAGCGGCACACCACACAGGGTGCGGGCGCCGGCCTTGTACTCGCGCCAGGCGCTGCCGGCCAAATAGCCACGGACAATCATTTCCACACGGAATCCCTCACATTTCAAACCCACGGTGACCATCGGGTCGGGGGTGGCGAGCTTCCAGTTGGGAAGAATGTCGGCGGTAGCATCGAGGAACTTGGCTGCTATCTGGTTAAGGACCTGCCCCTTGTAGGGTATACCTTTGGGAAGCACCACATCAAAGGCCGAAATGCGGTCGCTGACAACCATAGCCATATATTTGTCATCGATGTTATATACATCGCGAACCTTGCCCACATAGAGGCTTTTTTGTTTGGGAAAATTGAAGTTGGTTTTAACTACTGCTTTCATATTATGTGTATTTCTATTCGTCCAGTTTCATTGCAAAAAAGGTGAAATTGACCTTACCATAGTTACGGTGTTGCCAAAAATGCGGATGTTCTTCAAAACTGTATTCGCGCGGATGCTCAAGGATGAAGATTCCGTCCTCTGTAAGCACCTGATGCTCAAATATGAGGTCAGGCAGCATAACCAAATCCCCTAAAGCATACGGAGGGTCCGCAAAAACAATGTCGAACTTACGGTTGGCTCGCTTGAGGAGGTCGAAAACGTCAGCTCGAACCACATGAAGGTTTCTTATGTCCAGGCGTGCTGCTTCACTTTTGATGTATTCGGTGCACGCATTATTAATGTCAATCGCAGTCACCGATTTTACACCGCGCGAAATGAATTCCACAGCCACAGCTCCGGTACCAGAGAAGAGGTCCATGACGGTACAATCCTCATAGTCCACATAATTATTTAAAATATTGAAAAGGCTCTCGCGCGCCATATCTGTGGTGGGACGCACAGGCAGATTGGCAGGGGGATTAAGGCGACGTCCTTTAAGAGTTCCAGCAATGATTCTCATAGTATCAGCGCATTGCGATATGTGTGAAGGGTTTTGAATGCAGGATTGAGATAGGAAGTATGAGTGCCGGTATACAGGGAAGCTTGCGGAAAATAAGGGCGAACTAATGCAAAACGCTCACGGCCCACATCGCCGCACACCAACAATTCCGTGCCAGTGTTTTCCAAGCCGAAACTTTTCAGAACCTCGACGGTGTGGAATTGAGCTTCGCTATCTGACACAAAGGACACCGTGTTGCCATAGATGTAACGTCCGTCTCGAAAAGCGGCAAAATCTATTACCCGCTCACGCCAGTGCGCCAGCAGCAGAGGATGCTCTTGGCTACGGTGTTCGAGACCCAAAGAGGCTAACTTGACATGTTGATTGACGACAGCAAGGCCGGGAAGCGCCACCTTAAAGGCTGTGGAAACGGTGTCGGAGGCAGCATACACTGCCATCGAGGTCAAAGCCTTGCAAGGAGTTGCCATGATGGCGGTCGCATCGCTACCGACAACCTTCAAGTACTGACGATGAGCCGATGGAGAATATAGCTCGTCGGGTACCCATACGCTCTGGTCACTCAACACAACGAGTTCCATGGAAGAATAGCCCAGCGGACGTACACCAATAGAGGCAAAAAATGCCTTTACATCAGCCATTATGACGGTCATCGAGGAGGCATGCTCCCCTTCGGCCTCGCCAAAGGTGAGCAAAACACCAGAGAGTGTCATTTCCGAAAAAGAAAATCCATTTGGCCTGAGGCAAATGGATAATCTTTTTTCGCTGGAAGAGAACTCTTTCTCGGTAACAATGAGAGTCTTGCAGCGATACATAATGTTATTTATTCAAAGTTACCATCAGTGATTGCCTGAGTGGTGTCACCCACCTTCCATCCAGCGTAGCGTTCTTTGACTTCGTGGATTTCAGCAATCTTGTTGACAACGAGCTGCTCGTCCATGTCGCTCAGCAGCACCTCGTGAGGCACCTGGCAGAGGAACACAGGAACCATGAAGCCACTCTTCTCAATCTTAGTGGCATAAAGTTCAAACTCGTTCTTCTCACCCTTGGGATAGGGCACATAGCGCAGGTTGCGGATCTCTTCGTCTGTCAGCTGGCGGGTCTTGCCAGTGGCAGCATCAATGGTGGGCAGTTTGCCATCCTCACGCAGCTTGGCGATGGGGTTCACAAGCACCTCGACGCGGGTGGTCCAGCCGTTCTTGATAGCCTCGCTCTCGGGAATCTCGTTGATGTCCACATCGGCGGGAATCTTGTCATAGTTGTTCACCTTGCTGACAACACGCATGCTATCCTCAGTCATAAGACGATTGATGAGGGTGTCGAAGTTGCCACAGTAACTACCGTAGGTCAGCTTGTAGGCTTCCTCGAGGCTGCGAATGCTCTTCAGCTTTTCCGCACAGGCGTCACGGCGTTTGGTGTACTCATTGTCGAACCGCATGGGTTTCTGGATGCTGTTGTAGACCAGGTAAGCGAGGCCGACGATAACCACGGCCAGGACAATTTGGATGATAGTTTTACCTTTCATATAGATATTTCTTTTTTGTTTACACTACAGAATTCGGGTGCAAAGATACGAATAAATTGACAAATAGCGCACATATTTTTTTCAATAATTTTTCCACGACGTTCCCAATACACCACAATAATTTATCAATCAACAATTTGTCAAGATATATTTTTTATTGTAGACACTTTTTCTGACGTTTCTATAATAGCATTCAGCCATGCACACTGCCACTATAAAAGCATTCTTTTTGCTTATTGAAAAGGGCCGAAGATGATAACACTTCGGCCCTGATTCAGGTGTTATTATTGGATTTTGTTCCAATATACTGTTTCTGAGATACCCAATAGAGAGCCCTTGAGGGCCAGACGGCCGTCAGCGGTAAACCACACAACAAGTTTAGCCCGTATACCACGCTGCGGATCATAGATTTTCGTATCATCCCAACGTTGCTTTTTGGCATTGTATTTGAGACCAGTGAAAAGTACAATACGGTCGGCTGGTGTATTGCGGAGTTTCTTGTCAGGGTTCTTGGTATCGAGAATTTTGTTGCCTTTGTCATCGCGGTCGTGTTCCAGCCAAACCACCTGGGCACGATAGGTGCCATTAGTGAGTTTCACTATTTTGGCTCGGAAGCGGTCACTGCCTTGCATGCCAGCATAAGTGCCGACTATATTGTCGGCACTATTGTTCAATGTACTTTGGGCCAGTGCCGTAAGACAGAAGAGCGGCAGGAAGGCCATAACAAGTATGAGGCGTTTCATTGGATTCAGCCCATATTGTGGAACACATTGACAACATCGTCGTCATTTTCCAGACGCTCAATGAGGGCGTTGACATCCTCTTGCTCTTCGTCAGAGAGTTCGCGAACAGTAATTGGAATGCGTTCGAACTTAAAGCTCTTGATTTCAAGCCCCTTGTCCTCGAGGAATTTGGATATGGGACCATAGTTGGCAAAGTCGGCGTAGATAAGGATTTCGTCCTCGTCACGGAAAACCTCGTCGATGTCACAGTCGATAAGTTCCAATTCCAGTTCATCCATGTCGATGCCGTCCTGCCATGCAACAACGAAAGAACATTTGCGTTCGAAGAGGAAGTCGTTCATTCCCATCGTCCCCAGCTCGCCTTTACCGCGAACAAAAGCGGCGCGGAGGTTGGCAACAGTGCGGGTGGGATTGTCGGTGGCAGTCTCCACAACGATAGCCACACCATGAGGACCTTTGCCGTCGTATACGACTTCTTTGTAGGCTGATTTGTCCTTCTCGGTGGCACGCTTGATAGCGCGTTCGACGTTATCTTTGGGCATGGACTCGCTCTTGGCAGTCTGCATAAGCAGGCGCAAGCGCAGGTTGCTGGACGGATCGGGACCGCCGGCAATAACGGCAAGTTCAATTTCTTTGCCAATCTTGGTGAAGGTACGGGCCATGTGACCCCAACGTTTCAGTTTTCGTGCTTTACGGTATTCAAATGCGCGACCCATAATATATATTTTTTATGTTATTAATTCAATTGTTTTTTCAGATAATCAGTGCATTCCTCGAAAGTGGCAAATGTGTGGTTTTCGGGGACAAGGTCGGGGATAAGATTCATCTTGGTGAGCATATACAGAGGCTGGGGCTGAATGATGGTCATCAGCACCTGTGCACCATGACTTTGAATGTCTTTGATAGCCTCTTCCATGGCGTACAGTCCGCTCTGGTCCATGAAGCTGACCAGACGCATGCGGATAATGACAATCTTGGCGTCAGCCGGCACCGTGGACATAACCTCTTTAAACTTGTTGATTGTTCCAAAGAAAATAGGACCGTTCAGGCGCTGGACATAAATCTTACGGGCAACGGTATCAGGCATGCCATGCTCGTCGTCCCATGGACTTTCTTTGTCAAAATTGGTGAGTTCCTGACTGCTGTAGCCGCCCTCAACCAGGTCGGAGGCACGTTTCATAAAGAGCACACAGGCAATGACCATACCGATGCCAACGGCTGTGAGGAGGTCCACAAAAACGGTGACCAGGAAGACCACTATGAGCACCACGGCATCGGCACGCGGTATCTTGGGCAGGTCTTTAAAGCCTTTGAAGTCGATAATTCCCCAGCCAACAGTAATCAGGATACCTGCCAGGACCGACAGCGGCACATATTGTACCACCGAGCCGAGTCCCAGCATGATGGCCAACAGCAACAACGCATGTATCATGCCGCTGAGTTGCGTACGGCCACCACTTTTGACGTTGACGACAGTACGCATCGTGGCGCCCGCGCCCGGCAATCCACAGAAGAGGCCGGCGACGGCATTGCCTACCCCCTGCCCTATCAATTCGCGGTTGGAGTTATGCTTTGTCTTGGTGATATTGTCGGCCACAACGGAGGTGAGCAGGGTATCGATGCTTCCCAGTCCTGCCAGCGTCAATCCAGGGATAATGGCAGCCACAAGCACTGTTCCCCAGTTGATGCCAGCGAGCGACACCTGGTCATGCAGGAAGAAGGGTTTGGGCAGTCCCGACGGGATGGCACCAATGGTGGCCACGCCATCCATGTTGATAAAGAGTGACACTACAGTCATCACAATAAGAGCCACCAGTGTCGACGGCACCTTCTTGGTCAACAAGGGGAAGAGGTATATGATGGCAATAGTGCCCAATCCCAGCAGCAGTGCCGTGAGCGAGGTGTGGGAGAATGCGGCGGGGATGCCTGCCAGCTGGTCAATCATCGAGCCGCCACCGCTCTGGCCCACCAGGGGGTAAAGCTGCTGAAGGATAATGATGACGCCGATTCCACTCATGAAGCCGCTCAGCACAGGATAAGGGATATAACGGACATATTTGCCGATCTTGATGACACCGAAGAGTATCTGGAAGAGGCCGCAAAAAATGGCAGCCAGGGCCATGGACACCAGCACCTCCGAGATACTGCCGCCCGAAGACACCCAGGCTCCGGAGACAAGCGTGGCGGTGATTACCGTCATCGGGCCCGTAGGACCGCTGATCTGGCTGTGGGTGCCTCCGAAAAGGGCGGCGAAGAAACCCAGAAGCATGGCGCCCGTGAGGCCCACGTACGCGCCCATGGATGCGGCATCGGGGGAGGCTACACCGCTGAAAGCCTGTATGCCGAAAGCCAGAGCCAACGGCAAGGCGACAATACCGGCAGTCACACCGCCGAAAAGGTCACCTTTTAGATTACTTGTGAGGTTCATTTTTTTTCTCTATAGTTTTAGTTATTTTTTTATTGTCCAAAGAGCGCATAGGATGCGGAGACCGAGAGGATGGCCAACCCCGCGCCGCCAATGACATCGCTGGGCCAATGCCGGTTGTTGTACATACGCATGATTGCCACCAACACCGCCACTCCATAGCTGGCATAGGTCATCCAGGGATAGCGCTTGCCGTATTCGCGGCGCATGATTTCCGCTCCCGTGAAAGCGGCACAGGTATGCCCGCTCGGGAAGGAGGTGCTGGCGCTATGGTCGGGACGTTCGGTCTTGAAGATGATTTTCCCTGTTTCTATGGCAGTCATGCCAATCAGGAAACTGCATGCCGAGAGGAGCGACAACTGGCCAAAGTTGTGCTCGCCGCGCACGCCGCAGAGATTCAAAACAAAAGGCGCCGCAGCAGGGGCAAACTGGAGGTAGTCGTCGAAGTGCAGCTTGTGGTTGCTGACAATATCCAGATTGTCATAGAGGTCTATCTCGTAGTCGTGCAGCTCATGGCGCAGGGTGATGAGTGCCCCGGCGGAGTAAAGGGTCGCCCCGACAAGGGGGGCATAATGGGGCTTCAGCACGGGAGCATGAACCGTATCCCACTGGGCACGGACTCCAAAGGGCAACAAGAGCAGTATTATGGCAAAAATGTTTTTCATAGCGTCAGACGTCCATTGGCGAGCACCGGCTCCACGGGGCAGGTGTCCTGTTTGAAAGCGAAGCGCACATCCTCGTCGGCTCCGAGGCCATGCAGCCTGTGAACATGTGTGGCATTGGCACAGTAGGCATAGGGGTCGTCCTGGGCTTGTCGCCACAAAGCCAGCGCCATGGCGGCGGCATCGCCGTGGGGCGTGGCCTGGCAGCGGTCGATGATGGCGCCAGCCACAAGGGTGTCCTCTATGCAGAAATCGTTCTTCCAGCCGCTGCAGAGCAATACGGTGTCACGGTTCTCACTCTCAAGGCGCTGGCAGAGGGCCGAGAGGTTGGCGAAAGCGCCCACAAGGGTCAGGTCGGCGTCGGCGGCACGCACGATGGTCACGGTGCCGTTGGTGGTGCTGTAGGCCAACCGCACACCGCTCATGTCGTTGCGCAGGTATTCTGTAGGCGAATTGCCATACTCGGCATCGCCCACCTTGCTGCCATTGCGTTCGGCGGCAAGCAGGTAGCCCAGCCGGCGATAGGTCTGCAGCTTGTCGAGGCTGTCCAGCGGCACCACCTGGCTGCAGCCGGCCTGGAAGGCGGCACAGACGGCGGTGGTGGCACGCAGCAGGTCGATGGCCACAGCTATGTGGTTCTCCGTGAGGGTTCGATAGGGATAAAGGGCAGGTGTTAGCGATACTTCGATTCTCATAACCACGTGTTAGTCGACAACATCGGTCTTCTTCATCTCGACCGTTCCATCGGGGTGTATCAAAAGGTTGAAATATTCGGGATGCGACGGGATATAGCGCTCCGTGCGGTGCTCGCGGGCTCGTTTGCCCGACGGCAGGTCCTTCAGCACATATTTATTCAGTGTCTCCACCAGCCGGCAGCGCTGGGCGGTCTCCAGGTCGCAGCCGTATTGCTCGGCAAAGGCCTTGTCGCCTCCCAACGGCAGCGGGTTGCCCTTGAAATCGGTGGGGAGGGTCTTGCGGGCCTTCACCGACACATGGAACAGCTCCGTGTTGCTCGACGCCGAGCGCAGCACATATTCTGCTTCCACCGACCAGCTGTTGGTGGTGTTGCTCCAGTTGTGGACAGTGATGAAAAGTATGGCATCGATGCCGAGGTCGTTGTAGTAGTCCGTGATGTCGTCGTTGCGCAACTGCTTGCCGGTGCGCCATTCCGTGGCGGCGATCTGTGCCGAGGCCAGGGGGCCGGGCACATAGTAGCCGTTGTTCACCAACGGGTCGGAGGCGGTGAGGTAGAGTTGCTTGGAGGCTATGTTGAGCGACATGTTCAGCGTCGAGTCGTCCGTGGTGCGGAGGGCATGGCGCAGGGAGAGGTCGTTGAGCGGCGCCACGTATATCACCGTCGGACGCTCCTTGTAGATATCACTGTAGTGGTCGAGCTTCCTCTCGCTCTTGCACGACGCCATGAACATCACGGCCAGCAGCATTGGTATTGCGGTTCTAACATTCATGGCTTCATTTGTTGTTTTTCTTTTCGGCCTCGCGGGCGGCTTTCATGGCCTCGCGTTCTTTGCGGCGCTGCTCGGCGCGTTCCTTGTTCTGTTTCTCGCGCTCTTTGCGTTCCAGCTCGCGGGCCTTTTCCTTTTCTTTCTTTGCTTTCTCGCGTTCAAGCTTCTGCTGCTTGCGGGCCTCTTTCACAGCCTGCTTGGCGGCGGCAATCGAGTCGGCCACAAACTGCTTCCTCTGTGCCTCGGCAGCCTGCTGTTCTTCCAGCAGCTCGCGTTTCTGCTTGGCGGTGAGTTCCACGGGCTGGCTCAACGAGTCGACGGGGGTCTGCATGCTGATCCACAGGGTGTCGGTACTGTCGATGACGGGGGCCACAAACGGCAGCGGACGCAACCCGGCCACCGAGTCGTAGGCCCAGGCGGCCAGCTGGCCCAGGTTGGCGGTGTCGCGCGGCGATGCCAGACTGTCGCCCAGCATGTCGGGCATCAGGCGCTGCTTGATGCGCTGTACCAGGCCGCGGCTCTCGGGGAAGGCCTTGACTTCGGCATTGAGCATGCGGCAGGCCGTGCCCTTGTGGCCCATCAGCGCCAGGGTGACGCCATATTCGGCATACATGCCAGGATGCAGCGTGTCGGCCTTGACGGCGGCGTTGAGGCTCTCGGCATAGGACGTGGCCAGCGCATGCAGGCCGCCATAGGTGGGATAGGTCTGGTAGCGCAGCACCTCGGCACGCGGCACACCCACATAGCTGCCCGAGCAGGAGGTCAGCATCTGGAGAACTGAAAGATGGAAACAGAAAAGCACGACGCACACAACGATGCGCCATGTTCTATTGTTGCTATGGTGTTTCTTCAGTCTCATTTCAATTGTCCGTTATCTCTTTTCAAATCAAAAAAATAGCCAGGGCCTGTAAGCCGGGTTCTGTAACCCTTGCGGGCTTTCTATCATCAATCTGGGGCCGCCGTCGCCGACGGTCTCTATCGACCTACCCTCCGACACCGGCCTTGCGGCCGTCGGGCGAGCCAGCCCGAAAACCATGCCGGTTTATTTGGTCTTTCAGCCCATGAGGCTTGCCATCGCGCCTGTCACCAGGACACGTCGTGGGCTCTTACCCCGCGTTTTCACCCTTGCCCTTGCGGGCGGTTTCTTTTCTGTGGCGCTGGCTGTCGGCAGTCCCCTTGCGGGGAAAACCGCCTTCCCGTTAGGAAGCATGGTGGCTCGCGCTGCCCGGACTTTCCTCTCGCCATCGCTGGCGAGCGATAGAACAGCCCTTGCTATTTTTTTTTTCTCTCTTTTTTCGGGTGCAAAGATACGCATATTTTTTGAATTACGCGCAAAAGCATATATAAAATAATGCCGACGGCATGCCGTCGGCAATGATTCTGTGACACTTAGCGCCTCCGCCTCCACTATCGGATGATGGTGACCGTCCCTTTTTCCTGACGGCTGCGGCCGGCGCTGTCGCGGAATTTCGCCACCCACACATAGGCGCCCTGGGGCATGGCGGCGCCGTCGTAGGTGCCGTCCCACTCGAAGGCTGGGTCGTTGCTTTGGTAGACCTGGCGGCCGCCGCGGTTGAAGATGACGATGCGGAAGTCCGTCACCGCCGACGTGAAGTGCAGCCTGAACGTGCGGTTCTTGTCCTCGTCGCCGTGGGGCACAATGACATTGGGCGCCCATATCAGGTTGTCCTCGTGCACCGCGGGCGACGAGGAGCCTTTGCTCTTGTCGGCGGCCGCGGGCTGCGCCGCAGGTTCCTCTTCGGGGATGGCGGCAGGGGCTTCCGCCGCTGTGGCAACGGCAGCCGTCGCCACAGCGGCAGGTGCCGCCACGGCCGGGCTCTGCTGTTGCACGGCGGGCTTGCCGGCAGCCACGGCGGCAGGGGTGCTCGCCGGCACGGCCACAGCTGTCGACGGCACGGCGGCAGCCGGCGCCACGGCGGCAGGCTGGACGGCAGCGCCACGGGCGGCAGCCTCGCGCGGCGCGGCCACAGGCTTCGCGGCGGCAGGCTGGGCGGCAAGGGAGCCGTGATATTCAAGGGCGCCCGTGAAGGGCACGACATGCG
>CALGCG010000010.1 GCA_937884485.1 uncultured Bacteroidales bacterium
CCACGGTGGAGGACATCATCTTCCCCGTCTTCACCAACGCCACACTCATCGGCCCGCAGTACATCGACTTCTTCCGCCGCCACCTGAACATCGTGCCCATCGTGAGCCTCGAGGGCGACGCCATGGCCACCGACAACCGTCGCGGCAAGGGCGTCTACCAGCGCGCGCTGCTCTCCATGGAGATGCTGCACAAGGAGCATCTCTTCTTCGGCACCAGCATCACCGTCACCACGGAGAACTACCGCGAGGTGACGTCGCTGGAATACCTGCGCCACCTGGCGGAGCTGGGCTGCCGCCTGGTGTTCTTCGTGGAGTATGTGCCTTTCGACGAGAGCACGCAGCACCTGGCCTTCAAGGACGAGCACGTGGCGGAGATGGAGCAACTGCTGGAGCAGCGCCGCGAGGAGGTGAAGGAGATGATATTCCTCTCCTTCCCGGGCGACGAGAAGGCGCTGGACGGCTGCCTGGCCGCGGGCCGCGGGTTCTTCCACATAGGCCCCGACGGCGCCGCCGAGCCCTGCCCCTTCTCGCCCTTCAGCGACAGCAACGTCGCCACCCTCGGCTTGAAGGAGGCCTTGCGGTCGCCCCTCTTCACCAAGATACGCGCCGCCAAAGCCCTCGGATGGGAGCACACCGGCGGCTGCACCCTCTACGAGCACCGCGAAGAGGTGGAGGCGATGTTAAAAATTAATAATTAATAATTAACAATTAAAAATTAACAATAAAAAAATAAAATCGGCTGGCGCGGATTGATGCGTCAGCCGATTTTTTAGTTTTTTTTTAATTATTAATTATTAATTCATAGACAGATGGTACCCCAGGCTGACCAGCAGGAAGCCCTGGCCGTAGCCGCTGAGGGAGGGCTGCGAGCGGCGGACGGTGATGGGGATGTCGTTGTCGGGGCCTGTGAGGAAGGAGTCGTAGGCAATGATGTCGGCCCCCGCGGGCAGCGCGTCGCCGCCCTTGCCGAAAGGGTTGCCGAGCATGAGGTAGCTGACACCCAGCGAGAAATGTTCATTAAAAAAGAAGTCGCCGCCCACCTTGCAGGCAAAGCCCCAGCCGCTCTCGTTCATGCCGTCCATCACCCGGGGCGCCGACATCTGGCGGCAGATGATGTTGCGCCAGTAGCCGCCCGCGGTGGCATAGAGGTCGAACGCCATTCCGTGCCCCAGTTCCGCCATATAGCCCACGCCGACGGTGAAAGGGAAGAACATGAAGCGGTTGGTGTACATCTTGCTGTCCAGCGGCACCGCCAGATGGTCGGGGTCGCTGGTCGAGAGCCAGTGCACACCGTCCAGCATGGCCGTCAGATACAGCGGCGTACGGCCCACAAAACGCTGCACATTGACGCCTGCCACCAAGGCGGTGGACAGCTCGGGGGCATTGTCGCTGGCGCCGGCAGGCAGGGCCAATCCCACCGACAAGCCTCCGCCCCACCCCTGGGCTCCGCCCATGGGACATAGGCTGCAAATCAGGCATATAAAAAGGAGCAAATGTTTATATTTCATACTTCTTCTTTCGCAGGTGATACACCAAAATAACGCCCCAAGCGAAAAATTATTTTGTCGTTTGCAAAACAATTCGTAATTTTGCAGGCAGAAAACCAAACATTTTTTGCATCATGACCATCCGTGACCACGAAGAAAAGCTCTTTACCAAATGGGCTCAGCGTGCCCGCAAGCTGCACGACCCCGACATGATAACCAAGGACGGCCTGCTCTACCGCGGCGAGCTCTGGTTCGACGGCATCAACCAGGCGCACAAGTCAGCCAACGAGGAGCAGCTGTGGAACGACGCCGGCATGCGCCTCTTGGTGCTCTCCAAAGAGCTCTACGACGAGGACTGCTGGGACATCCGCAGCGAGACGGGCCGTGTGCCCACGCCGCACCTCACCAACCGCACGGCACTGCGTTTCTTCCCCAACCTGGAGCTCTGGGCCTATGGTCTGATGACCATACCGGACCGCAAGGTGGCCACCTTCAGCCGCGCCGACAATCCCGCGCGCCTGCAGGGCTTCTACGAGAACGCCCCCATCGCCCGCGTCAACTGCAAGAAGCAGCCCGACACCCGCGCCGCCAGCAACACGGTGCTGCAGCGATACATGGAGAACTACGCCGACCTGCTGAAAGAGCAGATCACCATGTACGGCGCCGACATCATCCTCTGCATCGGCGGACAGGGCATCATGGTGGACTTCCTGCAACGGCACGTGTGGAAAGACCTCGAGCAGTTCAACAGCCACTGCTGGTACTCTGCCAAGGCCAACGTGCTTGTGGTCAAGCAATACCACCCCAACTACAACGTCTACAGCCGCAAGGAGATGTACACCTCGCTCATGCACGACTACCAAGCCTTCCTCAAAGCAACACCGCAGTTTCCGACACAGCGATAGATAAAATAGGAATTAGGAAATAGAAATTTGGAATTAGGTTTCCGTTCACAGAACACCTAATTCCAAATTTCTATTTCCTAATTCCTAATCTCCCTACTTCTTGTGGAAGACGAGCTCCGAAGTGCCGAGGATGTTTCTCATGTTCTCCGGGATGGCATAAATGAGCATCGAATCGCCGGCATAGGTAAGCTCAAGCTTTTCGATGTACTGGTTTTGGGTCAGGACGACCACTTTTTTGCCATCGAAGGTATAGTCGAAATCACCATCGAGGTTGATAGGCAACATCTGCGCAATGTTTTCGGGCAGAACGAGTGTGGCGTGGCATTTGCTCTCGCTGGTGAAGGCAAGGTCCATGGTCAGCGTGGCAGAACCTAACACGGGAACGCTGAAAGAGTGCACACATTCCCAATTCGTACCCACAAGCGATACGGTGTTACTGTCCTCATCGTCTTTGGAGCACGACACATTCATCAACAAGGCCATCGGCAAGAATGCCATTAGAAGAAGCTTTTTCATAACATTTTGATTTTAAAATTATTCAATATTTTTTAAAAGTTTAAATACGCCTACAAAGATACACATTTATTTTCATTCGTCAAAAAGAAAAACGAGCGGCGCGACGCATCATGGCGTCCCACCAGCGCGCCGGCAAAAGCCAATGGAAGAAGACGGCGGACCCCGAAAGGCGTCCTTTGCGATAACGCGCCTTGGGGTGGCGGCTGTCGACGGCGCGCAGCACCTGACGGGTAATGACAGAGGGCTTGGAGAGGAGGTTGGACTCATAGAAATGGCGCAGGGAGCGGCTCCAGCGAGAGGCCTCCTGCTCATAGGCGGTGCCCTGCGACGACTGCTGCAGGTGGTCAGCAGCAATGAGTCCCCAGTCCGTCTTAATGGCGCCGGGCTCTATCATCGACACCTCGATGCCGAAAGGTTTCATTTCCATGCGCAGGGCGTCACTGAATGCCTCGACCGAATACTTAGACACATGGTACCAGCCACCGAAATAGAACACCGAACGGCCCGCGATGGAAGAGGTGTTGATGATGCGGCCACCGCCCTGTCTGCGCATGGCCGGCAGCACCAGCTGGCACAGGCGGGCCAGTCCGAAGACATTGACCTCAAGCTGGCGGCGGGCCTCCTCCATGGGCACCGTCTCAATGGCGCCAAAGAAGCCGTAGCCGGCATTGTTCACCAAGACATCGATGCGGCCCTCCCTCTGCAATATATCCGCCACACCTTGCGACATGGAGTCCTCGTCGGTTACATCCATACGGATCACCTCTATACCTTTAGCTTTCAGCGGTTCCATCAACTCAAGCCGACGGGCGGCGGCATAGACCTTATGGCCGCGAGCGGCAAGGGCCTGCGCAGCATCGAACCCGATGCCGCTGCTGGCTCCCGTAACCAATATCACCTTCTTTTCTTTGCGCATAGCTGTTGTCATTTTTGCATTAGAATAACGTCACAGCGTTTTTTTTATTGCCATTTGAGAATAAAATCGTATTTTTGCACATCAAAATATAACAAAGACATGCAGATTTCCAAGAAGACCAAAATCATTACAATCATCTCATCCATAGCAGTATTACTGCTCGGATTGTTCATCTTTTTTCACTTCTTCTTTGTCTACAGCACCGGTGTCAATGCCGGCGACCTGAACTATTTCCAGGAGGAAGGCATCGTTTTCAAAACCTATGAAGGCAAGATGATACAGAGCGGTTTCAAGTCCGTCGGCAAGAGTACCGAAGGTCTGCACTCCAACGAGCTGAAGTTTTCCGTGACCGACCAGCAGGTGGCTGACACCCTGATGCGTGCCTCCGGCAAACACGTCGAGCTGCGTTGGAAACGCTACCTGGGCACCCTGCCGTGGCGCGGCAACAGCCAGTATGTCGTCACCGAGGTGATGTCAATCGAATAAACACACAACCTCGACATTACATTTCCATCAACTTCAAGCAGGAACCTCCCACAGGTTCCTGCTTGAAGTATATAGCGTTATGCCAAATTGATATTAACAAATGTTAAAAAAATGAATTTTTCACGTCTGTCAACTATATATTGGTGTAAAAAAAAATCAATAACTATGGAGCAAAACAAAACACACCGCACCAAGAGCAAAGCAGCCAAAACCATGAATCTACTCAGCGCCATCGAGAGCGTGGCCGTCAGCGCCAAGGACTCGCAGCTGTGCGACCAGTTCTTCGTCGAACGCAAGGCGGAGCTGAAGTTCCTTGCCGACAGCTATGGCATCACGCCGCTGCAGGCGACCCTGTTCTGCGTCTGCATGGAGCGGGGGCCGCACCGCATTGACTTCGACGACGACGCACTGTTAAAGGACATCCTGCGGCCCGACACAACCGATGAGCTTGTGCTGGCAGACACGATGACCGTTGCCGAGGCAGAGGAAGCCATCAACGCCAGCCTCGTCGAAGACAGCTTCGTCGACATCCGTGCCACCGGCAGCTATAACATCACAACGGACCTTCCCCTGAAGGAAATCCGAAAGCCCCATATGTTGATGATTAACAATCGGCGTGGAATAGAAGAGCTGAAAAAGAAATTAGAAGCCCCCGACGATCAATACGAGTAATACTAATGATACTAAAAAAGAAAGGACAAAACAAAAAAAAGGGAACCGAAATCGGTTCCCTTAAAAAGATTGGCGGCGACCTACTTTTCCACAAACAAGTGCAGTATCATCGGCGATGT
>CALGCG010000011.1 GCA_937884485.1 uncultured Bacteroidales bacterium
TCTGGATTCATTCAGGTTACACTTATCGGACTGCCAACAATGGCTTTACCTAAAATGCGGGTAGAACGGAAATTTTCTTTGGGAGTTTTTTGTGAAATGAGAGAATATAAGTACCTTTGCGATACAGAAAGAGTTATTTGAAGTTATGCAAAACGCAGAAGACCAAAACACTCTGTATATTGCTAATTCGTAACCCAATACATATTCAACCAAAAGGTCGTTATTCATTCTCAATAATTTAGACCTTTTTCGTAACTTCGAGCCACAAAGTTACAAAAAAGCACAAAAAAACTCTTGGCTTAGTTCGAAATGTGAAAGCCAAGGGGCAATGTCTCAACTTAGGTTGAGAGTTTCTATCTGTTATAGACTATTACCTGTCGCCAAATGTAATATCACGCCGTATTTTGCTGACAGTATTTGGATGGACGTTCAAGAACGAGGCGATGTCTTGTAAGTCAAGAAACTCCATGATACCAGGACAGTGTTGCAGCAACATCTCGTAGCGTTCACGGGGCGTAGTACAATGGAGGTCAATATAGCGTGAGCGGAATTGGCTGAGGATGTGCTCGCCAATCATGGCTCGTAGTTTCATCGTTTCCATGTTTTGATTGAAGAATAGTTCCAGTTGCTGGCCCGTAACCCTCAGTACACGGCTGGGCACCATGGCTTCAATTGTAGCCTGTGACGGACGGTCATAGAGAAATGTGGGGTAGTCGCACACAAATTCACCCTCAAACGAGAACCACGTAATGTGCGCCTTGTCATCACTCATGCCATATTTTACATATTTGAAACATCCTTCAGTGACGAAGGCAAACCACCGTGCAGGGTCACCCTCGCGTTCCAGTTGGTCACCCTTGCGGTAAGCAATCTTTTCACCCTCTCGCTCGCAGAACTCACGCAGCACCTGTAGATTCAAACTGTTCATCCCGAATTTCTGTTCCATCTATTTGATATTATACCATGTTATATTTGTCGTTCTGACTGAGGTCTATGCACTCAAATCATTTTGATATTTTATACACACGCCTTGTCCTGTTGAATGTCGGACACACTCTTAGTTCTAATTCGACTGTGCAAATTTACGAATTATTATGTGATATCGTTCCCTTTGCCTATACCTTTTATATATTTAGGTGAAATTTGTTTGTTTTGAGGAATGATAGAAATATTGCTATAATCATATGAAATCGAGTTTATTCAGGAGATTATTGAGCGCACTATGTCCGTGTAGTCCTTTCCCGACTTGACCTCTATCGGGTGAGCACTCATCGTTCAGATAGAGCTTGATTTACAGTGAACTGAAAGCACTTACAGCAGTTTTTACACTTTTCAATAACTTTTGATGGCTAAAAACTACACTTTTCAACGATAAACATCAAAACTACACTTTTAAAATTGTGGCGTTATTATGTAAAATATCGCGTTCTGAAACGTTATTTCTTGTAAAATATCGTATTCTGATGCTATGTTTTTATGTAAAATATCGCGTTTTACGTTTTTTCTTCGTATCTTTGCACCCAAAATATCATCGTTATGGTTGACAAAAGGACATTGGAATTCATCCTTACTGACCAGCAGGAGGAAATGGAAAGCAGAGCTGAAGAGGCATTATGCCAGCGGCGTGAAGAAACTCTGATTGACTTCAAAAGCACTCAGGCACAGGTAGTCATTGGTGTCAGGCGAAGCGGTAAATCAACGCTTTGCTATCAGGCTATGCACAATCACAGCCTGAAGTTTGCATACGCTGACTTCGACGATGAACGGTTGGTTGACCTCAAGGCAGACCAGCTGAACGACGTGCTGGAGATTCTGTATAAGATATACGGCGACTTTCAGTATCTTTTCCTCGATGAGATACAGAATGTCTTGGGATGGCATCTGTTCGTCAATCGTATGCTGAGAAAGAAAATGCACGTTATCATCACAGGTTCCAATGCCAAACTGCTCAGTGGTGAACTGGCCACACACCTTTCTGGGCGTAGCAAGGAAATATCACTATATCCTTTCTCTTTCAGGGAGTTCTGCATGATGAAAGATGTGGACACAGAACGTCGCACCACGAAGGCAGAGGCATTCCGCAGGGCGGCTTTCGACGAGTATCTGAAGCAGGGCGGCTTCCCTGAGTTACTGATGATAGACGACAACAGAAATTACGTGAGTTCATTGGTGGACAACATTCTGAAACGCGACATCGAGCAGAGATACAAGATTGCCTACAAGGCTGCATTTGAGAACCTTGCCCATCACCTCCTGAACGTATCGCCTGCCATTGTCGTCACTACTGACCTGGCTGATCTGTTCCATTTCAAGTCGGAGCATACGGCCAAGAACTACGTGAAATACTTGAAGGAAGCCTATATGCTGGTGGGCATTCAGAAGTATTCGCAAAAGAGCAAGCAACGCTCTGTCCAGGAAAAGGTCTATGCCGTTGACGTGGCCATGATGGACCAACGCGAGAATGCCTTTGCGGGCGAGAACCTTGGTCATCGGCTGGAGACCATTGTAGCCATTCACCTTGTCAGGAAATGCAAGTCGGAGGAATTGGATGTCTATTACCTGAACGACCGTTCGGGCGAGTGCGACTTTGTGGTCTGCAAAGGTAATCAGGTCATACAAGCCATACAGGTGTCATACGATATTTCTGCTGAAAATACTTACAAGCGTGAGAAGAATGGCCTACTGCTTGCCGCCAGACAGACCAAATGCGAAAATCTGTTGCTACTCACTGACCATGAGAGCGGCGAAATAGAGGAGGATGGGCACAAGATGAAGATTCAACCCGTGTATGAATGGAGTTTGGAACTCGGAGTGTAGTCACCTGAATTTTAAGAAAACAGTGCAATAGCCAAATATGTCAGGGGACAGATATTACACATGTGGGGGATACATGCCCCCTGGGCAAATGCTTAGCTCACCTTGCTCTTTGAATGATTCCTCGGTCTATGCCTGTTAGGCGTTGAAGCTGACGAACAGATGCTCCAAATTCCTTAAACTGAATGAATGCCTGCCACTGGGTTCCTCTGTCGAGCTTTTGGAATTCGCTGCTATTGGAAACGCCTGCGATTCTGAAATCATTGAATGGAATACGGTTTACTACTGTTTGAGTATTACAAATCTGAAAGACGGGTTCAACGGTGCCATCGTATTCACCCAGGAGCTATACTTATAGTCCTTGATCTGAGTAACAATAGACATATGCACCTGCAATTCTCTTGATGGTATCACCAACTTTCTCATCACGCTCACGAATGAGCAGATGAAAGTAGTTTGACATCAAGCAGTAAGCGTAATAGATGCAGTTAGTGCCACAGGAGTTACCCTCATCATCATACTGAGTGCGCATTCTGTCGAGGATATTGATGAACTGATAGAAGTCCTCTGGCTCCTCGAAGATGTTCTGGTGATTGATGCCTCGCATCATCACATGATATATCTCAGTTCCTGATGTTACTCTTGGTTGCCTGGGCATGAATGAATGTGTTGACTCTATAATAGATAACGCTGAATAAGAGGGAATATTGTAAAAATAGAGGCTATTACGCAAGAAGAGAAGTGGAATACTGGTGGTTCATGTTGAATGGCTACTTATGGTGCATAATCAGCTCCTGTGACTCTGGATGGAGTTGCAGGGGCGAATTGTTTATAACGGTTTTTGCGATGATTGACGAGAGCGGAAAAGGATGGCATGAGAGAGAGATTGTGTTAAAAAATGCATAAGATTGAAGAAAAATAGAAATTTTTCACTATCTTTATAACTTGAAAGGCAAGAAGTCGGGCGGCACCGACATTGCATCGATAGTGAAATGTTGAAGTCATAAAGCGACTGAAGACCAGAGTGATATGATGACGACGAAAGAATTAGAAGATAGCATGGGACGCGACACAACGATGTGTGGTGACCCCAAGACGTGGTTTCCGATGAGGGTGACGTATCAGCGAGAGATGAAGGTAAAGGCGGAGCTGGACCGGCTGGGAATAGAGAACTTTGTGCCGATGAGGTATAAGGTGGTGGAATCGCAGAATGACGGGGATATGGAACTGCGGAGGGTGCTGGTGCCTGCTATCAGTAACCTGATTTTTGTGCGGTCGACACAGGAGCGGTTGAGCGAGCTGAAGAGGAGGAACGAGGTGCTGAAGCCGCTGAGGTATATGATGGACCATACGGCCGTTGGTGAACACACCATTATGACAGTGGCGGATAGGAAGATGGAGAACTTTATGCGGGTGGCTTCGCGGACTGACGACAGCGTGATGTTTCTGGACAACGAGACGGTCATAGGGAAGGAAGGCAAGCGCGTGGAGATTATGGGCGGCGCGTTTGAGGGCGTGACGGGCGTAATCAGGAGAGTGAAGAGGTGTAAGAGGGTAGTAGTGGAGATAGAAGGTGTGGCTAGCGTGGCGATAGCGTGGGTGCCGGCAGGGATGCTGAAGGTTATTGGTTAGAGGTTATAGAGATGGAAAAGGTTAGGGTGTATGAAGATAATTGATGAACAACTATTGAATGATGTCGGTGCGCAGGCGAAGGAATCTCCTCGTTTGCGAATGAACTATAACTTTCATCAGAGCCTGGATGAATTGTGCCATCGCTTTTTAAATGCAGTGGAGCCTGGGACTGAGGTGCCGATTCACAAGCATCCTACGAAGGATGAAACGTTTGTGATTCTGCGAGGGAAGGTGAGGGTTACTACTCATAACGATGATGGGACAATTATCGAGGATGTGGTGCTATCTAATGAGGATGGTCGATATGGCGTGAACATCCCCAAAGGTGTGTGGCATACGATAGAGGCGAAGGAGCCGGATAGCGTGATATTTGAGTGCAAGGAAGGACCGTTCGTGCCGCATGAAGAGGATGGAATCTTGAATATTGAGAAGAAATGATAAAGGAGATTGTTAAAGGGGTATGGGCTTTTTGCGCATACCTCTTTGTGCCTCAATGGGGACGCTCGAAGAGGGGAAATATGGAGGAACGAAATAAGGGAATATCTTAAACGTGATAGTATGTGAATTTAAAATAGTACAAAGATGAGGACACGTATACAACCCCCTAGTAATTGGCAGGACTTTGAAGAATTGTGCTTACGCCTATGGAGAGATATGTGGGGAGATCCCAACGCGCAGAAAAATGGTCGAAGCGGCCAGAATCAGAATGGAGTTGATGTTGTTGGCAGATCAGCGTACGACGGTTTGCTCCATGGTGTGCAGTGCAAAGGAAAAAATACCAATTATGGTTCGGAACTAAAAGAACAGGAAATAACGGACGAGGCAGATAATGCTGATGATTTTGATAAACAACTGGCAACCCTTACTATGGCTACGACATCACCCAGAGATGAGAAATTGCAGCAAGTTTGCAGGGACTTGAATAAATCTGGTAAACACAGATTTACAGTGAGCGTATGGTCCTGGGATGATATAGAAGATGAATTGCAATATAGATCGGATATATTAAAACATCTCAAAATGGATTTTGATGATGAGGAAAGTGAAAAGTCATCAATAAAGGTTAGTCGCGTGACGAGTAAAGAACGACTGCAGGCATTTATGACCAGACCAATTATTTTGGCTGTAACTTCGATGTCAATGCGGTTGTTGCTTTACCATGTCTTTTATGAAATTATGCAGAATGCTTTTGTTCATGGCAAAGCAACTCATTGTATGCTGATGTATGACAATTGTCGATTTACGTTGATGAATGACGGAACGATGTTTAATCCTGATACACTGAGAGAAATAAAAGGCAATGGAGGAGCTATGACAGTTGTAAAACTGTTTAGTACATGTGGAAGCGAGATCACTTCAAATTATGAGTATAAAGATGATGAAGGCGGTAAGTTAAATGTATATTCTTTGGCATTTAGTTTACAAATGCTAGGTAAAGACATCAGTAATAGAGTAGAATTGATTGTAAACCAACAGTTTGAAATACAGGGTCGTGTTGAGGCTGAAAGGCTGGCTATTGAACAAATGTCATCAATATCTCCAACCGACATGGTTGACGTGTTGTTTGGAAATATAGTTGCCAATAGCAATATTAGAGCATATGTAAAACGTGCGGCCCAAATAATAGGGGCAGACAGGCTGACTGTTTCCCTGCATTCGTCACAATCTGATTTGACAGAACAATTGAAGGAATATACCCCCAATATTACAGTGAGATAGCTTTAAGGATAGGAATATGCGCTGAAGCAGTGGGGCAGTTAAAAGAAGGTGTTTCTCTGGAAGTTGTTTGGGGTGTGAATAAGTTTAGCCTATGAAGTCAACAGAGGTAAAAGCATTAATGTCATCTATACGAAGTGATGCAAGTCCGCAAATAGCGGGGTTCTTGTATCAGTTTGTTGTGGCCCTTGACTATTGCTTTCAATTAGTCCCAGGCCAGAGTCTCTATATTGAAAAATATGGTGATGTGTCGATTAAGAATGATGGATCTTTTGATGAAGAGGCTACAGATACAAGTGTAGAGGTGAAAATGTATGCTGACAATCTTGACGTGAAGCATCATAATCTACTGAATACACTGTATAATTGGCTGGAAGATGATTTCAACTTTGAAACCTACCAGACATTAGTAATCTATACGACACAACCATACTCAAAGAATAGTACACTGATTGGTTGGGAACGAAAGACGCCAGCCCAAAGGCTAAAATGCGTGTGGGATGCTTATTCTAAATACCTGATGGATAATCAGTCAAAGATTGAGGATAAAGATCCTAGTAAACATACAACCATTAAGGAGAACGCACGACAGATGAGAAGAGTTCTCGGTTCTGTGCTAGGTGTCGAAGGAAAGGCTGACGAAAAAGCTTCAAAAGAAAGGTTGCAAGACCTGCTGTCAAGAGTTTGTATTATTGATTCCTGCCAGAATCTAGCGAATGCATATAATGGGCTGATGAGGTATGCAAAAATGACGACCGCTTTGTTGAGAGAAGCATTCATCAATAGTCTGTTAGGCTTTATCATTAGCCCTAAAAAAATGAAGGATGGCTGGAAGATAGAAGAAGAGGCTTTCACTAAGCAGGTTCAAACATTGGCTAAAGAAATGGCACCACAGTCAATTGCTTTTCCTGACGCTCCCGATGTTACAGTGGCAGAGGGGGAATATGATGATGCCCCATTTGTACTGAAACTAAAACAAATAGATTACAACCGTATTTCTGATGCAGCAATGGATTACGCCAAAACAACGGGTTTGCTGGCCAAGGAGTTCGATCGTCCTTCCGCAGAGAAAAATCTAGTAGCATATCAAGACGAATTACTACAGATGTATCGATTGCAATACGACAATTCTGTGGATAAACTTGCGATGAGAGACGATACTAGTGATGATGACATCAAGAGAGCATCACGTGTGTTTTATAGGAATATGCTAATCGCTGCGAGAACTCCAGAATTTGAACCCTTTGGCAAGACTAAACCATATTTTTCAAATGGTATGTGCCATTATATGGCCAATGACAGTGTATTAAACGTAAAATGGATTTTGAACGATGAGTAATATTATTTCAGAGGTAGTTAAGGTGAAGTATAATTCGTTTACATTGGCACCTGCAATGCTTTCATATTATGAGAGCTGCCAGGTAAAGAAAGACAATGTTCTATTGCTCTACCTGCTTTTCCCTGTAATTCTGAATAGTGACTGGATTATAAGGTCACCCATACCCAGAAGAACTTCACGTTTAGATTCGTGGGTTAAGGACAACAGAATTCATATCGAAGGCCTGCCGGAGAGGATGTCAACTTTTCAGCATTTGTCTGAAACCACGTTCCAATACTGTATTGATATGGGATACCTGAAGGTGGATGAGAGAAACAATGTGGTTGTAGTCAACAATCCGTTTAGGACGAAAAGTAAATTTGATAACTCTGCCATAAGGCTATCAAGAATTATAGGCGAAAGTACTCCCGCAAAAGTATATGCAACCCTTGGTATTAGAGAATTGGAATTGTTATGAAGACGTTACTGAAATTTATAGGTTTATTTGACCAACAGGATAATGTTCATGGAGTAGAGTTGAAGGAAGGTCTTAATCTGATAACGGGCAAGTCGTCGACAGGCAAAAGCTCCCTGATTGAGATTTTTGACTTTTGTATGGCCTCTAGTGAGGATACCATTCCACATGGTGTCATTAAAGATCATGCATCGTTATTCTTTTTGTGGATCACTATTAATAAAGCCGACTATCTATTAGGAAGAGATGCTACAGGCAAGGAATTCTATATCGTCGGAAATCCGGAAGTAGAAGATGTATGGAAATTGCAGAGCGCAGTCTTTGATGGGAATGACTTTGGTAAGGAAGAATATAAAATCCAGCTCGGTCTTCTGTTTGGTATAGATGCTACAAACACTGCAGAAACAGCAGAACAAATGAAGGACAAACGTAAAGGCGCACAACGTCCATCTATTAGAAATATGATGCCTTTTATTCTGCAACATCAAAATCTAGTAGCGAATAAACAGGCTTTGTTCTATCGCTTTGATCAAAAGGAAAAGAGAGATGAAACAATAGCCCAATTTAAGGTGTTTGCAGGTTTTGTAAATGCACAATACTATGCATTATCTGTTGAAGTTTCGACCTTGAAGGACAAAATAGAGGCCTTGAAAAAGAAAATGACTAAGGCAGAAGATGATATTCAAGAAACCTACAATAAATTGTTGGATGACTTAAGCGTCTATACCGATATCACAGGTAAAGAACTTTTGATGGATCTTACGCCTGAGAAGTTCCAGAAGAATCCAGAGCATTTTAAAGAAGAAATAGACAAACTGGATTACTTCGATATTAAGATTGACACCAATAGTCAGGCTCAATTACAAAAATACCGTGATTTGGAGAAGAGTGAGAACCGAATTATGGCAGAACTGAGGGAAAAGCAAATTCATCTGGAGGAAATTATTAGTTCCATAGAGTATGTAGAAACATATAAGGACGCTTTGGCTCAGACACAAAGACCTAATGACCTTACGTTGAATTATTCGGTTTGCCCATTCTGCCACCAGCATACATCTCATACATTGGATGAAGTGGATAAATTGCGGAAGGCCATTGATAATTTGAATGAGGAGTTGAAAGGCATTCCGTCTATTATCAGGCCGCTTCATGAAGAAAGACTTAAACTCAATGAGGAGATAAGTGATTTAAAGAACCAATTGGAAGGTATTGATAGATCCAAAGCAGAGTTAGATGAAATCATCGTAGAGTTGAAGCGAAACTATTCACTACAGAAACAGGCATATAAGACTATCTATAGAATCTCATCACGTATCGAATTGGCATCGAATGAAGCTCTGAAAGAGCTGAAAGGTAAGATAGATGCCATGACTGACGATTTGTATGAGAAGCAAATAGAATTGAGCAAATATGATGTGAAGGGAAAAATGATACTTGCGGAAAGGGCTATTAGACAAGCCATGGCAAAGTACCGCAAAGACATTCCTTTTGAGAGTTCATTGGACGACTATAATCTTATTTTTGACTTGAGTAATTTTGAACTCTATTTCTCCAAGGGAGATAATGATTATGATGAGAAGAAATATCTGAGGGCGATAGGTAGTGGTGCAAACTGGCTGAATGCCCATCTGTGCCTGTTTTTGGCTCTGGCAGATTTTTTCTATGACCAGATGAAATCTACCATCCCGTCATTGTTGTTCCTTGATCAACCCAGCCAAGTCTATTTCCCTGCGCAAAAGGATAAGGGCGAATCGTTTAAGCCAGAAGAAGAAAGTCTGCATGAAGCAGATGATGATTTGGCTGCTGTTAATAATGTGTTTTCACTGCTATATGGGTTCTGCAAAGACCATCACAATGAATATCAGATTATCGTGACAGACCATGCTGATGATTTGACGATAAGAGGCCTGGATAATTTCAAGAGTATTGTCAGGGCTCGTTGGCGTAAGAGTGGAGAAGGACTTGTGGATTTGCGGAAAATAAAGGGATAAAGAATGTGAAGGGGTATGTGCGAGTAGCGCATGCCTCTTTGTGGTTATGATGGCCGCGACGGTGTCGGGGCATACAAGGACAATGGAGGCTGCGAATGAACCACAATTACAAGACTTATTACTGACTATATGTTTAAAGTACTTGGCATAAAAATATTGGAGGGATGTTATGAGAGTGTTCATAAGGTCCTAAAGGTGGGTGAAACATACCTTCTCTTTGACTATTACCAAGAGGATAAAGGCAATGAGAATACGTTGAAATGTGCAGAACCAGATCGTGGCGTAGAAAACGGACTGTATAATGTGATGTGCGATAACGGAAGAGAAATCGCGGTTACTGTTACGGGAGTGGTGGGCCAAAACGGCGACGGGAAAAGCACATTTGTAGAGGTTGCGTTACGACTGTTGAATAACTTTGCATACGCCTTTGGTTTCCTTACAGACCAAGAATCGCTACACTATAACATAGGTGTGGCAGGAATATTGTATTATGAAGTGGAAGGGCATATCTATGCTATCAGATGCGAAGGAGGTGATAAGGCTTTTGATACAAATAGGATCCCGAATATATCGTGCTATAAGGACGGAGAGAAGATTGAGGATATAAATCGGGGAGAAAATGATGTCAGAAAGAAAAAGCAACTGAAGGAACTGCACTTGGATGAGTTGTTCTATACAATGGTGATAAACTATTCGCTCTATGCCTATAATTCACTCACGATGATGAATGAAACAAAAGACGGCGGCAGTTGGATAGATGAACTGTTCCACAAGAATGATTCGTATCAAACACCTGTAGTACTGAATCCCATGCGTACAAAGGGAAATATTGATGTGAACAATGAAGAACATCTGTCGTATCAACGCCTTTTGAGTTTATACACTATTTCAGGAGATAACGAGAAAGAACGGAAGATAAAAGAGCATGAAATAGCCGTAGGTTTTGCTTTTTATCAGGAGAAAGAGTCGAAGTTTGTTAAGAAAACGTTAGAGGGGTTCTTTTCTGAACATTACAGAGATGATTATTCATGGCAGAGCGTAGATTTATTTTTTGTACCATTGACGGGTGCCAAGGATGAGTATCAAGAACAGAAGAAAGCCCTTAGTAGTCACTTTATGGACTTCTGGAGGGAGTTTGATGGACTATATAAGAGAAATAATAAACTCTTGACATTGGTAGGGAATGCGCTTGCAAAAGACTGGATGAATCGTAGCAGCGAAACAGACTTTAATAAGTATGCGACCAAGTTGACCGATTATCAGCTATATTATAAATTAAGCGACCTAAAGCCATATCAGGCAGGAATAGATAAGTTTTTGAAGAGTGAACCATTCAAGACCATGAATTATGCAGAGTTTTATCGCATGGTAAGGGTTATGAAGCTATGGGATATGTTGCAGGAAGAGTGCGCAGAGATAGATTGCGATCTGAATGAAGCCATTGAGAATAGAAAACAACCACTATATGCTGCCAAACTGTATGTGTTGTATAAGGTGATGGAGATTATGAATACCTATACCCCCTATAGGGATCATAGCTACATTGAGGACAGGACCTTTGAGATGTTGGTAAACCCCATATCAAAGAACATTGGCTTTAATAGAATGAAGGGTGATTTGCAAGAGATACTTGAAAAAGATGACTATACAACCTTAAAGTTGAGGCAGGCACTGAACTACATCAGAAACTATCAGGAGGCAAATAAATACTATCAGGCAAGCCCTGCAAAAGAGAGCATACCCAAGTATGAGGTGAAGGCCGAGAATACGTATTATGTCACATTCAAGGGTTTGAAGAAGTTGCTGACGGAGTACAAAGGCTATGACGGCGTGAATAAGATTATGAGTCTACTGCCGCCGCCAATCTTTATCGGGGATATTATTATCAGGTATCAGGATGAGAAAGAAGAAAAATATCATGATATGGCTTCGATGAGTTCTGGAGAAAGGCAACGACTAAACTCCGTGGGCTCGTTTATCTATCATCTTCGAAATCTTGATGCGGAACAGACAGATGACAGTAAAATCCAGTACAAGAACTTGTTTGTTGTGTTCGAAGAAGTGGAGCTTTATTTTCACCCAGAATATCAGAAAGGTTATATCAATAGTCTGCTGAAACAGATTAGGCAGTCGAACTTGGAAAATGTGAAAAGTATATCGATGCTGTTTGTGACACATTCGCCATTTATACTGAGCGATGTGATAAAGAGTAATATCTTGTATTTAAAAGATGGAAAAGATGCAAGAGCAATCATGAAGGTACAGACGTTTGCTTCGAATATCAATGAACTGCTTGCAGAGAGCTTTTTCTTGAAAGGAGGGTTCGCAGGGGAGTTTGCCAGTGAGGTGATTAATGATTTGGTTCAATATCTTTTGAATAATTCAAGCAAACGCCAGTGGAACATGAAATCGGCAGACCAACTGATAGAATTGGTTGGTGACGATGTGGTGAAAATGCAATTACGCAAACTATATGCGCAAAAATATGGTAGGGAAAGTCAGGGCTATAAGGCTTGGTTGAAGAAAGAATATGAAAGGTTGGGACTGGACAAGGAGAACTGATGAGGAGAATACTGATTGATAAAAAAATAAAAGACTTTGCTGCCGACTACGTGAAAGATATAAAAACCGTAGTGGGAGATGTAGAGGCTTGTTTGCGTAACTTGGTTGAGGAGCTAAAAAAGCAAACAACAAAGATTTATGTCTGTACGCCTGACAATGTGAATCGATATAAGGGGGATGAATACCAAAGTGTATCGGAGTATGTTGGCAAGATAGCCGGCCACTATGATGAAATCAACAATCTATTGCCATCGAAATATGATGGTGTGATGAGCGATATAGATGGAAGGTTAGGAACAATAAAGGTTGATGAAGTATTAGTAAAACTGAGGGGCAAGGAAAAGCAACCATTATATGAAATGATAGTAGATATAATGGGATATAACAAGGTTAGAAAAGAAGTACTGCCACAATATGTTAATAAACTGGAGATAAAGACTTGTGTTTATTGCAACGCCCAATTTGCTATTACGACGCTTATAGAAGATGTACGCGAGAAGATAATGTTAGGCAAGCCTGGACGCCCGAAGAAAGCAATAGTTATCCCTCGTCGAGGTGGTTATTATGAGATGGACCATAATAAGCCAAAGTCGAGATATCCCTATCTATGTACAAATTTCTATAATCTGCAACCATGCTGCAGTTCGTGCAATAAGCGTAAATCTGCTCAGGATTTGTCATTTTCTGTCTATTATGAGGAGGGTGATCCTGAACCTGCACCGCTACGTTTTGCCATTAGTGAGCAAGATGTGATAGATTTTCATACCAATGGTAAGTGCAAGGGCGTAAAGCCTTACCTCTGTGACGAGGCAAATCCAACCAAACGTGTAGTGGCTAGAAAAGACGGAACATTGGCAGAGCAGTTCAATTACATCTTTGATATAGATAAAATATATGCAGAGCATGAGGATGAGGTGGAGGAGCTGCTTTGGCGAAACAGAATATATACACAAGGAATAGTAAGTGCTACCAACAGCCAGTTTAAGGACTTGGAGATAGAGGACTTTGACTTTGGAAGGTATATTCTTGGTACATATCCAAATAGGGAAGATGCCTTAAAGCGCCCTCTTACGGCGATGAAACAAGATATTTGGGAACAGGTAATAAAGGATGAGTAAATACCGTAGAACTATAGTGACACTTGATGACACGCAGACGAAAAAAGACTATATGTTGTTCTGTGTGTTTGAGAAGTTGTGGCCAGATATGGTTACACCATCACCGCTGCATATGCATCCCAAAGGAAAAGACTTTAACAACGATGGCAGGTTTGATATCTGCGTGCATGTTGATGAGGTAGATATAACTGTAAATGTAGAGGATGACCCATTGCCACACGTGGTGTTGCAAGGCAAAGTGGAAATGCTATGGGGAGATATGCGGAGAGATCCTGATTCTGGCAATCATGGATTCATGCTGAAAAAAGGAAGCTTTGATATAGATTCTGTGACCGACATGCTGCCAGAGTCGCAATCTGTGCAACAAACATGGGCTTGGTTTGATTTGCAGAGACTGATGTACAATTTCTTGGGAACGCACAATATCAACCTTAACAAGGTAGGAGCTTTTACGAAGAAGCATCTTGGTATCAACCTTGCTGACAATCCTCTACATATAGGTTGCATCTATGTGGTACATTATAGCCCTATTAAAGCTGTGCATGTAGAGACGGTGCCAATGATGCCTGCAGTGAGGTGTGAAATAGACTGGCGGGTAGAGGCGACTAAAGAAGATGTATATGTGAAAGTGATGGAAAAGGTGACTGATAAGCAAAGTACCCCCAATGTTTTTACCCAGCAAGTGAAAAAAGGACAGACGTTTGCCTTAGTCCAAATGGGGAGTAGGCCAAGAAGGATAGACCTTGATGTGGAAAATGGAGCAGGTGAGGTATACTTCTTCCTGAGGAGTATAGTATTCTTTGGTTCTACTATGTCGTTTTATTCAAACCAACGCCAAAAGAAACTGCCATCGTCGGTACCAGTCAAGACCGTGGGATTGGAACACTATCTGAGAGCGGCAATACTAGAAAAAGAGGCAAAGATAAAACGGTCGAGGATGGAGTTCGTGTATTTTGACGGAGATCCAACCAAGAAGGCTGAAAACCAGAAAGAAGCCAAAGACTGTGTGAAAAAGATGCTGGGAAGGGCAAAGAAGCATCTGATGATAGCAGACCCATACTTTGCAAAAGACCAGTTTAATGAATATATCATGCCATTGGCAACCGAAAAAGGCCTTGAGATAACTATCGTGAACTGTAAAGAGCAATTGGAGATTGTAGCTCATGGTCTACAAAAACAGTTTCAAGATATAGAGAATGAACTGAAGGCTTTGGTTGCGAGTTTCAACGCAAATGTGAACGGGAATAAGGTCACCATTTATTGTATCACAGGAAAAGGACGGCTGCACGACAGATTTGTGCTGACCGAAGGAGAAGGATGGCAGATAGGTTCCTCGCTAAGTGAGTTCGGAAAGAGAGCTTGTTGCATCATTAAACTCTTTGATAGTGCCTGCATGGAATTAGATAATTTACTATGTGGGTGGTGTAATGACGGAAATGTTTCATACAAAATGGAGTAAACGGAATGGAAAGGAAAGATTTGTTTATCAATAATGACCTCTCCATGATGTTGTCGAGAGAGTTGGCTTCTGCACAAGAAAAAGATGTAGAATGGGAAAAAGAGCGGGAGAGGATACGTAAAGATGCGGAAAAAGTTGTTGAAAATCCCGCAGAAACTATCGATGCCAAAGCGATAATGGTCAGAGGCATTCGCTATGCTGGGACAGACGAATACTATTTAAAGCTATTTACGGAGGGAAGTGATGAGGAGCAACTGACGGAGTTGAGAAATTTAGAGTATGTTGCATCGCTGACACTACTGCCTGCTGCTATTCTTGTAGCTGGCCATAATCTGATAGAGAAAGAAGACTATACTAAATGGACGGAGATGCTGTTTAACCTTCGTTACGTACCTTTGCAGAAGGCTTTTTGTTATTGCTTAAAAAGCCATCGTGATTTTTGCAATGTACTGAAGACGATAGACGTTAGACGACTGGATTATCCGCATACGTTCGTGCTGTCGCTTTTGGATCATTGGTTTGAGTGGCTTACGAGAGCATTTGGACATCTGATAAGTTATGATGATGAGCGTAGGAATTATGATAAGAATCCTAAGGCGCAGGAATTGAAAAAGGAAGGCCAAGCAGTAAAAGAAGAATGGGAGAAAGAACTGCCTGTGATGATTCATGAAATCATGGGATGCTTTGCGCTACATTTGCAATCTGAAAGGATTCTAGCATGGGCAACCAATGAGCCGCTAAGAGATGACACCTTAAGTAATCCGTATAGTGCAAGTTATAATCGCTGCATATATCAGATATGGGATGACTTGTCGAAAGTTGTTCAGTTAAACTCAATTCCAGAAAAGGATTTGAATCTGAATATGCTACTGCTGATGGCCAATAAGGCCGTGGAAGATCATGATGAGGCTTATGGAAAAGAAGTATATGAGAAACTGACGGGATGCCTTATAAGAGAGAACTTTTCCAATATGGAAAAGAAATCAAAAGTTGAAGAGAAACGACAGCGAACAATTGCGAAACTGATGGTTTTAATTAAGCCAGATTTGGATTATGGTGGATTTGTAAATGGTGTTGCGACGCGGTTTCAGGGATGGAATTTGGACTACCAGCAGGTTTACGCAGAAGCAAGACGGGAAGCGTATTTAATTTGTTGCCTATTTAGGGTGTTTGAAATTCAGACAGTTGAGGATAGTAGCTTATTCCCGTTATGGAAAAACTTGGTGGATGTCTATTTGCATGAGTATCGGCGCTGCGATAACGAATATATACTAAGAGATGATTTTACTGTGCCGTTTAGAGTGGCTGTAGAGGTGGCTGCGAAGCTAAAGGATGATGGTTGTCGGGACTATCTGCATGAGATGATGCTGGAGTATATACTGAGCATTGTGGCATTGTTGACGGTATTTTCGGAATGTAGTATGACGCTGGCTGATAATATTGTAAAATGTTTACTGCAGAGGATAGAAATAGAGTGGCCATCGGCAAAGATGCTGATGGAAGTAAGAGGACAGCGGATGTTGGAGGAGAGAATAGAGAATCTGATTGGGCAGTTGAAGAAGGGAGGAGAGAAATAACTATGAAAAATTATTTGGATTACTTTTTGGAACAGCGAATGAACTCTGCTGATGGCGAAGAGATAAAAGGAGCTTTGGAAGCTATCAGTATCGAGGAGAAAAAATGTCTTGAACTGTTCAAAATACAGATAAGTCATTGCCAGCAACAATTAGCATTGATTGGTGAGAGAATTACTGAAGGGTGGCATACTCATGAACTGATGGTTAAGAAACGTGCTTTTGAGGAACAGGAGTATGTACTGAATGTCGCAGCGCAAATCCAGCAGTGTTCGTATGAGACCAAAGGAATTCAGAAGTTGCTATATTTTGAAAAGAATGAAAGTAGTAGGGAAAGAATTGCTGTTGATGCTTCTGTGATGATGTATGAATGGTGTGAAGATTTGAATGAACTTACCGGAAAGAAGTTTCAAGATATAGCCAAAAGGTTGTTGTCGGAGGCTGCGCTGGCCAAGACCAGAATTGCCAGGAAGAAACTGGCAGATTTCTTTAAACAGGAGAAACCAGTGCTTTCTGAGATACGGCATAACGCAGGAGCACATCGAGAACATGACTTCATGAAGCAAATGGAAGTGTTGGAAGGTGTTGGTTGGTTAGACACGATTGAACGACTGCATAGATTTGAGGAGTTGACATTGGAATTAGGAAAGACGATGAAACCTCTGATGGAAGCTGGGCTGAAGAAAATTGGGGAGGCTTTTGGGAAATAATATTATGCATTTGAATAAAACAAGTTAAATACGTTAATTTTGCCTCCTTATTTCTGACATTGTCCAACCCTCAATTCACCTCTCTACCATTTAATGTGTAAGTTGTTGATTATCAATGCTTAATATATTCAAATGATGAAGTTGGAGCAAAATTAGATAATTTATTTGATTATGTCAACAAA
>CALGCG010000012.1 GCA_937884485.1 uncultured Bacteroidales bacterium
TCAGCAGGACGGTGCCGGCACCGAAGATGCCGATGACGTCGTGGGGGATGGTGGAGCCGGACAGGGAGACCTTGACCATGTGCTTCTTGGCATCAGCGATGCCCTTGATGATGGCCTCGGAAACCTCGGCGGCCTTGCCCAGGCCGTAGCCGACAGTGCCCTTGCCGTCGCCGACGACGACCAGAGCGGAGAACTTCATAACGCGGCCGCCCTTGACGGTCTTGGAGACGCGGTTCAGGTAGACGACCTTCTCAATGAGCTCGGGAGCATCATTGTGGTTAGACTTATTGTATGCCATTTCTTTTCCTCCTGTACCCTTAGAACTTCAGGCCGCCTTCGCGGGCGCCCTCAGCCAGAGCAGCGACACGGCCGTGGTAGACATAGCCGCCGCGGTCGAAAACGACCTCTTCAATGCCCTTCTCCTTGGCACGCTCGGCGATCATCAGGCCGACCTTCTTGGCAGCCTCAGCATTGCCGGTGGCACCCTCGAAGGACTTGTCCAGGGTGTTGGCGGAAACCAGGGTAACGCCGTTCACATCGTCGATGATCTGGGCGTAGATGTTCGCATTGGAGCGGAACACATTCAGGCGGGGACGCTCGGGAGTACCGGAGATCTTGCCGCGAACACGGACATGGCGGTGCAGACGCATCGCATTCTTATTAACCTTACGGACCATTCCAGTACACCTCCATTACTTCTTGCCACCGGTCTTACCAACCTTGCGGCGGATGACCTCAGTGGTATACTTGATGCCCTTGCCCTTGTAAGGCTCGGGGGGACGCTTGCCGCGGACCTCGGCAGCGAACTGACCGACGACCTGCTTGTCAATGCCCTTGACCAGGATCTTGTTGGGAGTGGGGCACTCGATGGTGATGCCGTCGATCTCCTCCATGATGACCTCATGGGAGAAGCCCAGACGCATCACGAGCTGCTTGCCCTTCTTCTCCACACGGAAGCCGACGCCGTTGACGTCCAGCTCCTTGGAGTAGCCCTTGGAGACGCCCTCGACCATGTTGGCGATCAGGGTGCGGGTCAGGCCGTGCAGTGCGCGGTGATTGGCCTCGTCGGTGGGACGGGAGACGGTCAGAACAGCGCCGTCGACATTGATGATCATGTCGGGATGCATGTTCTTGGTCAGGGTGCCCATGGCGCCCTTGACGGTGACGACGTTGCCCTCGGCAACCTCAACAGTAACGCCTGCGGGGATGGCAACAGGCTTCTTACCAATTCTAGACATTCCGTTACCTCCTTACCAGACGAAGGCCAGGACTTCGCCGCCGATGTGCAGCTCTCTAGCCTTCTTGTCGGTCATAACACCCTTGGAAGTGGAGACGATGGCGATGCCCAGGCCCTTCAGGACGCGGGGCAGCTCCTCAGCACCGGCGTAGATACGCAGACCGGGCTTGGAGATGCGGCGCAGACCGGAGATGACGGGCTGCTTCTTGGCCAGGTACTTCAGGGTGATGTGGATCATGCCCTGGTTGCCGTTGTCGACAACGGAGTAGGACTTGATGTAGCCCTCCTCCAGCAGGATCTCAGCGATGGCCTTCTTCAGGTTGGAAGCGGGGACATCGACGGTTTCGTGCTTTGCAGAGCTGGCATTGCGGATGCGGGTCAGCATATCTGCAACGGGATCAGTGATGTGCATTTTGTTATCCTCCTTAATTTGAAGTTACGGTTGTTACCGTGAAGATGCGGGGGTATCGGAGTGAATGTACCTGAGGCGGACCTCAGGCCATTTTCACCCGACTTCCCGAATCTTATTTACAATAATGTGTGATTACCAGCTGGCCTTGCGGACACCGGGGATCTGGCCCTTGTAGGCCAGCTCACGGAAGCAGATACGGCAAACGCCGTAGTCACGCAGGTAAGCATGGGGTCTGCCGCAGATCTTGCAGCGGTTGTAGCGGCGGCTGGAGAACTTGGGCTCAGCCTGCTGCTTCAGGATCATAGACTTCTTTGCCATTTGCGTATCCTCCTAAATCAAGCGTGGAAGGGAGCGCCCAGCTGGGTCAGCAGCTCTTTGGCTTCCTCATCGGTGGTAGCGGTGGTGCAGATTGCGATGTCCATACCACGGATCTTGTCCACCTTGTCGTACTCGATCTCAGGGAAGATCAGCTGCTCCTTCAGACCGAAGGCATAGTTGCCGCGGCCGTCAAAGGAGTTGGGGTTGATGCCGCGGAAGTCGCGGACGCGGGGCAGAGCCACGCTGAACAGACGGTCCAGGAACTCGTACATCTTGGCGCCGCGCAGGGTGACCTTGACACCGACGTTCTCGCCCTCACGGAGCTTGAAGTTGGCGACGGACTTGCGGGCCTTGCAGATGACGGCCTTCTGGCCGGTGATGATGCCCAGATCCTTGACAATGGCCTCGATCTCCTTGGCATTGTTCTTGGACTCGCCGCAGCCGACGTTGATGACGACCTTGTCGAGCTTGGGGATCTGCATGACGGACTTATAACCGAACTTCTTCATCAGGGAAGGAGCAATCTCGGTATTGTACAGAGTCTTCATTCTGGGTTCCATAGTTTACTCCTCCTTCCTTAGATTTCGGCGCCGCACTTGCGGCAGATGCGAACCTTCTTGTCACCGTTCATGGTGTGGCCCACACGGACACCCTTGCCGCACTTCTCGCAGAACAGAGCGACCTTGCAGGTGCGGATGGGGGTCTCCTTCTTCACGATGCCACCGGTCTCGCCCTGACGGCGGGGCTTGGTGTGGCAGGTGGCGACGTTGACGCCCTCGACGATGACCTTGTTCTCGGCGGGCATGGCAACCAGGACCTTGCCCTTGACGCCCTTGTCCTTGCCGGACAGGACGATAACGGTATCATTCTTCTTAATGTTCATTCCTTCGGTCCTCCATTAGATGACTTCGGGTGCCAGAGACAGGATCTTCATGTAATCCTTCTCACGCAGCTCGCGGGCCACAGGTCCAAAGATACGGGTACCCTTGGGGTTACGGTCTTCCTTGATGATAACAGCAGCGTTCTCATCAAAGCGGACATAGGTGCCGTCCTCACGACGGACGCCCCGCTTGGTACGGACGATAACAGCCTTAACGACTTCGCCCTTCTTCACAGTGCCGCCGGGAGCAGCCTTGCGGACGGAAGCAACGATGATGTCACCGATGTTGCCGTACTTACGCTTGGAGCCGCCCAGGACGCGGATGGTGTGGATTTCCTTGGCGCCGGTATTGTCGGCAACCTTCAGGTAGCTTTCTTCCTGAATCATGAGTTTCCGACCTCCTTACTTCGCCTTTTCGATGATTCTGACCAGTCTCCAGCGCTTGTCCTTGGACAGGGGACGGGTCTCCATGACCTCAACGGTATCGCCGATGCCGCACTCGTTGTTCTCGTCGTGAGCCTTCAGCTTATAAGTCCGCTTCATGGTCTTCTTGTACAAAGGATGCTGATAGCTATCCTTGACCGCAACTACAATAGTCTTGTCCATCTTATCGGAGACGACCTGACCAATCATAGTCTTGCGGAATGCTCTGGTATTCTCAGTCATTTACGTTTCCTCCTCAGACGTTGGTCTCTTTCTCACGAATAATGGTCTTGATGCGGGCAATATCCTTCTTGACCGCTGCAATCTGCATGGGGTTATCCAGCTGATTGGTTGCGTGCTGCATACGCAGCATGAACAGGTCCTTCTTCAGTTCCTGCAGCTTCTCGGCCAGCTTTTCAGCGGACAGAGCGCGTACTTCCTTCATTTCTTTTGCCTTCATCATTATTCACCACCAATCTCAGTTTCGACTTCCCGAGCGATGATGCGGGTCTTGATGGGCAGCTTGTGCTGAGCCAGACGCATTGCCTCACGGGCCATTTCCTCGGAAACGCCACCGATCTCGAACATCACCTTCTGGTTCTTCACAACTGCGACCCAGCCTTCGGGAGCGCCCTTACCGGAACCCATACGAGTACCCAGGCCCTTCTTGGAATAAGGCTTGTCGGGGAAAATCTTGATCCAGACCTTACCGCCACGCTTGGTGTAACGGGTCATAGCAATACGAGCTGCTTCGATCTGGTTGCCGGTGATCCAGCCAGGCTCCAGAGCCTGAATGCCGAACTCACCGTAGGCCGAGATGTCGTCCCAGGGCAGTTCGTCGTAGATGTAGCTCACACCAGCCAACAGGGGGATGTTGAAATAGGTGGGGGTGGTGTAGTAGGCGTCGCTGTATTTGTCGCTCCAGCCGCCACCGATGGTGTTCCAAAGGAAGTCAATATTGGCGAAGGGTGCCACCTCGCCGACTCCGACGTCGAAGCGGTAGCTGGCACGGTAACCCAGGCCGAAGCCCACGGAGGCGTCCTTGCCGATTTCGGTATAGGTCAGGGGTACGCCAGTGGCGGACAGCGGGTTGGCTGATGCATCGGAGGCGAAGTCGCCGGTGGGAATGTTGCCATTGAGGAAGACAGACTGGCGGAACTGGGCTTGCGCCGTGGTGCCTAAACCCATTATCATGGCTGTCAGGCACAAAGCTTTTACGAATTTTTTCATAGTTTTCAATTGTTATTATGTTTCATTTTTCTGTTTTCTTTTTGCGGCCACGCTTCTTGGGTTCGGGCTTGGCCATTTCCTCTTCGGGGATAGTGGCGTCGAGGGGAGGATTCTCTGCATCGAAGTATTCCTCCTCGATGCCGCGGATATCTTCGTCGGAGGGTTCGAAATCGTCGTCGTTGGGTTCGTCGTCGTCGCCGATTTTCTCGTAGCTGTCGAGCTCTTCGACCTCGTCGTCGCCGAAAGCGGCGCGGATTTCCTCTTTGTTGATGCCAAGGGTGAGTTTCTTCTTGCGCTTTTCGTCTTCTTCGAGATTGGTCTCAAAATCGCCATGGCGGAGCACCCGTTCTTTATGGCTGGGGTCGATTTCCTCTTTTTCGAGGGCTTCGCTTAATGGAGCGAATTCGTCCTCCTTGCCGCTGTCGTCGTCATCGTCAAAGAGGGCTTTGTCGAGGTCCTCGCCCAGGGGGTCGATTTTGACTTCAAATTTTACCATGTAGTTGGTGTCTTCGGTCTCGAACGGGACAATGAAAATTGTCTCTCCGTTGGGCTTGACAAAGCGTTGCAAAAAGTTGTTATAGCCGTCGGGATATGTTTCTTTGAACAATTCCTTCAGGTCTTCGGACAGGTTTTTGTAACTGACAATCAGGTTCTTTTTGCTTTTTTTGGTAGTTGCCATAGTTGTTGGATTTTGATGCAATAATAGTAAGTTATTTTGATATAGCCAAATTTTTTTTATGCTACTACTATTGATTCGTCGTCTTCGACCCTCAGGTTGCTCATGATAAACTCGCGTCGTTCAAGAGTGTTCTCTCCCATGTAGAACGAAAGAACCCCGTTGGTGTCGAACTCCTTGTGCAGGATGACCGGGTCGAGGCGCATGTCTTTGCCGATGAAGTTCTTGAACTCGTCGGGGCTGATTTCGCCGAGGCCTTTGAATCGTGTGATTTCGGCTTTGGGGGTGTTGTGGATGGCGGCGATACGCTCCTCGTCGGTGTAGCAGTAGGTGGTTTTCTGCTTGTTGCGTACGCGGAAGAGGGGGGTCTGGAGGATGTAGACGTGGCCGGTCTGGATGAGTTCGGGGTAGAAGCGGAGGAAGAAAGTGAGCAGGAGGAGGCGTATGTGCATGCCGTCGACATCGGCATCGGTGGCTATGACTACGTTGTTGTATCGAAGGTTCTCCATGCCGTCGTCGATGTCGAGGGCGTTGTGGAGGAGGTTGAGCTCCTCGTTCTTGTAGACGTCGACCTTGGAGATGGAGTAGGTGTTCTTGGGTTTGCCGCGGAGGGAGAAGACGGCCTGGGTGTCCACGTCGCGGCTCTTGGTGATGGAACCGGAGGCGGAGTCACCCTCGGTGATGAAGATGGTGCTCTCCAGACGTCGGGCGTGGTTGGTGTTGTAGTGCACGTGGCAGTCGCGCAGTTTGCGGTTGTTGAGGCTGGCTTTCTTGCCGGCCTCGCGTGCCACCTTCTTGATGCCTGCAATCTCCTTGCGCTCTTTCTCGTTGGCGTTGATTTTGGCCAGCAGGGCGTCGGCCGTTTCGGAGTGCATGTGGAGGTAGTCGTCGAGGTTGCGCTTGAGGATGTCGAGGACGTAGGTCTTCAGCAGGGGGCTGTCGTTGGTGCCGTCCACCTTGTTGGGCTCGAGGTGGGTGGAGCCCAGTTTGGTCTTGGTCTGAGCCTCGAAGACGGGTTCCTGTATGCGTACGCAGAGGGCGCACACCAGGCCTTGGCGGATGACCTCAGGCGGGTAGTCTTTCTTGATGAAATCCTTCACCACGCGGGCGTAGGCCTCGCGGAAGGCGCTTTGGTGGGTGCCGCCTTCGGTGGTGTGCTGGCCGTTGACGAAGGAGAAGTAGTAGTCGTTGCTTTGGCCGTTGACGTGGGTGAAAGCGGCCTCGAAGTCGCCTTCCTTGATGTGGATGACGGGGTAGAGGGCGTCGCTTTGGAGGTTGTTCTCCAGCAGGTCGAGGAGGCCGTTCTTGGAGTAGTAGCGCTTGTCGTTGTAGTAGAGGGTGAGGCCGTGGTTGAGGTAGGCATAGTTCCAGATGCGGCGTTCGACGTACTCGCTGATGAAGTGGTAGTTGCCGAAGAGTTTGCTGTCTGGAATAAACTCTACCATGGTGCCCGTGTCGTTGCTTTCAAAGGTGGTGATGCCGCTGTCGTTGGTCAGTTTGCCGTCGCAGAATTCGGCAATGCGGGTCTTCCCTTCGCGGAAAGACTGCACCTTGAAGTAGCTGCTCAAGGCATTGACAGCCTTGGTACCCACACCGTTCAGACCGACTGACTTCTGGAACACTTTGCTGTCGTATTTGGCGCCGGTGTTCAGTTTGCTGACGGCTTCCACCAGTTTGCCCAGGGGGATGCCGCGGCCGTAGTCTCGGATGCTTACGCGGCGTTCGCCGAAGTTGATTTTCACTTCTATTTTTTTGCCGTAGCCCGAGGTGAACTCGTCGATGGAGTTGTCTATCACCTCCTTGATGAGGACATAGATGCCGTCGTCGTGGCTTGAGCCGTCGCCAAGTTTGCCGATGTACATGCCGGGACGCAGCCGGATGTGCTCCATGTCTTCCAGGTGCACAATGCTGTCGTCGTTGTAGTCGACGGGGGTGGGGGTGTTCAGTATGTCTGTCTGTTCCATAGTTTCTGTCATTCCATTTTCATTTCCGAGCCAATGGCATAGCCTGTGCGCTCGCCGCTGGTGGTGGGTTCGCCGTTGGAGACGCGGATCTGGCTCTCGTCGACGCCCTGTTCCTGCATGTAGCGCTGGATGATGTTGTTCCACATGGTGTAGCGGAAGGCAACGGAGTCGTTGTCAGGTGTGGGCATGCGTTGCTCGAGGCTGATGACCACCAGGGAGTCGCTCTTGGCGATGGTGGCCAGGTCGGAGAGTTGGTGGTACTGCTCGGAGGTGAAGCCGCGCTGGTCGGGGTCGATGGCTATGAAGTCGAGGTTGCTGCTGCTCATGCCAAGTGCATTGCCTAAGGCTCGCACGGGCGAAGTGGCCACTTTCACCAGCAGGTTGCCTAGGGTCTTCCAGACGAGCTTCATGTAGTTGAATTCAGGGCTGTCCACATTGCCCTTGATGGGCAGGTCGATGAGGATTTTGTCGTCCTTGTCGCGCAGGATGTAGAGGGCGGTCTTGAGGGGCACCTTCATTTCGGGGTCCACGTCCTTGCGGCGGCTGCCGACGCGGGCCTTGAAGATGTCTATCTTGTTCTGGTTGTCAAGTTGGCTGTTGTTGATGGTCAGGCGTGTGGTGAGGCCGAAGATGCCGTCCTCGATGGGCTGGCCGGTGTAGGCCACGGCCCAGGGGCTTAGCTGCCGCATGTCGAGGCCTTTGATGGAGAGGAAGAGGTCCTGATGCTGTTTCCAGTCGTTGAGGTCGCCGTTCCAGTTCACCATCATGTGGCCGCCGCCGGGCAGCGTGGCGCGGAGCTTGGCATTGTTGCCGCCGGCAAGGGTGAGGTCGTTGGCCTCGATGTTGAGGTTGGTGACAGGGAAGTGGAAGGGGTCGGGGAGGGTGTGGTCGGAGTAGGACAGGTTGCAGTCCTTGACGGCCAGCTGGCCCACATGAAGCTTGATGGGGGTGGAGGGGGGCTCCGGGTTTTCCGGGTTTTCCGGAGATTCCGGGTTATCCGGATTATCCGGGCTCTCCGGTTCTCCCGGCAGGAGGATGTTGTCCAGGGTGCTGTGGTCGGGCCACTGTTCGTAGTGGGCTTCCAGGCCGGTAAGGATGATACTGGCGATGTCGTAGCTGTTGGCGTCGAGGTTGATGTTCTTCACGTTCACGTCCAGCCTTGCCAGATGGGCCACGGGTGCCGCGGCCTCTTTCTGTTGCAGGCTGACGTTGTTCAGTGTCACCGTGCCGTCGATGTGGCTCTTCAGTATCTCGCTGATGGTGCCTTCGGCCTTGAGGTTGGCCTTGAGGTGTCCTCCAATGGTGCAGGGTTGGAGCATCCCTTCGGTCAAGGGCTCGATATTCTTTAAAGCGAAGTTCTCCAATCCTGCCGTCAGGTTGTAGCTGCCTTCTTTTGCGTCGTAGTTGCCGTCGATGGAGAGTCGGCCTCCCTCGGCAAAGCCTATGCGCAGTCCGCCCTCGCTCTGCTCCTCGCCGCCGAGCACGAAGCCCGGTACGCGCAGGCCGATGTGCGGCAGGTGCCATTGTTTGCCCGACTTCGCATCGCGGTAGTTCACCTGGGCGTGGCTCAACCGTATGTTGTAGAACTTCAGCACCCAGTCGCTCGGCGTGGTGTCGGTATCCTCCTCGGTGGAGTCGCTGGCGAAATGGTCGATGAGGCTTTGAAAGTTGAACGTTTCGCCGTTCTGTATGAGGTTCACTTTCAGTCCTGCCAGTGTGATGTGCTTCAGGTGGACGGTGTGGCCGATGAGTTTCAGCAGGCTGGCTTTGACGTCGAGGGTGTCGAAGCTGGCGAATAGGTCTGTGCCGTTGTCCTCATAGAGGCTGAGGCCGTGGATGGCCACATGGCCGGTGTACACATTCAGCTTCAAGCCTTCGATGTTCACCTTGCGACCCACCAGCTCCTCGCCGTGCTTGTTGATGTAACCTTTGGCGACGGGAGCGGCAATAAGGGTGGCTATGAATATGATTCCCAATACTATCCCTATTGCCCAAAGACCTATTTTCAGCCCTTTTTTCATTGTATTATATTCTATATTATATAGTGTGATAACGCACCCGGCCTCGCTTTATTGTGTGGTGTCGAAAAATAAAAATCAAGGGTGTTTTGCAGAGCCTCTACCGCTCGTAGAAGTGCATCTCTGTCAGGTATTGGTAGACGGGTTCGGTGAGCAGGTAGCGCACGTCCTTTTTCTCGCCAATCAGGCGACGGATATAGCTCGACGAGATGTCCATCATCGGCACTTCGGCCATGATGACGTGTGGGTGCGTGGCCAGCTTGCAGTGTTCGCTGCCCGGGCGGGGATAGACATGGAGTTGGTAGTGCTCGAGGATGTATTCGTAGTTGCGCCAACGTTCGAAAGTGGCCAGGTTGTCGCTGCCCATGATGAGGCTGAACTCATGGTCGGGATATTTGTCGCCCAAGGCTGCCAAGGTGACCACCGTATAGCTCGGTATGGGCAGGTGCATCTCTATGTCGCAGGCCTTCAGGCGGTAGTTGTCGTCCACGGCACGGCGCACCATCTGCAGCCTGTGGTGGTCGGCCAGCAGGGTGGAGCGCTCCTTCAAAGGATTCTGCGGGCTGACTACAAACCACACTTCGTCCACCCCCTCCTGTTGCACCATGGTGTTGGCTATCACCATGTGGCCCACATGGATGGGATTGAACGACCCGAAAAAAAGAGCAACACGTTTCACCTCAACTCTACGCCTCTATAACTCTGTGACTCTATGACTCTACGCCTCTAAAACTCTACGCCTTAATAGTACTTATACGCCGTTTCAATCTTCACATGGCGCAGCTTGGTGCCCTTGAAGGTGTAGATTTCAGCCACTTCGCCGGCGCCGGAAATGATTTTCAGCACGGCAACGTCGGAGGTGTATGATTTGGGATATTTCTTGAAGAACACATGGAACACTTCGTCTTTCGACATGCCCACATGTATGCCGTTGGCAAGCACAATCTCGGGGTCGTTGATGCGACCGCCCAGCAACTCGACTTTCTGGGTCCACGTGGAATAGAACATGTCCAGGTAGCTGTCGTCCAGGCGCTTCATGCGGTTTACGCTCACTTCCATCGAGTCGAAGTAGCTGCGGTAGCCGCTCTCGCGGTACCAGTGCAGCTGGTTGTCGGTGATGTACTGCTCCATCGACTCCCACTCGCCGAAGGGGTAGATGACATAGTTCGACAGCGAGTACACCGTCATGGTGTCGGTATACACCTTGATGTCTTTAATCATATATTCCTCGCGGCCGAAATTCATCATTCTCATGGCTTTGGCGCGCGACGAGACATTGCCGGTGGCTACGTTCTTCTGGGCCGACAGCGTGCTGCATGTCAGCAGCAGCAGGGTTGCTATGGTCAGGATTCTTTTCATCTTCTTATGCTAAAAATTATACTTCATAACGACAAATCGCTTCCTTTATTGCATACAATAATAAAAAAATTCTGTTCTCCATCCTCCCAACGCCCTCCCAACCCCCATTCAACACCCTACCAACTCCCACCTTGGTGGGACTTGGGTGGGAGTTGGTAGGGTGTTGGTAGGGCATTGATAGGGGCGTTATAGTAGTGATTGGCAGGCGTTTGAATACAAAATAAGGGGCGCGGAACCTGTTCCGCGCCCCTAGTGGATTGTTTTTGTTGTTTTTCAACAAGCGTGATTACTTCACGACGGTCAGTCTCTGGGAGGCGACACCGTTGTCGGTGGTGACGTTGATGAAGTAGACACCCTGGGCGAGACCTCTGACGTCGAGTTCGAGCATGTCGACATTGACGTTCTCCTCGCTGAGGATGACGCGACCCATGGCGTCGACCATCTTATAGCCGCGGATGGTGCTCTCGGCGCTGATGTAGGCCATCTCGGTGGCGGGGTTGGGGTAGGTCTTGATGTTGATGTTGGCCTCCACGTCGGCGATGCCGGTGGTGGTGGGATCTGCGCCGTTCAGGAGATAAGCGCTCTTGGCGGCGTTGGCCACGGTGCGGTGCAGCATGTCGGTGCCGTAGTCATTGACAAAGGCCACGAGGCGGCACTTGTTGGCGCGGAAATTGGTGGGGAGGGTGTAGGTGAAGGTCTTGGTGTAGGTGCTGCCGGCGGTGGCGTCGGTGAAGGCGTCGGCATCGCCCCAGATGTTGCTGAGGGTGGCACGGATCACGTGGTTGTTGACATAGTTGTTGATGTACGTCTGGGTAGCGGCATCGGCCTGGCGGCCCAGGATGCTGTCCTCGGTGAGGTAGAGCGACAGGCGTGCCTCGGTACCGGCAAATTCGCCGACGAATTCGCCGTTGACGGTGACGCTCAGCTGACGGGTCTGGGCGTTGTAGTTGAGGTCGCTGATGTTGACGGTGACGAAAGCGGGCGTGCTGGTGGCAGCCTGGAGCTGGCTGATGATATCGCTGGCATAGCCCACGCTTCCGACAACACCGCCAGCTTCGGGCTCGAGGGCGTATTCGACGTTGCGGTCAAGCATCATGGCAGGTGCCCAGGTGTTGGGGGTGTTAAACAGGGCGGCAATCTGGTTGGACTCGTTGAGGGTCATGGCGTCGGTGCCGAAGCCCACATGGTGGGACACCCAGCAAACGCGGTCCTCATAGTTGGTCATGGCCTCCTCCAGGCGCTCGTGGCCGGAGGGGCAGTATTGGCACTGTCCGGTGGTGAAGTGCTCGAGGAGCGTGGTGCGCTGTGCAACATGGGCGGGGTCGTAGATGCCCACGGTTGCGGTGCCGTTGTTGTCGCTGGCGTCCACATCGGCTTCGCCGTTGGGGTTGCTGACGGTGACGGCGATGGTGGCGGCGCCGGCAGTGGCGATGTTGAGGGGCAGGTTGTACGAGCTCTCGGCCGAGGGGGCGATGTTCTCGTTGGTGACGTTGATGGTCTGGGCGCTGCCACCGTTGATGGTGTAGCTCAGGTCATACGATGTCAGGGGCTGGACACCGGTGTTGCGGACATTGACAGTCACGTTGAAGTTGCTGTTCATGGCTGCGAGATTGGGAGCGGTGACGTTGGCAATGGCCACACCGTTGTTGGCCACAGGGGCCACCTTGACGTTGTCGAGCAGAAGGATGAACTTGTCGTTCGAAACGTTGACGAAGGCCACATAAATGGTCTGTCCGGCATAGGCGGACAAGTCGTAGGCAGGGGTCATGGCGGTGCCGATGTTGCCGTTGAAGAGGGTCTCGGTAAAGTCGGTTTTTTCAGTGCCGGTGGTCGACACCTTGACCATCATGTCCTCGGTGTAGCTGTGGTCCTGCGAGTAGGCCTCGAAGGTGAGGGCCATGGTCGTGCCGCTGGGGCTTTCCTGGGGAATGTTGATGGCGGGGGTGATCAGCCAGCGGTCGCATACCACGGGGTTCTGCAACCATGAGATGGAGAGTGCCGTCTGAGTGCCGTTGCCGTTGGAGAATCCGGTGGAGACACTCCAGCTGTCGCCAAAGGCCGTGTAGGAGACTTGGCTGCCACTGTAGTTGGCCTGGCCGTCGCCATAGGTTGTCCAGCCTGTCGGTAAAGCTCCAATGCGGGTGGAGGGGTCGACAGTAACGCCTTCGAAGTCTTCGTTGAAGACGACATTCTGTGCATTTACAGCGGTGCACATCAGTGCTGCTGACAGAAAAAGTAAGGATTTTTTCATAATGTTGTGGTGTTAATTGATAATTGTTTTTCAAAGTGCAAAAATACACATTTTTTTTGAGATGGAAATATTTTTTTATCAAAATTGTGTCTTTTTTTGTATTTTTGCATCATGAATTACGCCGCTGTTATTGCCAACCGGCTGGAAATCAATAGCCGCCAGGTTGAAAAAACGATAGAATTGCTCGATTCGGGCGCTACGGTGCCCTTCATTGCCCGCTACCGCAAGGAGGTTACGGGCTCCCTCAACGAGGTGCAAATTGCCGCCATCCGCGATTTGCTGTTGCGCCTGAGGGAACTTGACAAGCGCCGCGAGGCCATCCTTGCCTCCATCGACGAGCAGGGGAAGCTTACCGACGACCTGCGCGGCAGGATCGAAGCCGCCGAAACCCTCACCGACCTCGAGGACCTCTACCTGCCTTACCGACCCAAGCGCCGCACCCGCGCCACCATTGCCATCGAGAAGGGTCTTGAACCCCTCGCCGACGCCATCATGCGCGGTCAGGACGTCAGTGGCCGTAGCGACGAGGACCTGCAGGGCGCCCGCGACATCATTGCCGAACGCATCAGCGAGGATGCCGCCGCGCGCAACCGCGTGCGCAATGTCTTCCGTCGCCGCGCCATGCTCTCCTCGGCTTTGGCCCGCGGCGTGGATGCCGACGACGAGCGGGTGGGCAAATTCGAGTCGTGGGTCGACTGGAAGGAGCCTATCTCCAAGGCTCCCTCGCATCGCATCCTGGCCCTCTTCCGCGGCGAAGAGGCCGGTGTGCTCAAGGTGCATGTGCGCCCCGACAGCGACGACGACGCCCTCGACGCCCTCCGGCCCAGGCACAAGATATCGGAGCAGTACGAGTTGGCCATTGCCGACAGCTACAAGCGCCTCGTCATGCCCAGCATCGAGACCGAGTTCCGCAACGCCCTCAAGGAGCGTGCCGACCGCGAGGCCATACGTGTCTTCGCCGAGAACCTGCGCCAGCTGCTGCTCGCCGCCCCCATGGGTCAGAAGCGCACCCTGGCCATCGACCCCGGTTTCCGCACCGGCTGCAAGGTCGTCTGCCTCGACGCGCAGGGGCAGCTGCTCCACAACGAGACCATCTATCCCTTCACCTCCGTGCGCGAAGAGCGCGCCGCCGTCGCCAAACTCGAGGCCCTGGTGGAGGCTTTCCATATCGACGCCATAGCCATCGGCAACGGCACCGCCGGCCGCGAGACCGAGGAGGTGGTGCAGAAGTGCCATTTCAACCGCAAGGTCATAGCCGTCAGCGTCAGCGAGGCCGGCGCCAGCGTCTACAGCGCCAGCGAGGTGGCCCGCCGCGAGTTCCCGGAATACGACATCACCGTCCGCGGCGCCGTCAGCATTGGCCGCCGCCTCATGGACCCCCTCTCCGAGCTGGTCAAGATTGACCCCAAGAGCATCGGCGTGGGCCAGTATCAGCACGATGTGGACCAGAAGCTCCTCTCCGAGAGCCTTGGCGACACGGTGGAGAGCTGCGTCAATAGCGTCGGCGTGGAACTCAACACCGCCAGCCGCGAAATCCTCTCCTACGTCAGCGGCATCGGCCCGGCCCTGGCCGACAAGATTGTGGCCCATCGCAACAAGAACGGCGCCTTCGCCGACCGCCAGTCGCTGAAGCAGGTCAAGGGCTTGGGCGACAAGGCTTTTGAGCAGTGTGCCGGTTTCCTGCGGGTCCGCGAGAGCGCCAACCCCCTCGACCGCAGTGCCGTCCACCCCGAGCGCTATGCCTTGGTGGAGCGTATGGCCGAGAGCGTTGGCTCCAATGTGGATGCCCTGATGAAGGACAAGGAGCTGCGAGCCAAGATCCGGCTCGGCGACTTCGTCTCCGGCGACTGCGGTCTGCCCACTCTGCAGGACATCATGAAGGAACTGGAAAAGCCCGGCCTCGACCCCCGCGCCAAGTTCGAGGTGTTTGAGTTCGACAAGAATGTCACCCGCATCGAGGATGTCAAGGAGGGCATGGTGCTGCCGGGCATCGTTACCAATATCACCGCCTTCGGCGCCTTTGTCGACATCGGGGTGCATCAGGACGGCCTGGTGCACATAAGCCAAATGGCCTCGCGGCGGGTCAACGACCCGTCGGAGGTGGTCCATCTGCATCAGCATCTGAAGGTCAAGGTGATGGAGGTCGACCTGCGTCGCCGTCGCATCAGCCTCACGCTTCGGGGGGTGGAGTAGGCTGGGTCCCTAAAGACAGGGGGCTCAGGTCTTGGATTGGTATTCTAATATGTCGCCAGGCTGGCAGTCGAGCACTTGGCAGATTGCATTCAACGTCGAAAACCTGATAGCACGTGCTTTCCCGGTTTTCAAAATACTCATGTTGGCCATGGTAATGCCCACACGTTCACTGAGCTCGGTGAGCGACATTTTGCGTTTGGCCATCATTACGTCCAGGTTTACAGTAATCATGGTGTTTAATTCTTGGTTGCTTTTCGGGGTGCAAAGTTACAATATTTTTCCGAAACCGACAATATTTTTTTTGTTTATCGGTTCCGGAAATATTGTTGCGCCCGAATTATTCAGCCAAGAAGACGAACGGGATTCTTGCTTGAAGTCCCTCGCTTTGAGCGACAAAGAGCAGGTCCTGCTCCAGACGTGAGAGCATTTTTTGAGCCTTGCCTTCTTTTTTCCAGCGCAGGGCCAGACGGCCCTTGGCCAGGAGGTTGAGGTCGCTGTCGGGGGCCTCGCCGAAGAGTTCTTGCAGCTGGATCCATACGTCTTTCTCTTCGGGATAGGTCTTGACGGCGTAGGTGCCGACGCCGGCTTTTTCGGCTGCTATGGCGAGGGCAAGGTCGATGCCGCCGAGGGTGTCGACGAGGCCTATGCGCTTGGCGTCGACGCCGGTCCACACACGTCCGCGGGCTATCTCGTGCACGGCCTCTTCGCTCATGTGGCGTCCCTCGGCCACGCGGCCGACGAAGACCTTGTAGAAGTCCTCCACATTGCGCTCCATCATGGCCATGGCTGCCGGCGAGAGGGGCCGCACGATGCTCAGGCCGTTGGCGTTGCGGTTGGTACTGACGGTATCGGCGTTGAGGCCCAGCTTCTGGCGCATCAGCTTGCCCACGTTGGGCAGCGTGCCGAAGACTCCGATGGAGCCGGTGATGGTGGTGGGCTGCGCCACGATGGCGTCGGCCAGGCAGCTCATCTCGTAGCCTGCCGAGGCGGCGAGGTCGCCCATGGAGACGATGACGGGCTTCTGCTCGCGGGCCTGGCGCACGGCATGGGTCATGCTCTCGCTGGCCGTGGCCATGCCGCCGGGCGAGTTGACGCGCAGCACGATGGCTTTCACGCTCTTGTCCTCCGAGGCTTTGCGGAGGGCTTTGACGATGTCGTCGCCGTAGACGCCCTGGTCCATGCCGCGGGCACTGCCGTCGACGACGTTGCCTTCGGCGTAGATGACGGCGATTTTGTCGGTGCCTTTCTTGTTGAGCGAGGCGAGGTTGTAGTTCTTGGCATAGTCCTCCAGCGGCAGGAACTGCTTGCCGTCGTGCTTGCTCTTGAACTGCTGGCGCACGTCCTCCTCGAAGCAGAGGGCGTCGACGAGGCCGCTTTGCTGGGCGTCGAAGGCCAGGTAGCCGCTCAGGTTGTCGGCGATGGCGTTGAGCTTCGCCTGGTCCATGCCACGCCCCTCGGCAATGGCTGCCGTGGCGGTGTTCCAGATGCTGGAGATATAGGCGCGGATCTGCTCGCGGTTGGCGGGCGACATGTGGTTGAGCGTGTAGACCTCGCCGGCGCTCTTGTAGGAGCAGCTTTCGGGGCGTATGAGCTGCATCTCCACGCCCAGCTTGTCCAGCAGGTCTTTGTAGTACATCACCTCGCCGCCCATGCCGCGGAAGTCCACCATGCCGCTGGGGTGCAGGCAGATGCGGCTGGCGGCGGTGGCCACATAGTAGCCGCCCTGCGACCAGCTCGTGGCATAGGCCACGACGGGTTTCTTGCTCTGGAAGTCCTCGATGGCGTCGCGCAGTTCGGTGAGCGAACCCCACGAGAGGGCCGATGTGCCGGGGTCGGTCAGGTAGAGGGCTTTGACCCGCTCGTCGTCGGCAGCGTGGCGGATGGCGTAGACGGCGTCGATGAGGCCCACGCTCTTGCTGCCGCCGAGCGACATGGCCAGCCCGCTCTGCGTGCGGTCGCCGCCGATGCGGCCCAGGTCCACTTTCAGCACCGAGCCGCTGCGTACCAGCGTCGTCTCCGTGCTGTCCATCGTGGCCACCGAGGCCACCATGAGCATCATCATGGCAAACATCACGATGCCTGCCACTACCGACACAATCACCACGCCCAGCGCCGAGGCCAGCATGGTCATACCAAATGATAAGGGTTTCTTCATTTTCTGTAATGTTTACCTACATAACGCGGCACGCCCGTTTTTATTGTCTCCGCACCGATAAATATTTGTCCCCGTTACTTCCGCCGGCACTCCCCGTTCCTTCCGCCGGCCGCGCCGCCCCATGCCGCGCGGTGCCGCTCGGACTCCGAGGCGCGCAAGTCGCCCCTTCTTCGCCCCCAATTCGCCCCTTGTCATATAGTTTACATATAGTTCTTATATAGTTCTTATATGCGGTATATAAGAACTATATGTGAACTATATGAGAAGTATATAAGAACTATATAAGAAGGGCCGAACAAGGGGCGAATCGGGGGCGAATCGGGGGCCTGTTGCGTTGGGTGAAAATGCGTTATTTTGGGTGAATGACGCCGCCGTTTTGGCGAGTGCGGGGGCAAAAAAAGAGGAAGGCCGCACCCGTGGG
>CALGCG010000013.1 GCA_937884485.1 uncultured Bacteroidales bacterium
GCGCAGCAGCTCCACGAGGAACCCGTTGCACGCCTGCTCCCATTGCTCTTTCAGTAGTCGCTTTACAGCGTCTTTTGCCTTTTTCATAATTCCTTTCTATTTCTTTCAATTTCTTCAAATATTGGAAAGAATGGGAAATCTTGGGGGATTTTCCCGTCTTTTCTATTTCGTATCTAATTGATCATGCAGAATCAGCGCACTGAGCAGCATCTGAATGTTATCCACTTTGCACGATGCGCTGGCCGTGGCCTTCACCGGCTTCAGGTTCTCCATGCCGTCGGTGCTCTCGGCCAGCTGGCAGTTGCCGAACTCCCACGGCCAAAGGGGATTGGCCGAGAGGTGAATCATCGGATTGGGTATCACCTTGCCGTCTGGCGACTGGATGCCACGGTGTACCATATAGTCGAACTCTTTGACCGCAGGCGAGTAGGTGGCGAAGTTCTGACGCACGGGAATGATGAGCGTCTTAGGGTCGAGTCCAATGTCGAAGCACCACTGCGAGAGGGCGTTGATGACCGTCTTGGCGTTGAAGGGATCATAGCCGAAGCCGAAGAAGTTGACACCCCTTGCGTCAAGCTCCACGATGCGGTTCACCGCCACGGCAGGGTCGAAGGTCTTGCCCGGCACGATGTGGAGCCAGCCGTCGGCGGCCCACTTCAGCAGCAGCTCGCGGATGGGGCTGTCGTTCACAGCCGCCTCGCTCATGTAGGAGTCCATGTCGGCGAAGTATTCCATCTCCTGAAGGTCGTCGCGCCACCGCTTGGCCAGGTACGAGTTGCCGTTCAGGTCGTCACCCTTTGAGAAGTCGCTGCCCACAGTCACCTCCCATCCCTCATCCTCCGTGCAATCGTCTATGCGGCGCGGTATCTGAATGGCCCGGATTTCCTCGGGACTAATCCACTTCGTTATTCGGCCCGTCTGCCACATGTTGAAGTCCTTGGTCAGCACCTCCTGCTTGGTGTCCTCGGTGCCTGTGGCAGCTTCGTGGAGTCGCTCGCGGTAGTAGGTCGGCTGTACGGTGGTGCCGATGGAGCGGTTCACCTTCTTAAAGAGTTCTGGGTCGTCAAGTTTCGTCAGGTCGTCGGTTATCTCCCACTTGTCGAGCTGCAAGAGGAAAGCACACCAGTAATCGTCTGGCGTTCGGTGCGGCTGTCCGAGCGGATAGTCCAACTCTTTCAACAGCGATGCTTCCACTTGCTCAATCTTGGTCTTGTAGGGGCCTTCTTTGATGCGTCCGGCGGTGGTGGTGTGGAGCAGCAGCTTTTCACGACGCGGACCCGTTGAGCCCCAACATGTATCGACTGCCGCTTGCATGTCTGAATGGCCGTTCACATAGCCCGCCTGTCCGTGCTCGTCGGCATGAACCACCGAGGCGTAGAGTCCGTCCTTCGAGGTCTTGCCCGCTGCCATGCACTTGATTTCGCCCTTCATCGGGTGTCCAGGTTGCCAGTTCAAACCCTTTCGCGTCATGCGGAAGTATTTGCCGCCCATGCGGTTGATACATGTCGGGTCGATTTGCATGGCGAAGTCCTTGATGGCTTCGTAGGCTATCTGGCTCTGCTCTGCTGAGTTCGTGCATATAAGTGCCTGCCCGTTCACATCGCCCAGGAAGCACACCTCGGTGAAGTCCACCGCGCCGCCCAGCTCCGTCTTACCGCTCTTTCGGGTCAGGAACCAGTGCGCCTCCTGCGTCAGCCGTCGCGTGTCCCACACATCGCCGTCCTTCACCCATTCCGTAGGCAGCAGCATATCGCCCTCGTGGTAGGTGCGCTCCATGCTCACGTCCACCTTGAAGGCGTATATCTCAAAGATGAGCCACGCCTGGAAGGGCATCAATCTGACGTGCATATTGCCGCGTGGCGTGTCAAACCGCAGCCCGCCTTTCACATGTCGCCCGTTCTTCCACTGCCCCTCGATGGCTCTGAGTGACCGCTGCACCCGTTGCGGGTCGAGGTCGTAGGAGTCCATCAGACGGAATTCCTTGCGGATGCCTAACAGTTCGTGGAGGTTGGCATGACTGCCGTCGTTGCTGATAGCGTCCTCGACATACGGAAGCAATCGCTCGTCGAAGATGTTCATTCGGTTGGCATAGTCGGGCAAATGCGTCCGCAGGTCGTCGAGACATTGCGCCTTGGCTTGCCGTAGTTCTTCAAAGTCGTTGGTCATACTATTCCGTCAATAAATTCGTTGAGTTTGTCGGTGGCGTTATTGCCCGCAGGGTCTTCGGGCTTGGCCGCTGCCTTTGCCGCCGTCATGCCAAGCATTTGGGCGTACTTCTGGCAGATGGCCTCCTGCTGGTAGAGCAGATTGCAAAGCGGGTGCTGCTTGTGGGTGGGCTGACCGTTGGAGCCCGGCACCCACTCCACGGCTCCCTCCTTGGTGATGGTGTCGCGGTACTGGTCGCGCACCTCCAGCGCACTGGCATAGTTGCGGATGGTGAGGTTCAGGTGCTCCGGCACCTTGCCGCCGTGCGAGTGCTTCACCTGTGCGCGGATGTCCTTGATGTAGGTCTGTGCTTTTGCCATTATCTTTTGAATTTGATTACAAGTTGGTTGCGCTGCTCAAAGGGCAGTCGGTAGTGTAGATAGTTGGCATACGATATGCCGAACTCGCGGCCCGGCAGGGTCATCCATGCGTCCCATCGGGTGTCGCATGGTCGGTGTAGTTTTCGGTTCTTCGCCTTGTATGCTGCCGCGCTGGAGTGTATGCCCTTCGATGTGAGAGCCTCGCCGAGCACACCCAGACACACGTAACTCTGTCGGGCACCCTCCTGGCGCTGCTCCTTGGGTATCAGTCCGCACAACGGGCAGGCCGCGCAACAGTCGGGCTGCTCTGCTGGCAGTTTCATCGGTACGATGGCTTGTCTTGGCATGTTCGTGAATTTTGATTTTTAATTATCGTGCGTTTCGCTTATATATTCCGATGTGGGATATATGTCCCGCTTTCCTTATCGGGATAAGTTATGTTAAGGCGTGGGAAAAGTACCCCCCTCGGAACGTCCTGTGTGGATAGAAGGA
>CALGCG010000014.1 GCA_937884485.1 uncultured Bacteroidales bacterium
GAACGATATAAGAACTATATAAGAAGGGCCGAACAAGGGGCGAATTGGGGGCGAAAGCGGCACGGTCCGGGGAGGGTTCCTCCCGGCGGAGGGCGCCAGGACGCTCCGCCGAGGGGGGACGGGATTGTTTATTGATAAATTTTGAAAAAATAAGGTACGTTGTATCAGCGAGTTGTGATTATTTCGATAAAAAATTTACGATTTTATTTGGCAGATGTTTTTTTTTTCGTATTTTTGCCAGTCGTAAGAAGAACGAAGAATAACAATAAAATATTGAAAATAACATAATTAAAATACTACACAACATGACTGACAAAGAAAAATTCCGTACAGAGAGCGACCTTCTGGGCGCCAAGCAGGTTCCCGAAGAGGCATTATATGGTGTCCAGACCACCCGCGCCATGGAGAACTTCCATATCAGCGGCCGTCTCCTTTCGTCCTACCCCAAGTTCATCACCGGCATGGCCATCACCAAGAAGGCCGCCGCTATGGCGAACATGCAGGTGGGCATGATCACCGAGAAGCAGGGTGAAGCCATCATCTGGGCCTGCGACCAGCTGATCGCCGGCAAGTATCACGACCAGTTCCCCATCGACATGATCCAGGGCGGTGCCGGCACGAGCACCAACATGGCAGCCAACGAGGTCATTGCCAACCTGGCCCTCGAGCACATGGGCTACCAGCGCGGCCAGTATGAGTACTGCTCGCCCAACGACGTGGTCAACGCCAGCCAGAGCACCAACGACGCCTACCCCTGCGCCATCCACATGGCCCTGGCCCTCGAGCACCTCGCCTTCATGCCCCACCTGGAGCAGCTCATCGAGGCCCTCGACAAGAAGAGCCAGGAGTTTGCCCATGTCATCAAGATGGGCCGCACGCAGCTGCAGGACGCTGTGCCCATGACCCTGGGCCAGACCTTCGGCGCCTTCGCCGACTCGCTGCGCGGCGAATACAAGAACCTCCGCGCCACCGCCGACGAGTTCCTCATCGTCAACATGGGCGCCACCGCCATCGGCACCGGCATCTGCTCCAAGCCCGGCTACAGCGAGGCCTGCATCCAGGCCCTGCGCAAGGTGACGGGATGGAACATCACCCTGGCCGACAACCTCATCGAGGCCACCAGCGCCACCACCTGCATGATTGCCTACAGCGGCGCCATGAAGCGCCTGGCCATCAAGACCAACAAGATCTGCAACGACCTGCGCCTCCTCTCCAGCGGTCCCCGCTGCGGCCTCAACGAGATCCACCTGCCCGAGCGCCAGCCCGGCAGCAGCATCATGCCCGGCAAGGTCAACCCCGTCATCCCCGAGGTGATGAACCAGGTGTGCTACAAGGTCATCGGCAACGACATGTGCATCAGCCTCGCCTCCGACAACGGCCAGCTGGAGCTCAACGTCATGGAGCCCGTCATCGCCTACACCCTCTTCGAGAGCATCCACCTGCTGGAGAACGGTTTCGACACCCTCCGCACCCTCTGCATCGACGGCATCAAGGCCAACGAGGAGCGCTGCCGCCAGCTTGTGGAGCACTCCATCGGCATCGTCACCATGCTCAACCCCATCATCGGCTACAAGCAGAGCACCAAGATTGCCAAGGAGGCCTCGGAGACCGGACGCGGCGTCTACGAACTGGTGCTCGAGCACAAGCTCCTCACCAAGGAACAGCTGGACGAAATCCTCAAGCCCGAGAACATGCTGCAACCCGTGGAATTGAAGTTATGAAATCAATATGAATCATACAATAAGAATTAAAAAAGGACTCGACATTCCTCTCAGCGGCGACGCTGAGAGGTTTGTCGTTGACATGAGGGGCGAAGAGCGCTACGCCGTCAAGCCGCCCGACGTGGTGGGATTCACGCCGCGCCTGCTCGTGGCCGAAGGCGACGAAGTGGCCGCCGGACAGCCCCTTGTGGAGAATAAAAGCGACGCAAGGATAACCCTGCCGTCGCCCGTCAGCGGCAAGGTGCAAGCCATTGTCCGCGGCGAGAAGCGCAAACTGATGGAAATCATCGTGGCCGCCGGGAAAAGCGGAGCACCCGCAGCATCCGGGGCCGCCGTCCTCAGCCCCGAGGCCCCCGTGTGGTGGATGATCAAGGAGCGCCCCTTCGGCGCCATAGCCAATCCCGACCACAAGCCCAAGGGCATCTTCGTCTCCATGCGCGACACCAACCCGCTGGCGCCGGACCTCGCCTTCGCCCTGAAGGGCCGCGAGCATGAGTTCGAGGCCGGCATCGCCGCCCTGGGCCAGCTGGCCGAGGTGCACACCGTGCATGCCGAAGGCCCCCACCCCGCCGGCAACGTCGGCACCCAGATTGCCGCCATCAGCCCCCTGAACAAGGGCGAGTATGTATGGACCGTCAACGCACAGGACGTGGCCACCATAGGCCACTGGTGCCTCACCGGCGAGTACCGCCCCGAGCGCGTCATCGCCGTCGGCGGCCCCGCAGCCAAGTGCCCCAAATACTACCGCGTGCTCTGCGGCACCAGCATACAGCGCATCGCCGAGGTGCAGCTGATGAACCCCGGCTATCCCGCACTTCAGGGAGAGCCGCAACATGAGGGGACCCGCATCGTCTCCGGCAGCGTGCTCAGCGGCACGCGCATCGATGCCGACGGTTTCCTGGGCATGTACGACCAGCAGCTGACCTTCATTGCGGAGGGCGACCAGTACGAGTTCATGGGATGGCTCATGCCGGGACTGGACAAGTTCAGCTTCAGCAAGACCTTCCTCAGCGGACTGATGGCCCCCTTCAAGATGCTGGAACCCCTGATGCCCGTCAAGCCCACCTACTCCTTCAACACCAACCTCCACGGCTCGGTGCGTCCGTTCCTGTTCACAGGCAGTTTCGAGCGCGTCTTCCCCTTCGACATCTACCCCCTGCAGCTCATCAAGGCCTGCATCGTGGGCGACATCGAACTGCAGGAGCAGCTGGGCATCTACGAGGTGGAACCCGAGGACTTCGCCCTCTGCGAATTCATCGACCCTTCCAAGACTGAAATACAGACTATCATCCGCGAGGCCCTCGAGGTCCTCAGAAAGGAGGCTACCGCATGAATATGAATTCTTCAAATGGTTCTCGGCAGAGCCGAGACCATATGAAATGGCTCGAACAATGGTTTGAGAAGATTGAACCCAAAGGCAAACTCAGCTGGCTGGGAAGCACCTACGAGGCTTTCCACACCTTTGCCTTCACGCCCAAGGCCGTCACCCGCCAGGGCAGCCACATCCGCGATGCCGTCGACATGAAGCGCAGCATCATCATCGTGGTCATCGCCCTGGTGCCCGCCCTGCTCTTCGGCATGTGGAACATCGGCTACCAGACCTCCATGGCCACCGGAGCCGACTGGCACTGGCTCTACATGTGGTGGTTCGGTTTCCTCCGCATGCTGCCCATGATTGTGGTGAGCTATGTGGTGGGCCTGTTCATCGAGTTCGCCTTTGCGCAATACCGTGGACACGAAGTCAACGAGGGCTTCCTGGCCACAGGTCTGCTCATACCGATGATTGTGCCCGTCACCACCCCGCTGTGGCAGCTGGCACTGGCCGTGGCCTTCGCCGTCATCATCGGCAAGGAGGTCTTCGGCGGCAGCGGCATGAACTTCCTCAACCCCGCCCTCGTGGCCCGCGCTTTCCTCTTCTTCGCCTACCCCACCCACATGAGTGGCGACAAGGTATGGGTGGCCGCCGACCTCTGGGGCACCGACGCCATCGCCGGCGCCACGCCCATGGGGCAGCTGGCCGCCGGCATGAACCCCTCGGCTTCGGCCCTCGACATGCTCCTCGGCACCATCCCCGGCTCCACCTGCGAGACCTCCGTCATCGCCATCGCCCTGGGCGCCCTGCTGCTGCTCTTTACGGGCATCGCCAGCTGGCGCATCATGCTCAGCGTCTTCCTCGGTGGCGGCCTGATGGGTCTGCTCTTCAACGCCATAGGCTACAACGAGTACATGCAGCTGCCGTTCTACTACCACTTCCTCATGGGAGGCTTCGCCTTCGGCGCCGTCTTCATGGCCACCGACCCCGTCACCGCCGCCCAGACCAACTGCGGCAAGTGGATCTACGGCCTGCTCATCGGTGCCTTCGCCGTGCTGCTGCGCGTCTGCAACCCCGCCTATCCCGAGGGCATGATGCTCAGCATCCTCTTCATGAACTGCATGGCTCCGCTGATTGACCACTGCGTCGTCAGCCGCAACATCAAGCGTCGCACCAAACGCGTCGCCGCAATAGGAAAGGAGGCTCACAATGGCTAAAAAGAACTTCAGCAACAGCTACATCTTCATCTATTCGGCAGTCCTCGTCGTGGTGGCGGCCCTCATCCTCACCGTGGTGGCCGTCAGCCTCAAGCCCGCGCAGGAGAAGAACCAGCGCGCCGAGACCAAGCAGATGATCCTCAAGACCATCGGCATCGAGGCCACGCGCGACAACGCCGACGAACTCTACGCCAAGTACATTACGGAAAAAACCAATGAGAAAGGTCTACCATACTACAGCTTTGAGGCTCGTGGAGAAGGGCTGTACCGTCATGGGGGTTATGTCATCCCATTAAATGGCACAGGCTTATGGGGACCTATTTGGGGCTATCTGGCGATTGATTTTGATGCCAGCAGTACCGTCGTGGGTGCCGTCTTCGACCACAAGGGCGAGACACCCGGCCTCGGTGGCGAGATAGCCACCGACAAATTTGCCAATCGTTTCATTGGCAAAAGTATGGATGTCCATCCCATAGTACTCAAGAAAAATGCCAGCAAAGAATTCCCCGATAGCAAATATGAGGTAGATGCCATCAGTGGAGGAACCATGACAAGTAACGGGGTATCTGCAATGCTGGAGAAAGCTTTCAAAGATTACTCCGATTTGGTTGAATGGGTAATGTTATAAATTGAACATCATGAAAAATATTGAATTGATAAAACTCCCCTTCAGCAAGAACAACCCCATCCTCGTGCAGGTGCTGGGCGTATGTTCCTGCCTGGCCGTGACGGCACAGCTGAAGCCCGCCGTGGTGATGGCCATCTCGGTCACCGTCGTCGTGGCCCTGAGCAACCTCATCATCTCGCTCATGCGCAACACCATCCCGCCGCGTATCCGCATCATCGTGCAGCTCGTCGTTGTCTCCACCCTCGTGGTGCTGGTCGACCAGGTGCTGAAAGCCTACATGTACGACGTCAGCAAGCAGCTCTCCGTCTTCGTGGGCCTCATCATCACCAACTGCATCGTCATGGGCCGCCTCGAGGCTTTCGCCATGGTCGAGAAACCCCTGCCCTCGCTGCTCGACGGCATCGGCAACGGCCTCGGCTACAGCGTCATCCTCATCGCCCTGGGCTTCGTGCGCGAGCTCTTCGGCAGCGGCACCCTCTGGGGCTACCCCGTGGTGGAGAAGCTCGGCCTCTACAACATCGGCTACGAGAACAACGGCCTCATGATCATGCCCCCCATGGCACTCATCCTGGTGGGACTCATTATCTGGTGGCACCGCTCGCGAAACAAAGATTTGGTTGAACAATAAAACAATATAGGAACTATAAAAAAAGAACAATGGAATACATCAACATATTCATCAAGTCGATCTTTGTCGACAACATGATCTTCGCCTTCTTCCTCGGCATGTGCTCCTACCTTGCCGTGTCGAAGACCGTGAAGACCTCGGCAGGCCTGGGCGTGGCCGTCACCTTCGTGCTGCTCATCACCGTGCCCATCAACTACCTGCTCAACAAGTTCTTCCTCGCCCCCGGCGCCATGGCGTGGATTTCGCCCTCGCTGGCCGATGTGGACCTCTCCTTCCTCAGTCTCATCATGTTCATCGCCGTCATTGCGGCCATCGTGCAGATGGTGGAAATGGTGGTGGAGAAGTTCAGCCCCTCACTCTACAACTCCCTCGGCATCTTCCTGCCCCTCATCGCTGTGAACTGCGCCGTCATGTCGGGCTCGCTCTTCATGCAGGAGCGCGGCTACCAGAACATCGGCGAGGCTACGGTCTTCGCCCTGGGCAGCGGCATCGGCTGGCTGCTGGCCATCGTGGCCATCGCCGCCATCCGCGAGAAGCTGCGCTACAGCCACATCCCCCCGGCCCTCCGCGGCGTCGGCATCACCTTCATCATCACCGGCCTCATGGGCATGGCTTTCATGTCATTTATGGGATTCAAATTATAACACAATGACAACAACACTTATCATCTCAATCATACTCATCCTGGTGGTCATCCTGCTGCTGGTGGCGCTGCTGCTGGTGCTGCGCGCCAAGCTCATGCCGCAAGGCAACGTGAAGATCACCATCAACGACGACCGCGAACTCACCGTGCCCACCGGCGGCACCCTCATCTCCACCCTCGGCGAGCAGGGCATCCACCTGCCCTCGGCCTGCGGCGGCAAAGGCAGCTGCGGCCAGTGCAAATGCCGCGTCGTCAAAGGCGGCGGCAGCATCCTCCCCACCGAGGTGCCCCACTTCAGCCGCAAGCAGGTGCAGGAAGGCTGGCGTCTGGGCTGCCAGGTGAAGGTTAAGGAAGACCTCGCCCTCAAGCTCCCCCAGAGCATCCTCAGCATCAAGGAGTACGAGTGCACCGTGGTCAGCAACAAGAACGTGGCCACCTTCATCAAGGAATTCAAGGTGCAGCTGCCCGCCGGCGAGCACATGGACTTCGTCCCCGGCTCCTACGCCCAGATACGCATCCCCAAGTTCGACATCCGCTACAGCGACTTCGACCGCTCGCTCATCGGCGACGAGTACCTGCCCTCGTGGGAGAAATTCAAGATGTTCGACCTCCGCTGCGTCAACACCGAGCCCACCATCCGCGCCTACTCCATGGCCAACTACCCCGCCGAAGGCGATGTCTTCATGCTCACCGTCCGCATCGCCACGCCGCCCTTCACGGCCGACCGCTCCGGATTCCAGAACGTTAACCCCGGCATAGCCTCCTCCTACATCTTCTCCCTCAAGCCCGGCGACAAGGTCATCATGTCCGGCCCCTACGGCGAGTTCCACGTGCGCGGCACCGAGAACAACACCTGGACCGACGCCCCCCGCGGCAACGAGATGATATGGGTCGGCGGCGGCGCCGGCATGGCACCCCTCCGCGCCCAGATTATGCACCTCACGCGCACCCTCGACTGCCACAACCGCCCCATGCACTACTTCTACGGCGCCCGCGCCCTCAACGAGGTGTTCTACCTCAACGACTTCCTCGAACTCGAGAAGACGCACCCCAACTTCCACTTCCACTTGGCCCTCGACCGCCCCGACCCGGCCGCCGACGCCGCCGGCGTGAAGTACACTGCAGGCTTCGTCCACAACGTCATGTACGACACCTACCTCAAGGACCACCCCGCCCCCGAGGACATCGAGTACTACATGTGCGGCCCCGGCCCCATGAGCTCGGCCGTCGTCAAGATGCTCGACTCCCTCGGCGTCCAGCCCGAAAGCATCGCCTACGACGACTTCGGCGGCGGCGCCCCCAAGAAGTGACGATGGACCGCCGGCGTCCCGCCGGCACAAACAACCTGGACCGCCGGCGTCCCGCCGGCACACCCCATCTACCTTAACAACAACACCGTACCCAGATACCGCTTGGCGAGACCTCCCGCCAAGCGGTATTCGCATATATAGGCATAGGCCCCTTGCGGGCAGGCCGTGCCTTGTCCGTCCCTGCCGTCCCATCCGGCGGCAACGTCGGCAACACGGGCCACCAGCAGCCCCTCGCGGCTGTATATCGTCATCTCGTAGGCCTCCACCACCTGGTCGGTAACCATCGCAAAACGGTTGTTGGTCTCCGCCCCGGGGGTGAAGGCATTGGGGAACCATACCGACGCCCTGCCTAACGGGAACACCAGCAGGCTGTCGGCGCAGCAGCCGGGGCCTGTGCAGCATTCCACCCTCACCCACAAGCTGTCGCCCGCCACATCGCCGAAGTGCCATCGCACCCTGTCCCCTTCGGCCTCGCCGCCGTCGGAGAACGACCACCGCACACTCGACACCCCCGACCGCTCCTCCAGCATCAGCACCGGATGGTCGAAGTCCACAACCTCCCGGTCGGCCACGACATTCACCTCCGGATATTCATGCACGACCACCACCACGCTGTCGGCCACCTCGCCGCCGGGCGTCAACAGGCAGTAGGTGGTGGTGACCCTTGGACTCACCGTCAGCGACATACAGCCCTGACAGCCGTCGAAGGCCGTATCGGCGGGACGTATGTCCCAACGGTAGTAGTCGGTCTGTTCGGCACGCAGCACCACGCTGTCGCCCAGGCAGATGTCTGTGCGGTCGGCCCCGATGCGGGGAAGCACTCCGCGTGCCGTGAGGTGCACCGAGTCCTCGGCGCGGCAGAAGCGCCGCAGGCTGAGGCCCGTCATGCGCACAAACTGCTGCGCCAGGATGGAGAGGGTAATCTGGCTGTACTGGTAGGAGGACAGCTCCAGCCGCAGACGCCCGTCCGCCAAGGTGCTGTCCATCAACACCTGATTGCCCAAGGCCACCTGCACGGGCACCGCGCCGCCGTCGCCGAGGGTGGCCTCGAGGCGATAGGGCGTCTGCGGCTCGACGGG
>CALGCG010000015.1 GCA_937884485.1 uncultured Bacteroidales bacterium
TTGTCAATCCATCCGGCGTCGACGGCGGCACGGCTGCCACCCACTTCGCCGTGGAGCACCTTGGCCAGCTCGAAGAGCTGGTCGAAGCCCTCCTTGCTGCCCACGCCATAGCCTCCGGCAACCACGATGGGCGCGCCCTTGAGGTTGTGCTTGGCGGCTTCCACATGGTGGTCCAGCACCTTGACCACGAAGGCCTCGGGGCTGACATATTTCTTCACCTCGGGATAGACGACCTCTTTCTTGCAGGCGCCGTCGTAGAGGGCCTTCTGCATGACGCCGCTGCGCACCGTCGCCATCTGCGGACGGTGGTCGGGGTTCACGATGGTGGCCACGATGTTGCCACCGAAGGCGGGACGGATCTGATACAGCAGGTTCTCATACACCCTGCCGCTCTTCTTGTCCTCGTAGGGGCCGATTTCCAGCTGCGTGCAGTCGGCCGTCAGGCCGCTGGTGAGGCTGCTGCTCACGCGCGGACCCAAGTCGCGTCCGATGACGGTGGCGCCCATCAGGCAGATTTGCGGCTGCTCCTCCTTGAAGAGGTTCACCACGATGTCCGTGTGCGGGGCCGACGTGTAGGGGAAGAGTTCGGGAGCGTCGAAGACAAAGAGTTTGTCGACGCCGTAGGGGAGTATCTGCTCCTCCACCTTGCCCTTGATGCCTGTGCCAATCACGACGGCATGGAGCTCAACTCGATCGCCGTTCGCTCCCTTGCGGTCGCGTTCGACGTTAAGCTCGTTGGCCAGCTTGCGGCCTTTGGTCAGCAGCTCCTGGCTCACTTCGCGCACCTCCGTGCCCTCGATTTCAATATATACAAATACGTTGTTCATACTTTCTATTGTGTTATTGTGTTATCGCGTTAATGTGTCAGTAGCTGGCGCATCAGCACTAACGCATTTACACATTAACGCACTCGCGCATTATCCGATGATTTTGTCATTCAGCAGTTCAACGATGAGACCATTGATGTCTTCGTCCTTCGCCGTGAGGGTCTTGCTTTCCTTGGCCTGGAAGGCGATGCTCTGCACCTCCTTCACCTTGGTGGGCGAGCCGCTCATGCCGCATTGGCTGGCGTCGCCGTCCACGTCTGCCACGCTCCATTGCGTCAGGTTCAGGTACGGGCGTTCTGCGCGCAGACCCTTGCGGGCGTCGTCGTCGGCCACCTCCAGCGGGCAGGCGGCATATTTGTACTTCATCACCAGCTTGGCGTTGGCCGGACGGCACTCCGCGGCGCTGCCGTTCACCGTCACCACCAAGGGCAGCGGAGCCTCCACCACCTCCACGCCGCCGTCAATGAGTCGGCGGATGGTGGCCTTGCCGTTCTCTATCTTGAGGATTTCCTCGGCGTATGTCACCTGGTTCAGTCCCAGCTTCTGCGCCACCTGTGGACCCACCTGTGCCGTGTCGCCGTCGATGGCCTGGCGGCCGCCGATGACGAGGTCGACGTTGCCTATCTTCTTGATGGCCGTTGCCAGCGCGTAGCTCGTCGCCAGCGTGTCGGCACCCGCAAACAGGCGGTCTGTCAGCAGCCAGCCCGTATCGGCTCCGCGGAACAGTCCTTCGCGGATAATCTCGCCGGCGCGCGGCGGACCCATCGTCAGCAGGCCCACTTCCACATCGGGCTGCTGCTCCTTGATGCGGAGCGCCTGCTCCAATGCGTTCAAATCCTCGGGGTTAAAAATGGCCGGCAGCGCGGCACGGTTCACCGTACCCTCCGCCGTCATAGCATCCTTGCCAACGTTCCTTGTATCAGGAACTTGTTTTGCAAGTACAACAATCTTCAAACTCATATTTTTAACAAATTTTAAAATGCAAAGATACAAACAATTTTCGAAACTTTAACAAAAAAAGTGCCCCCAAGGCTCTTTTTTAACATTTCATCGCCCCTTCGGAGGGGAAGTGCCCCCATGCGGGTCGCTGCGTAAGCAGATTGTTTGGGGAAGCTCTACTAAATCTAAAAGCTCCTAGCCCTTCGGGCAAAATCTATAAATCCTATAGATTATGCGCTTCGCGTAACCGCCGAAGGCGGAATAATTTACAAGATTTACAAGATTTCGCGATGCCGAAGGCGAGCAGGAGAATTAAGGATTTTTCAGATACAACTTATAAATCAAAAAAAAGAGCCGTCGCCCGATCAAACAAAACAATTGCGGCAACACATACTAAAAACATAAAATAATCGTTATTCTTACATGACAGGCAGTAGTATGACATACGATTATGACATCGGCGGTTTGGACGCCCGGTATCACCCCGACCATCTCCTCTCCGCCGCCTACCTGACATCAGGAGGCCATGTTACGCAGACGCTCAACTACCTGCCCTACTATGGAATTGGCCTCGGATACAATTGCTCTTATGATGCTGTTGGTGAACGTATCGACAAAGAGTCAATGTCTCATTCGGGTTGTATTGGGCCAATACAGTTTGGTACAAATGGAGATGTTTTAGTTGGTGTTAATGTTTTGGTGTAAACATACAAATTATCTCACGATATGCAAAATAGTAAAACCGAACATGTTTGTGATTTAAAAGTGATAACGAACAGATATCAATCTGGACCGGTTGTTTCATTCAAAGGAATCACCTTTCTTTTTGCTCTGTATAATCTTTATCTTTTTGCCTTGATTAAGATAAAAAGAATCAAAAAGGCAGAAGTGTTTAAATGCAGAATTTGTGGAAGATATGAGTGGAAGTGTCCATATTGCAATTCGGTAGAGGTATTGGATACCGTACCCCATTTACATAAATGTAAGGAATGTGATAAAAACTCTTATTTTGATCCATACCTTAATTCTTTTGTTCACTTCTTTCAAAATGGCAAAAAACCGTAGAAGTAGTATGGACGATAAGGAATGCAGCAAGCTCGGCGGTGGGTTCCGCAGGCGCGTCCCGGTGGTTGCTGTTGACAAACGAGTGCCTGAACTGGCAGTTCGGTATTTGAGAATACAAAATGAAGAGTTAAATTTAATAAAAACCAATAAGGCAATAGAATGAATATCTTGCAACGATTATCTATCACCATATTCTCCTTTATGTTTATTGCATGTGCGAATAACGAAAGTTCAAAAGTTTGTGATAGCATAAGAGGTGACGACATTGCTCCCATGAAATATAAAAAAAATGTTTTGCGTAGTAATGACGCAAACGTCTCATTACGAGACACACAAGATTTAGGATACGCTGAGGAAGTGTGCAACTTTATTGACCAGGATGTTTTCGTAAAAGAAATCAAATGGGCTGTATTATATACGAGAGATAATAATCTGATGACTCTCGATTCAGCCCTGACTGCCTTTGCAAACGAATGGGTCTCTCAAGATTCTATCAAAAAATGGTGGAACCACTAATTCATCCAGCCCATAAAACCGAAGTGGTAAACCGCCTTGAAAACATACGGTTTTGCCTCTTTGTTTTCAACGGGAAAGAAAAGGACTACGAATCTGGCTTCCACTACTACGGGGCACGCTACTACTGGAGCGAGGAACTGACAGGGTGGTTGAGTGTGGATCCGATGATGAATAAATATCCGAGCATTAGTCCTTATACGTATTGTGCTTGGAATCCTGTGAAGCTGGTGGATCCGGATGGGAAAGAGATGTTTCCTACAGAATCAGATGCTGCAAAAGTTAGGGCGAATGCTGTAGATATGTTTGGAGAATCACGTGTGGGGGAAATATACAATAAAGGAGATGAAAAACATCCTAATTATGCATTTCTTGTATATGATTATGGTAAAGATAAATATGAAAGGCCCTCATCCAAAGGAGTATGGGCATATAAAACAGATAAATGTGTTGACTCTAAATTCGATTTGTTTTTATACGCAACATTTAAAGCCGAGAAAGAATGGTCCTTTAATGGGTCATTCTCTATAGGAGGACAATGTGAAGTTGATGTAGGTTGTGTAAACCTTGGTATTAACATTAGTTCTATTGATTTGGTTGGAATAGATTGGGATTGGGGTAAAGGAAAAGTTGACACCTATCATTGTGAAGAAAATAATGCAAGAGGATCAAGAGGCGTGTCGTTGGGATTGTTTACTTTGGCTGGACAAACTTACGAAGGTGGAGATTATATTGATGAGGCTTCAAAGAGAACCAATGTATTGGGTGCAGGTGTCGGCCAAAGCAAAGGACAATGGAATATTACTTTGGGTGTTTCTGCAATATTAGGAATTCAAATTAGTATTTCTTCAAAGATAAAAAAATGAAAAAAGCAATAGAATGTGAGTGTACGTTTGAAAGACTCCGTCCGAGAATTAGATTTGTTCCGGGACAAGGAATCGAGGCTTCAGTACACTTGTTTCAAATAATAAACTGTCTCTGTAAAGGCCGCAAGATTGCCAGGAGAAAGACCATCCGACAATGCCAGAAGTGTGGAAAATACTCAGTAGAATGCCCCTACTGTCACCAAACCAGTGTGACGACACAACTGCCAGATATCATTCAATGTCCTCATTGCGGCAAAGTTTATCAGGTTCGACTTTTTGAACTATAGGGCATGGGAATTGAAGACAATAGTGCCAAAGGTGACCGAGACAAATATCTTCGTTGTGTCGGGCCAGACAAAGGTAGATTCTGGGAAGTTATTGTGAATTGATATTGAAGAAAAACTTATATTCTGCTAAATGGCTCTATCAGCACATAAAACGGCCCCACAAAACAGCGCTCAAACCATGCGGTATTACCCCTTCGGTTTCCTGCCTGAGCGGATGCGAACGGCCTGCGACCGAAGTGGAGCAAACGGCAATGGTGCAAGTTCCAGAGGAACGCGCAGAACTGACAACGCGCGTGGCCAGCTTGAGACTGGGCGCTTCCTCTTCTGGATTGAGGACGTAGCTGCTCAAAGCGAGAGAAGAGCAAGTTTACTTGCTTTTCCGAGCCAAAGCTGCGTTGGCGCAGCCAACCGTCTCCAAGCCTTTATGGAGCGTGGCGACGAGGGCGACATTGCGACATACTACAACTATTCTGCCGAAGGCGAGTGGGTGAAATATGGATTTTTCAGAAGCTGTCATTGGGATTTGCTTTGCGTAAGACTTCCGCTGCTCCCCGCCCGTAGGACAACTAGTACCCAACTTCGTGACAACGAGCAGGTAACTCCCTTTTGGTTTCGGTTGAGTTTCGGTTGAGTTTCGGTCCGGTATCGGTCTCATTACGGTCTCTTTTTATCTTCTCTCTTGTTCCCCTGCGCTCTTTGACTTTGCAAAGATACAACTTATAAATCAAAAATAGAACCCGTCGCCCGATCAAACAAAACAATTGCGGCAACACATACTAAAAACATAAAAGAATCGTTATTCTTACATGACAGGCAGCAGTATGACATACGATTATGACATCGGCGGTTTAGACGCCCAGTGTCACTCCGGCCACCTCGGCTCCGTCGCCTACCTGACATCAGGAGGCCATGTTACGCAGACGCTCAACTACCTGCCCTACGGTGAAGACTGGGTGGATATTCAGAACAACCTCGACCCCCGCCTTGGCCAGTACATTTTCAACGGGAAAGAGAAGGACTACGAATCAGGCTTCCACTACTACGGAGCACGCTACTACTGGAGCGAGGTGCTGACAGGGTGGTTGAGTGTGGATCCGATGATGAATAAATATCCGAGCATTAGCCCTTATGCATATTGCACGTGGAATCCTGTGAAGTTGGTTGACCCAGATGGGAACGAACCTTGGTATAAACTAATTTCAGGATATAATAAGGACAATACACCGAAAGCGCCAACGGCAGCCAGAAGACATCCCGTGACGGGTAATGTAAGGCTACATCACGGTATGGATATGGCTTTCAAAAAAGGGGGAAGAATCAATGCTGCAGCATCAGGAAAGGTTATTTTCTCTGGTTTTAAAAATGGATATGGAAAAACCGTTGTTATTGATCATGGTGGAGGGTTCTACTCGTTGTATGCACACATGAACACTATCAATGTAAATGCTGGAGATATGGTTCAGAATGGAGCACAATTAGGCGAGGTCGGCAATACCGGTATCGGAACTGGCCCACATTTGCATGTGGAATATATTAAGACGGATAACACTATTAATTTTTTTGGTGGAAACAAAAACGCCTGCAGATTTAACCCAATGGACATTAATGGCTTACAGGATATTATTGATGGAAAAGAATCTAAGAATGTACAATTTTTAGATGGACATATTGATAGAATTGGAGGTCTTGATAACATACGCCCTCCAAAAACATATTTAAATCCAATGCCTGAACCCACAATTAGTGATCGGTTACAGGAAAATAGAGTCCCCATTGTCAAAACGGTAGGTGATATATTAAAAATAGTCGGGTTATGAAATATAAATTATTATTATTTGTAGTTGCTATAGCAATAACCAGTGGTTGCTATGATAAAAGAAATATTCTTCATCTAGATGTGAAGATAAATGATGGTGAATCGATTTATTCTTTTGACGGTTCGTATACAATGCTTGATAATGATTCCGCAGTTATTGCCTCTTTGGAATCAGACTCTTGTCTGTATGATCCAGAATTAATTATTAAACCAATCGATGATTCCGTTGCGCAATACTTTATTCTGAATTATGATATGACAGATACACTAAAAACCTGTCAGCCAAATCATATAGTTGTTAAATACATAATAGGGAATTCTTATATTACGACATATGAGGGCAGGGATGTCAGAAGGAAGATAATCGCTTTTTTATTTAACGACAAAGGCCCATTTCTTTCAAAAGGTATTTCCGTTGGCGATGCAATTTCCAAAATCAAAGCGTTGTACAACAGAGATGTTTTGTCTGGAAATATTATCTCAATTATTGAAGAGTCTGAAATGGCTGAGATAAAACTTTATTTTAAGGATGATATCGTGACAAAAATTATTTATATGGATTATGAGAGTTGTTATGGATTGAATCTTTTGTAGGAAGAATCATCTAAAAAAGTGAATTACATAGAAACAAAAATCCATAAAACAAAAAGGAGGGTGAAAAAAGTATCAGATTGCTCCTATCAATAATATTGCACATCAAAAACCATATTCGTACATGACATTTCCATATACAAATTCCAACGGGAAAGAGAAGGACTACGAGAGTGGCTTCCACTACTACGGCGCGAGGTACTACTGGTGTGAAGTATTGACCGGATGGCTGAGTGTCGATCCGATGGCTGATAAATATCCAAATATATCGCCGTATGCATATTGTAGCTGGAATCCCGTATTATTGGTTGACCCAGATGGAGAATTCCCTATCTTACCATTCATTTTTGCAATGAAAGGAGCCGCACGTGGAGTAGAACATTTCTCCCAAAACTCAAATGTAAAAACATTCGCCTATACAGTGAACCATCCATACAATGCTATGCGAATAGGTATAATGAAAGATGGGGGGAAGAACGGTATATCCTCTTTCTCCCATATTTTTTCAGTTGAAATGTGCAAGGCGGCAAATTTAAGCAGAGATCCAGAAGGCAGTCAAAGAAATGCCATTAGGCATACGCTCTGGCAAGCAATGATCACAAACGAGTTTGGCCCAAGTCAAGCTGAAAGAATCGGGGACAATCATGAAAACGGACCAAAAGCCGATTTGTCTCAGAGAACATTTAGTAATATGGAAGAGGCTGATGTGGTATGTGACCAGTTAAATAATGCAATTGGCCGTTCAATCGGAGAAAGAAACAAAGGTGTGTCTAATGCCACAATGGCTGAAAAGGTCGCGACCGAACTCTACAATAATGGTTTGTGGACTGCAATAGAGAATTCAGATGGATCAGTCTCTATCAATAAAACCAAAATTAACAATGCAGAATACCAAAAAGTGATTAATGAATTAAAAAAATTGAATAACTATGGTCTTCATGAATAGTAGGTTCTTGAAATATGTAATTGGTTGCTGCTGCGGTGTACTTGCATCTTGCAATGCTTTTGAATCAACAGACAAAATTCTTTTTTCATACATTGATTCCGCATGTCCACAAGGTGGGAGCATTAATCTAATGAGAGCTTTGAATGTGGGTTATGACACAGCCTTTCTTTTTGGAGAATGTACAAACGAAAAAGAGATAGAGAAAGCGATAGGAATTCCATATTCACAAAAGACATTTCTTCAAGATAGTGAATACAAACTAATTCTATTAAACAATCACAATATTGTTTACGATAATAATTTTTATTGCAAAAGGGTTGAGTTCTTTTTTTACAATACAAAATATCATTACCCATCTAATAATAGTTGGTATTGTTATGTATGGACAGATTCTATATTTATTGCTTCACCCAAAGAAAAGTGGGATGGTGTTTTTTATCAACTACGTCCATCGAATGAAGAAGGCTTTACGATAAGTGAAAATGATACTGGAAGTGTTAGATGCCCTAGAAAAAAACAATAACAATTAAAACATCAAAACCATATACCGCAAAGAAGCACATATAACCCAAGCCGATGCTGAACCAAGATGGCCCACCCTTCCCCTTGTATCCACAATATTCCAGTTCTTGCCCCGACAAAAAGATTAATACTTGAACCTTTCAGCACATACAACCACTCCACAAAACCATGCCGTATCATGGACCGTTTTCCCTTCAAATTTCAACGGGAAAGAGAAGGACTATGAAAGTGGTTTCCATTACTACGGTGCACGCTACTACTGGAGCGAGGTGCTGACAGGGTGGTTGAGTGTGGATCCGATGATGGATAAGTACCCAGGAATCTCGCCGTACTGCTACTGCATGTGGAATCCTGTGGTACTAGTTGATCCCGATGGAAATTTTCCATGGGACGTTCATGTGAAAATAGTTAGTGATGCGCTAAACAATAAAAGATTCAACAGCTATGCTACAAATATAATTCTTTTTGGTACAGGGAAATACGCTGACTGGGTACTCTTCCCCTTTTCAAATGTACATCTTGATAATAAGAGCGGATTTGCGAACATCGCGAAATCATATAGTAGTGCTATATCGAAAGCAATCAGTCATCTTTCGAATGGAAACTATTTAAGGGCGGGAAAAAACCTTCACACAATAGCTGATTTCTATTCACACTCCAATTATGTTGACCTTTATAGTCAATATGCAACAGAAAAAGGTCTTACTATGGATCCCGAATTGATTCCGACATTTACAGATATGATGAATAATGCAGATTTTATTGAATTTGCAAATGCCCATGGTGGTCTAAAAACGGGATCCTTTAATACTTTCTCCTGGCTGTACGAAAAAGCGTGTAAAAAAATTGGGCATCCCATTCCTCCCCAAGAGGGGTCTCATACATCAATAAATCTTGACTCGGATGAGTCTATCAATGGCTCACAAAGATTTGATAATAGACAATCCAATTCTCCCACCAAGCATCAAGTGGCAAGACGGCTGGCAGAAAGGGAGATTGAAAATGTTGTGAACATATCCATAGAACAATGAAAAGGAACAAACTTTTGATATTGGGTTCTTTGTTGTGTTTGATGTGCGGTTCATGCAGATTGCCGTACTTGAACATGGAGAACAAGGATTATGAGGAACTCAAAGAACTTAGCCGTTCGACAGACTTTACACTAACTATAGGGGAGTATGGGGAGAGTCTTATCATGAGTGGCCATTTTACTTTTGAAATCTCTATTCACTGTTCTCCTGAAAAGATTACACAGTTCAAACTCCACTCTTTATCATTTCAAAACAGTCAGAACGACACGCTGTCATACAGCCTTGACTATTTGGCCATTCCAAAGAACAATATATCAAGTGTGTCACTACAGAAAGACTCCGTTGCAGCCACTATTATGGCAAATACTACGACAAAAGGATGGACGAATTTTATATTGTACGCAAAATGTGACAGACGTTGGTTTAGCCCCAATAAAGTGTATGTGACATATGACATTGAAGTAAACGGTGAACGGTTTATAGGAAACTGTTGGTTTAGAAGAAAGCTGATAATTGAGAATAGAATTTTCCCCGGTCCTGATCCGATTATTCCTTTTTGTCCCAATTAGTTTAAAAACAGAGAGATAAGAGCATGCCTCCCCCAATGTCTTTATGGAGCATGGTTTAGAAGGGATTCAAACTAGGACAAAAATACGGTTTTTTTACACAACCTCTTTGAATAAAATGCTCAACAATCAATTATTCTACATAATATCTTACGCCGTAAAAAAATATGACGGCAAATACTGGCATCTCTATGAATATTACTATATTACTGGTGGTATGTTCATAGGAATGATGATTTCAGCTGAAATTTGGTCTATCGTCGATATAATTTGTATGGCAGTGAATCCGTCGGCACTACGTGCAATATATGGCAATGATTTAATCGCTTTTTTTCCATTGGCCGTTGCACTATTGACAACCTATTATTATAAACGTAATAGGCGTTGCGATTTGATATACAAAAAGATATCTGGTTATGACAAGAAAAAGAAGAAGGGAATATTAGTCGTTCAAATTCTTAGAGTAATTGTGTTGTTTTCCATTTTTTTCCTAACATGTGATATGGTCCGGGAGACTTTGCATGGTTCAGGAACAGAACTATCAAAAAAACTACTCGAAGAGTTTAGGAATTGTTTTGATCTTTTTGCCAATCGCAATCTTTCCCGGAATTAAAATCGTTCATGGAGACTGGTGTCGTATTGTTGGAAATCCTATTACAAAGATAAAAAGCTAAAGTCGGTGTATCGCTTGCGGAATATTTATAAAGGAGGTCTTGACCTATCTATGCAGGATGATGAACAATACCAAATTTGTGACAGTATTATTAATACGTGGAAAGGGAAAAGTTGTCGGTAAAAGTACTTACTTTGTCCCTACCAAATACCTACCATCTCCCTACCAACTCCCACCACAGTGGGAGATGGCAGGGTGTTCGTCGGGCCGAAAAACGCCGATTTAACGATTGTTAAGAAAATGGAGGGTGTTTCGCAGGCTGGTAGCCTGCGCTTCTTTTTTAACGACAAAATAGACAACGGAGACAACGGGCACACCGCAACATGCGATGTGCTCCGGGGGTGCGGCAGCTGTTGTTTGTGTTGTCATTGTTGTCGTTATTAGGGTTAAGGGTTATAGGTTATGGGTTATGGAGTTTACAGGCTGGCAGCCTGCGTTCCAATGTTTGTCGGCGGGACGCCTACGTTCTATTTGCCGGCGGGACGCCGGCGCTCCATTGAAAGAAAATTGTTATTATCGCCGTCGTTTCCAAAAAAATTTGTATCTTTGCAGTCGCTAACGAATCAAAAACACACCGAAATATGAAAGTAAGAGAACTTGTTGAAAAACTGAACCTCAAAGTGTTGAGTGGCGAGAACGGTCTCGACCGCGACATCGACGGATGCTATGTCAGCGACCTCCTCAGCGACGTCATGGGCAATGCCGAGATGGGCAACGTGTGGGTGACCCTCCAAACCCACAAGAACGTCATGGCCATCGCCTCCCTCAAGGAGCTGGCCTGCGTTATCCTCGTCAAGGGCCTCACCGCCAGCGAAGACACCGTCGAGCAGAGCAACGAGGAGGGCATCCCCTTCCTCAGCACCGACATGCAGACCTACGAAACCGTCGGTAAAATCTACCAGCTGCTGAACTGCTAAGGAATCGGTCGGCGAATTGTGCGGATTGGACGAATTGTTTATTAGTCCATTCGCATAATTCGCATAATTCGCCGACGGGAAAAAATATGCCGTTGTCTATGCCGATTGCTCCGTTCAAAGCCGACCTGCACATCCACACGGTGCTCTCGCCGTGCGGCGACCTCGAGATGTCGCCCACGGCCATCGTCGAGCGTGCCCTGGCCCGCGGGCTGGACATGATAGCCATCAGCGACCATAACACTACGCGGCAGGTGAAGGTCACCCAGCGCATCGGCAAGGAGAAGGGCCTCTTCGTTCTCGGCGGCGTGGAGGTGACCAGCCAGGAGGAGACGCACTGCCTCTGCTACTTCCGCGACGACGCCCAGCTCGACGCCTTCCAGCTCTTCCTCGACGAGCATCTGCCCAAGATCGAGAACGATGTCGACCGCTTCGGCTACCAGCTCATCGTGGACGAGAACGAGGAGATTGTCGGCGAGGAGGAGTACCACCTGCTGAACGCCATCGATGTCGACATCGACGGCATCTACGACGAGGTGCACCGCATCGGCGGCCTCTTCGTGCCGGCGCACATCAACAAGGGCACCACCTCGCTCATGAGCCAGCTGGGTTTCGTGCCGCCGGACCTCCGCGCCGACGGCCTCGAAATCAACTTCCGCATTACCAAGGACGAGATACTGAAGAAGTTCGCCTACCTCAAGCGTTTCAACTTCATCACCGACAGCGACGCCCATTTCATCGACAACGTGGGCGACGTCTACAACCTCGTCTACATGGAGCACCGCACCTTCGACGAGTTTGCGATGGCCCTCAGGGGCGAGGAGGGACGCTGGATAGACACGATGTATTTCAGAGAACACAAACTGAGAAAAATAATGTAATATGAAAAGATTTGCAATCATACTCTTTGCCTGCCTGATGATGGCGGGCGCCGCAGCGCAGCCCGGCCACCACGGCAGGACCCCGCGTCCGCAACGCTACACGGTCTCCTTCCAGTCGCAGCATGGCGAGTCGTTCAATGTCTTCATGGACGGCGAGCTGATGAACCGCATGCCGCAGAGCCGTGTGATGGTCAACGATGTTTCCGACCGCACCCACGAGGTGGTGGTGGTCCTGAAACGCCCCGTCCAGAAGGCCGCCGTCCTGCAGCTCCTGCCGGGCGAACCCAGCGTGGTGGTGAATGTGAACTTCGACGAGCGCACGGAGACGCTGTCGCTCTACACGCCGTCGCACAACCGCGCCGAGAGTCGCGTGGTGACCTATCAGGAACCCTCGCCGCGTCCGGAACACCACAAGGTACATCCCGAGTCTCCCGCTCCCCAGCCGCGGATGGAACCCGAAATCCGCCGTGCCACCGAGGAGGATGTGGCCGCCATGGTGCTGAGGATGAAGAACCAGAGTTTCGACAGCGACCGCCTGGCATTGGGCAAGGTCATCGTCGCCTCGTCGAACCTGACGGCCAGCCAGATCGCCCGCTTGGCCGAGACGATAGACTTCTCGTCGTCGCAGGTGGATTTCCTCAAGTATGCCTACAACTATTGCATCGACAAACCCAACTACTACCAGACCGTGGACATCCTCACCTTCAGCAGCGACAAAAAGAAGGTCCTGGACTATATCGCCACGCAGAAGTGAGGCGTAGAGTTATAGGGCTGTAAAGCTTTAGAGTCTTAGAGTTGTAGAGTTTTTGTAAAAAAAAGAGAGGGGGGAGAATTGTTGTTCTCCCCTCTCTCTTTGTTTCTCGATGTGAGTTTTTTTAGAAGAAGATGACTTTCTTGGGGAAGATGCCGGCTTCGGCGGAGAAGCGTTTGGCACCGGAGAGGGAGTAGCAGTGGACGTCGCCATTGGCGCCGGAGATGCTCTCGGTGACGTAGATGTCGCCATTGGCGGGGTTGATGTCGAGGCCATAGGGGCTGGCCACTTCGTTGAGGAAGCTGAGGGGAGTGTTGGTAAGGGTGGTGGGGTCGAGGGAGAAGAATCCCACGGTCTGGTTCCAGTTGCCATCGGCGCCTTCAACCCAGGTGGAGGCGTAGGCGTAGATGGTGCCGTTGTAGATGGCTGCGCCGGCGAGCTCGGTATAGGTCTGTGTGACCTCGAGGCTATTCACATCAACGATGGCGGAGCCGCCTAAGACGTCTCCGTAGTTGCCGGAGTAGGCGACGAGAATTTTATTGTCGTTGATTTTCTTTACCATGCCGGGGTTGAGGCCGACGGTGACCTTCTGGGGGTTGGCGAAGGAGGTGAGGTCGACGACATAGAGGACGCTGTCGTAGGACATGTAGTCGGCAGTGACCTGGCTGGCGACGAAAGCTTTACCCTGTGCGATGGCGATGCCTTCAGGGTGGAACTCGCCGAGGGTGCAGGTGGCCTCGATTTCGAGGGTGGCGGTGTCGATGCGGACGACGGAGCAGGGTTTATAGCAGGTGACATAGAGTTTGCCGCCGTCGGCAGCGATGTGGCGTGGGTTGCGGCTGCCCATGTCGATGCGGGTGGAGGCGCCAGTGGCGGGGTCAATTACCTCGAGGCTGTTGGAGTAGGTGACGGTGGCATAGACCTTGGAGCCGTACTTGAGGATGTCCTGGGCGACGTCGCCGAGGGGGCGGTTGTCGTTGGCTTTCTCGAACCAGTCGGCGTAGGTGTCGCCGTTGAGGGTGTTGAGGCCGGTGATGGAGGCGTTGCTGCCGCCCCAGCTGCCTTCGTTGAGCACGAGGGCGTTGACGGAGGTTTCGCTGGTGGTGTTGTCATTTTCCTTTTCGCAGGCCACCATGCAGAGGGCGATGAGGCCAATGGAGAGCAGTCTTGTGACGTGTTTCATGTTGTGTTGTTTTTTTTGTTTATAATATTGAAGAAATTAAAAATCGTAGGTTAGTGCGAGGCGCCAGTTGCGTCCCATCATGGGGTAGGAGCGTACCACCTCGTATTGGACATCGAAGAGATTGAGCAGTTGTGCGCGGACGGCGAGGGTACCGATGCGGAGGTCGAATTTGCGGTCGGCCGAGATGGAAATGTCGCAGTAGGCGGGCAGGCGCCATTTGTCGATGTTCTGCTGTGTGCTGTAGCGGTCGCCGACGACCATGGCTGAAAGGCCGAGGTTGACCCATGAGTTCTCCCACCGGAGGTTGCCGCCGCCTGAGTGCCGGGGGGTGTAGACGATCTGGTGGCCGTAGAATTTGTTGTTCTCGTCGGTGAGGTCCACGGCGTGCTGGAAAGAGTAAGAGAGCTGGCAGCTGAGGGATGAGAGTTGGATGTTGAGGGTGGCGTCGATGCCAAGGATGTCGACTCGGCCGATGTTGTCGGTTGTCCAGTAGTACATGCTGTGCAGAGGGTAGGCAATGAGCTTGTCGGAGACGCGGTTGTAGTAGGCGTCGAGAGTGGCGGAGAGTTGGCATTCGAGCGAGTCCAGAGGAATATTGTTGATGTGAGTGATGCCGATGTTGAACTGCCGTGCCTGCTCGGGACGTAGGTTTTTGAACATGAGTTGGAAGAAGTACAGCTCGCCGAAGTTGGGGGCGCGGTAGCTCTCTTTGTAGAAGGCCCGGAGGGTGGTGGTCTGTCCGAGGTGGCACAGAAGGGAGAAGAATGGCGTCAGTCGTTGGTAGGACGGTTTTTCGGAGCGGTTGGCGATTTGGTCTGCGATAGAGGTGAAGACGGCATTGGCTTGCAGCTCCCACTGCGCGCCTGCGAAGGGGAATGAGGAGTGGAGGGCTGCGACGAGGGCGATGTTGCGACGGACAACGTTGGTCATGGTGTCGCGCAAGGGTGTGTTCTGGTTCTTCTGTGTGCTCACCAGGCCGCTGAGGCTTCCGTCGGCTGCGAGGTTGAGGTCGAGCCAGGGGGCGAGGGTACGGTTGAAGCTGCTGCTGAGGTAGGCTTCGCGCTGGCGGTAGTCGTTGTCGGCGAAGGTGCCGGGAGTGGTGTCGCGGAAGGCGTCGTAGCTGCCCCGCACTTTGCCTAAGAGTTGCAGCTTCCATTTCTCGCGCTCAATGCGCCAGCGGGCCTGAGCAAAGGCCAGGTTTTCCTGTGTGTTTTGTCCCGAGACCACCTGTGAGTGCTGGTGTAGCGGGCCTGGCAGCTCGTGTTGCCCCCCCATGTAGTGCAGTTTGACGTTTAGGGTGTTGTCGTTGGCTATGGTGTAGAATAGGTCGCCGTCGGCCGTGAGCATTCCCACTGCGGAGTGTCTTCGGAGAATTTTCTCCGGGGCGCCGTCGTAGGGGAGGAAGGGGTAGTCGCCGTCGGAGCGGAGGAGGTTGAGGTAGATGCTGCTCTTCAGCCGGCGGTTCCATCGTTGTTGCCATGTGAGGGTGGGGGAGAGGAGTCCAAAGGAGCCTGCCTCGATGCCGGCGTGGATTTTGGTGTGCTCGCCGGGCCAGAAGGAGGGTGCCGCGGTTTCCATGTTGAGCACGTTGCCGGCGGCGTAGGCACGAGCGGAGAGGAGCGAGGACTGTTCCTGTCCCTGGCTGAGGCTGACGTAGGCGGTGTTGCCGAGGGTGTAGCGGCCGAGGTCGACCTGTCCGTTCTGCGAGTCGTCGACGGGGATGCCGTCGATGGTGACAGCCGAGAACTGGCTGCCGAGGCCGCGGGAGGAAACGGTTTTGACGCCTCCCACGCCGCCGTAGTCTTTCAGCGTCACGCCGGCCATTTGCTTGATGGCGTCGCTCAACTGCACGGCCCCCAGGTGTTTGATGTGTTCGGCGTCAAGAACCTGCGTCGGTGTTGCCGTGCGTATGACGGAGGGGGCGCGTTGGGTGGCGACTTCCAGTTCGGGTAGATTCTGTATGGTGTCGAACTGTGCCGATGCCGAAAAGGGTATGGTTAGGAGCAGAAATAAAAAGGCCCTCGAGGGTGTTATGATTTGGTGCATGAAACCGCGTGGGCCTATCGGGTCACGACGGCAGACAATAAACGATACTATGTATTCAACAACAATGCTCATACATCAAAACATCCTATCCTCGAGGGCTGTTAATGATTGATTGTGGTTTAGGCAGGTCTTCTGACTTGTTCCGGAACGTTTTTGCGGCCTTCCCATGGCGAGTGTGGCGCCACAGTGACACTATGTGCAAGAACGCTCTATCTCTCTGGAACTCACAGCAGCGGGACTGTTCGGGATTTGCACCCGATTCCCTCTTGGCCCCCTTTCGGGGGAACCGAAACCAGTTGCAAAAATACAAAAAAAATAAGATGTGGAAGCAGAAAGTTGAAAAAAAAGTCAAAAATAGTCTTTTTTTTTCTTCCGTATTGAGGATTTTGTGTATTTTTGCATTTCAAAATAGTAAGGTTAGTACATTATGGCAAAAGGTAAAATGTTGAGGAAGAAAGGGGAAGGGGAAATGAGTAAACCCATAACAGTTATGAAGTCGACGCTTGGGCGACTACCCGTGTATTATTGTTATGTGCAGGAAAGGCAAAAAGAAGGGGAGGAATATGTGTCGTCGAGTGCTATGGCTGAGAGTTTGGGTTTGAATGCAGTTTTGGTTAGGAAGGACCTGGCGAGTGTCAGTTCGACACCAGGAAGGCCGAAGAGAGGTTTCCGGACCGAACAGTTGTTGCGTGACATGAAGAGTTATCTGGGATACGATAATTACAATGAGGCCGTACTGGTAGGTGTGGGAGGTTTGGGCAAGACGTTGTTGCAGTATGGTGGCTTTAAGAACTATGGCCTGGACGTGGTGGCAGGATTTGATGTGGACGAACATGTTGTGGGCAAGAGCATAGGAGGAAAGCCTGTGTATTTGTTGTCAAGGCTGGAGAAGTTGGTGAAGCGTCTGGGAGTGAAGTTGGGAATTATTACCGTGCCTGGCCCTCAGGCACAGGGTGTTGCAGACATCTTGGTGTCGAGTGGTATCAAAGGGATATGGAATTTTGCTCCGGCACATATTGATTTGCCGTCGGATGTCATCGTAAAGAACGAGAATCTGGCGGCGAGTTTGGCTGCGTTGTCCAAGATGGTGGCAGGCGGATGAAGGGTTTGCCTTATTGAATGATTTCGGCAATCAGGTCGTGTTCCATAGCGTCGGTGATGCGGACGTTGATGAAATCGCCTGGACAGATGGGCTGTTTTATTGATTGGGTGCTGATTAGGACCTCATCATCCACTTCAGGACTGTCGTATTGTGTGCGTCCAATAAGATAGTCATCGGTGAAGCCATCGATGATGATTTTCATTTTTTTACCGATGAAAGATTGGTTTTTATTCAGGGATATTATTTCCTGTAGTTCCATCAGTTCGCTGACGCGGCGTTCTTTTTCCTGTTGTGGCACGTCGTCGGGCAGGTCATAGGCTGCGGTGCCCTCCTCGGGGCTATAGGCGAAGCATCCCATGCGGTCGAAGCGGGCCTGGCGCACGAATTCCTTCAGCTCCTCGAACTCCTCCTGTGTCTCGCCGGGATAGCCGACGATGAGGGTGGTGCGGATGGCCACGTCGGGAAGTTTCTGGCGGAAGGTGTCGATGAGGCGCAGCGTGCCTTCGCGGTCAATGCCGCGCTGCATGGAGCCAAGGATGCGGGTGTTGATGTGCTGCAGGGGGATGTCGATGTAGTTGCAGATGTTGGGGTGGCTGGCGATGGCGTCGATGGCGTCGATGGGGAAGGAGGTGGGGTAGGTGTAGTGGAGTCGTATCCAGGCGGCACCACTTTCGGTGGCCAGGCGGTTGAGCAGTTCGCCGAGAGCGCGGCGGCGGTAGAGGTCGAGGCCGTAGTAGGTGGTGTCTTGCGAGATGACGATGAGTTCCTTGACACCGCTGGCCACCAGCTGTTTGGCTTCGGCCACGAGGTCGTCGATGGGGCGCGAACGGTGGGCGCCGCGGATAAGGGGTATGGCGCAGTAGGAGCAGGAACGGTTGCAGCCTTCGGCGATTTTGAGGTAGGCGTAGTGGCCGGGGGTGGAGAGGGAGCGCAGGGGCTCAGAGAGACTGAAGTAATCGGTGCCGTGCCATTCATCGACCTCGGGCATCTCGGCTTTCAGTTCTCCGAGGTAGCGCTGCACGAGGCAACCGGTGACGACGAGGCGCGTCTTGTTGTGGCGGCGGCGCTTGGCGGCGATCTGTTCGAGGATGACGTTGATGCTCTCCTCCTTGGCGTCGCCGATGAAGCCACAGGTGTTGACGATGACGGTGTCGCAGTCGTTCTTCTGTCGGTCGAAATAGACGGTGTTTCCTTCGGCGGTGAGGCGTCCGGCCAGCTTCTCGCTGTCGACGGTGTTCTTGCTGCAGCCCAGGGTGATGATGTTGATTTTCATTTCTTTATTATGCAAAGAGGGAGTCTACGAAGTCGTCGGGGTTGAAGAGTTGGAGGTCGGTCATTTTCTCGCCGAGGCCAATGTAGCGCACGGGGATGTGGAACTGGTCGGAGATGCCGATGATGACGCCGCCCTTGGCGGTGCCGTCGAGTTTGGTAAGGGCCAGGGCGTTGACGTCGGTGGCCTGGGTGAACTGGCGTGCCTGCTCGATGGCGTTCTGGCCCGTGGAGGCGTCGAGGACGAGGAGCACCTCGTGGGGGGCGTCGGGGACGAGTTTCTGCATCACCTTGCGAATTTTGGAGAGTTCGTTCATGAGGCCCACCTTGTTGTGGAGGCGTCCGGCGGTGTCGATGATGACGACGTCGGAGTCCTTGGCCAGTGCGCTCTGGAGGGTGTCGTAGGCCACGGAGGCGGGGTCGGCGCCCATGCCCTGCTGCACGATGGGCACGTCGACGCGGTCGGCCCAGAGCATGAGCTGCTCCACGGCGGCGGCGCGGAAGGTGTCGGCGGCGCCGAGCATGACCTTCTTGCCGGCCTGCTTGTAGCGGTAGGCCAGCTTGGCGATGGTGGTGGTCTTGCCTACGCCGTTGACGCCCACGACGAGGATGACGTAGGGGTGGTGCGGCAGGGGCGAGTCGAAGTCGGCGGGGAAGTCGCTCTGTGGCTGGCGCAGCAGCTGGGCCACTTCGGCACGGAGGATGGAGTTGAGTTCGGAGGTGGAGATGTAGCGGTCGCGTTTGATGCGTTCCTGCAGGTGGTCGATGATTTTGAGTGTGGTGTCGACGCCTACATCGGAGGTGACGAGGGTCTCCTCGAGGTTGTCCAGCACGTCGTCGTCGACGGTGGATTTGCCGAGGATGCTCTTGGTGAGTTTCTGGAAGAAGCTGGTTTTGGTCTTCGCCAGGCCCTGGTCGAGGGTCTGCTTCTCCTCTTCTTTGGTTTTGCGGCCGAAATTAAAAAGTCCCATATTATTTAGTGTTTAGTGTTCAGTGTTTAGTGTTCAGTGTTCAGTTTTTAAGTGGTGGGTTCTTTTATTGTTTTTTGAGTTCTTTTTCCATCGTGGGGCGGATTTCCTTGTCGAAGATGCGCTGATATCGTTCGTAGGGGTAGCGCTGGTAGTCGCCGCTGGCGAAGTACCAGAGGAGGATGGCGTAGTCCTTGGCGGAGTAGAATCCGGGGATGGCCTGGAGGGCTTTGCCATCGGCGAGATAGAGCATGGTGGTGGGGTAGCCCTGAATGCCACGGGCGAAGCCGTGGGCGCGGCTGCGGCCGGAGGCGGGGGGATAAGTGGCACCGAACCAGGTGACGGCGCTGCGGCTCTCGGCGTTGAACTTGACGGGGTAGTAGTACTTGTTGATAATCTTTGTCACGGTGGCGTCGGCGAAGGTTTCGCGGTCCATCTTCTTGCAGTATCCGCACCAGTCGGTGTAGAAGTCGACGAGGTAGATGCGGCTGCCGATCTTGGCATTGGAAGCCTCGTCGATGCTATGCCATTTCACCTGGGCGGAGGCTGTGGAATGAAGAATGAAAAGTGACGAAAGAAGAATCAGACTGACGCGGGTCAGGGCTTTCATTCCTTTTTGCAGGCTGGCAAAGGGCATATTCATTATTATTGTTTTATTCATTATTTATAGTCTTTTTAAATATTTTTTCGCAGGCTGGCTGCAGTCCACTTGTTTGTCACCATTCGTATTCCCAGTCTTTCTCATTGTCTTGTTCGGCTTCGATGTAAACTTCTTCGCGCTCCTCGCGGTCACGCAGACGGAAGAGGCGGCCGAGCCAGTCGTCTTTCTTGGAGCGTGTCTGGGTTTTACTGTTCTTGTCCTCCTCGATGATACGGCTGATCTGCTCCACATACTGCTCCACGTAGTTGCGGTTGGAGTGCGGGTCGTGGTGGATCTGGGCGCCAGTGTAGTAGTGGCGTAGTATACTGTCGTAGGCGATGCCGAGAGAGACCATGCGTATGGTGCCTTCTTGCGAGAGTCCGACGCCGTGGCCGTAGCCGTGGCCGTGGAGGATGACGTTGTTGGATGCGGAGTCGACGCTGACGGAGAAGAAGGTGGATTTCAGCTGCCAGTCGACGCGCACACGTGTCAGCGGCACGCCAAGGATGCGCACGCGGCGGTGCTCCTGAGTGAAGTGGAGGAGGGTGTCGCGATTGGCGGGGTTCTTGGTGTCTATCTTGTGTGTCTTGGCGAAGTAGGAAAGCCACCGGTCGATGGATACGGTTTTTGTCCAGTCGCTCTGTCGCATGCGGTAGGAGAAGGTGTCGGTCACGGAGCGGAGGTAGGGCAGGGCGGCGCGCCAGACGTCCTCGGAGTTGGCGGTTTCACCGCCGGAGTTGGAATGGAAGGGGGTCTCGATGAGGGCACCGAACTGGTCGACGAGGGTTTCGCCGCTGCTCTGGATGGCACCCATCATGATATCGGGACGGATGCAGCGGTTGTGGTAGGCCTGGCAGTGGACATGGTCGCAGAAGTTGTATCCGTCAGCACGGTGTTTGCCCATGTTGCGCAGGGCCCAAGTGCGTGATATGATGGCTTGTATGCGGAATATGTCAGTCTGTTTGCCATAGATTTCGCTTTGGACAACCCCCGCAATATAGGTCTCGAATTCTACATTGTTTATCAATTGCAGGCTGCCGCTCTTGAGGAGGGAAACCTCGAGGTCTCCCTCGTAGGTGCGTTGTTTGCAGCCTTCTGGGTTGATGCAGAGTATGCATGCGGTATCGGTGGCTTCGAGACGGATGGTACTGAAGGTGCCGTAGTCAGTCTCGTTGACGCTGACATGCAGTTGTTTACCCTCTGGACGGATAAGAACTGATCGACCTTCTCCCACCATATCTTCTATCAGTTGGTCGCCGTCGGCATAGAGGTTATAGTTGCCAAGGTCGAAGGAGACGTTGAGTGTCTTGATGGTATTATTGGAATAAAGTCTAACCTTGACCTTGTCGGCATGTGCTGCAAAGGTCAGGGAGAGTAGCAGAAGTATGGAAAGGATGCGTTTCAAGGTGATGGGTTGATAAGGTTTATAGTTTAAGGTTCAAGGGGTGGGATAATTTTATTTTTTAATTTCCTGAATGATGGTCTGGGCGGTGCGGAGGCTGGCACCGGCGCTGCCCAACTTCTCTTCCACGCGGCGGTAGCCGTCAAGCATGCGCTGGCGGTTGGCTGTGTCGAGGGTGATGAGGCGGAACTCCTCTTCGAGGCGCTGGTCGTTGTAGTCTTGTTGCAGGAGTTCGGTGACGACGTTACTGTCGTCGATGAGGTCCACCAAAGCGATATGGTTGATGCGGCGGCCCACAAGGGCGCGGGCGATGGTGATGCTGATGGCGTTGCCGCGGTAGCACACCACTTGAGGCACGTGGAACAGTCCTGTTTCGAGGGTGGCGGTGCCGGAGCAGACCACGGCTGCGAAGGATTGCGAGAGGAGTCTGTATGTCTGGTCAAAGACGACGCTGATGTCTGCCTTGGGGGCTATGAAGCTGTCGTACATGGGTTTGCCAAGCAGGCTCATGCCGCCCACGACGAAGTGGTATTCGGGATGCTTGGCGGCCAGACGCACCATGCCAGGCAGGTTCTTTGTCAGTTCCTGTTTGCGGCTGCCAGGCAGCAGGGCCACGATAGGGCGCGGATCCTCGGGGAAGAGGGGTTCGTCGGTCGGACGCCCCTGAATGATTTCCAGCAAGGGGTGTCCCACATAGGTGGCCTGCGGAAGATTGTTCTTGGCGTAGAAGTCTTGTTCGAAGGGCAGTATGTAGCACAGGCGGTCCAGGTAGCGGCGCATGCCCTTGAGGCGGCCTTTCTTCCATGCCCATAACTGTGGGGAGATGTAGTGGATGGCCTTGAAGCCTTGTTCGTGAGCCCACTTCTCAATTTTGAGGTTGAAGCCAGGGTAGTCGATGCCTATGACGGCGTCGGGGCGCCAGCCGAGGATGTCCTGCTTGCAGAAGCTGATGTTGCCCAGGACGGTGCGCAGATGCCTTACCACCTCGACAAATCCCATGATGGCCAGGTCGCGGATGTGGCGCTGCGGCTCTCCGGCAACCTTCGCCATGGCATCGCCGCCCCAGAAGCGGAACTCCGCCTGGGGGTCCTGCTTGCGCAGGGCCTCGATGAGGTTGGCCCCATAGAGGTCGCCCGAGGCCTCGCCGGCTATGATATAGTATTTCATTTCAACGTGATGCTATGGGTTCGGAATAGGACGAACATGAAGGGTATGAAGGTGAAGAAGAGCAACGTCATGAGGGTTTTGGCCACGGTGGCTTTCTGCTGTTTGATATAGTAGCGCATGATAAGCAACGGAGCTACGAAGCATCCGGCATACCAAGTGAGGTGGTCCATCGGCGCCTCGCCGGCAATGTGGAGTCCGGCGGTGAGCAGCAGCGCCAACAGGGCGATGGAGCCCAGTCCGGCCACGAGGCCTACGGTGACGGTGTCTTGTTGGAAAAAGTGTTTCACGTGGCGAGGTTATTTGTATTGTTCTTCAAGTTCTTGGATGGCGGGATAGTGGGTGAAGTCGGGATGGATGGGCACCACGGAGACGTATCCGTTGCGGAGTGCCCACTCGTCGCTGCTCTCCGGAGGGTTGTCGCATACGAATTTGCCGGTGAGCCACCAGTAGGGGCGTCCCTGCGGGTCGACACGCTTCTCGAAGCTGTCGTTCCATTGGGCTTTGGCCTCGTGGCAGATGCGTATGCCTTTGATGTCCGATGCGGGCAGTCGCGGGATGTTCACATTGAGTGATACGCCTTGAGGCAGTCCTTTTTCCAAAGTGTTTCCAATGATTTGACGTGCAAAGGGCAGGCAGGCGCTGAAATCGGCATCGGCGCTGTGGTGCAGCAGCGAGAAGCCTATGGCGTCTATTCCGAGGGCTGTGGCCTCGATGACGGCACCCATGGTGCCGCTGTACAGCACGTTGATGGAGCTGTTGCTGCCGTGGTTGATGCCCGAGAGCACCAGGTCGGGACGGCGTGGACAGAAATATTCTACGGCGAGTTTCACACAGTCTACCGGTGTCCCGTCGCAGCAGTGCACACTCAATCCTTCGGTTTCTTTTACATCGCGCACCCTCAGTGGCCGCGCCGATGTGATGCTGTGGCTCTGTCCCGAAGCGTTGTATTCTGGAGCCATCACCACCACGTCGCCAAACTCCATGGCCAGTTCGTCGAGGGCCCGCAGGCCTTTCGCCGTCACACCGTCGTCGTTGGTTATCAGTATCAGTGGCCTCATTTTGCTATTGCGGTTTTTTCTGCTCCGAGGAAATAACTTGCAGGTTGCAGTATATTGTCAAACACAAAGTACTGGATGAGCACGGTGTCGCGCTGGTTTAATATTGCATACAGGCGGTTCAGGTCGAAGGTCTCATACATTGTCGGATCCGGCATGGCCTTCAGGTCGTCGGGATTGTTGTATTTGATGTACGTCTTCAGTTCGCTCTTGTGACCCTCGGTGTCAGTGATGCGCAGTATGGCACGGGGCTCCCCGCGCACGCAGCTGTCGGCGAAAGTGTTCGGCACTATTGATGCGAATTCGTCGAAGTTCAGGTAGGTGAACGACGACAGCATCTGTGCCACGCGCGCTGTGTCGAAACTGTTCACGCGCTCGCCGCTTCCCAGCATTTCCATTCTGAACCCCTCTCCCTCGCGCTGTATTGCAAACGACTCCTCTTTCGTCTGGGGCAACTCCAGCTCCACGCGTTCAATCTCTCTCACATCCAGGTCTACAATGGAGTGGCTTCTCCATTTCAGCCCGTCGGCGACGAAGCGGGGTGTCAGGAACCCGCGGAAGCCCGGTATATGGATGATGTAGGGCACATCATCCCCTTGGCGGTACATGTAGCTGGCCATCATGTCTTGGGTCTCGCGGCCCACAAAGTATGTACGAGTCAGTTTCTCGCGGTTGAAAAGTTTCAGTTTTCCGCCGAACCAATTGATCAGGGGCTTCTCTTGGTACACTTCCACCTTGATGCTGTGTGCGGCAATGTCTTTGATGGCATTGGGCACCGCGCTTTTGTTCACCTGCTGCCGTATACGCATGTCGTGCAGGGTCTCCAGCAGCAGCTTCACCATCGGTTCGTTTGCGGCATATTTACCGTTTACGCTCCATGTCGAATCCTCCTGTCTCACCAGCGTCACCTCGCCTGTCTCCTTGTCGGCAAGGAAGATGCGTGTGATAGACGATGTGTCCTCGATATGGTAATCCTGTTCAAAAGTCGGGCGCGACAACAGCCATGCTGTCAGCGCTGCTGCCACAACCACCGCTGCAGCCACGATAATCAGTATAATGTTCTTTTTCTTCATAATCTCGATTCAACAAGTTGTAATACTCGGTTTTTAGGCACGGAACCGTCTCTTTCTCACCATCGTGATGACTATTCCTGCTGCCGCCAGCAGCAGCAGCGGCACAACGATGTTCACCGTCTGGTACAGCGTCCGGTGGTTGCGCACCTTCGCCTCGTCCAGTTTCCTCAGGGTGATGCTGCGGCTTCGCGAATCCATCAGTCCTTCGTCGCCGACCAGATAGTTCACTGCATTCAGGAGCAGATCCTTGTTGGCATACAGCGTACGGGTGTAGCTGTCGTAGCCTGTCGGGTATATCACACCATGCTCGCCGTCGTAGCGGTTCTTGATCATGTCGCCGTCTGCCAGCACAATCATCTTCGTCTCCTTGCTCACTTCGCGAAAACCTATTGCGTCTTCCTCCGCCATCTCGGGCGACAGCCGGTTTCTCCACATCGAGCGGAACTGCCCCTCCAGCAGCACTCCCACCGGCAGGCGTCTCTTGTTGAACAGGCGCTGGTCCGGTTCAGCCTGGGCATCTGCCAGCTCTATCAGTGCCGGTGCATTCTTCACCCTTGTATACTCCGACGTGCTCAGCAGTACCGTCTTTTTTATGTCGTTGTCGATTAGGTCTATGCTGCTCACGAAGTCGGTCTTGATGAGGTCGAGGTTCCTCACAATGGGGTGCTCGCTCAGCGGCACTATCTCCGGGAAATAGTACCAGGGGTAGAACCTGTATTGCGGGCGCTCGCCCACCATTCCCACAGGCAGGGGAATCGGGCGGCAGCGCACATCCATCAGCACATTCGGATTCACCCTCACGCCATAGGTGAACAGCATCTCGTCAAGGCCTACCGTGTTGCGTGTCGCCAGCAGCTGTCCGTGCGATGCCATGCTGTCGATGTCGGCGTTCACGCCGTCCACCAGCCACAGTATCTTGCCTCCGTACATCACATACTGGTCCAGTATGAACAGGTCTTTCTCTGAAAACGGTTTCGTCGGCTTCGCCACTATCAGCATGTCGTACTTGTTGAAGAACCTGTATGCCGTGTCCTTCTCGTTTTTGTGGTGTGCTGTCAGCGACTGTATCTGTCCGTCGATGGTCACGTATTCCAGGCTGTAGAACTCCTGTAGGGCTCTCTGTATGTCGTACAGCACGCCGCCCTCCAGCTCTCCCTGCCCCTGCAGGAAGCCTATGCTCTGCTTCACCCCTTGCGCCAGGGCGCGCACGGGGCTCGTCAGCGCATACTCCAGGTTCTCTATCGAGTGGTTCAGCAGGTCTGCCTGTTCCACATACTGTTGGTTCTGAAGCAGCTGCACCGTTGTCTCCCTTCCTTGGTAGTACACCTCCGCGGCGGGCAGTAGCACCATCTGCGTCACTCCGTTCTCGCCCTTGGTCTCCACCTGTGCGGGCTGTATGCCTTTTTCCACCATCTTCTGGTAGAACACCCTCCGCTCCTCGTCGGTGCCCATCTCATTGGGATTTACAAACTCATAGCTCACGTTGCGGTTGTAGGCCCTGAACTGGTTCAGCATCTCTTTCGTCTCTATTTGCAGACGCTTGAAGTCCGACGGCATGTCGCCCTCCAGGTATACCCTGTAGAGCAGGGGCTCTTCGATGTTCTTCAGGAGTTTTTTCGACGAGTCGGACAGCGTGTAGCGTTTCTCCGACGTCAAGTCCAGGCGGGTATACAAGAAGTGGCTTATCACGTTCACCGACAGCACTATCAGCACCGTCACCCCCATCTCCAGCCAGTGGCTGCGCTTCAGGTTCTTGCGTTTCTTCCATCCGTTCCACATGCGGCTCTGCAGCACCATGCGCGTACCCATCAGGAAGAGAGCCATCACGCTGGCAAAGTACAGCACGTCGCGTGTGTCGACCACACCGCGGCTGATGCTTTCATAGTGGTCCATCATGCCCAGGCCTTTCAGCACCAGGTCGCCGCTGCCCAGCAGCTGCATCCTGTACAGCGACTCGAAGCCCAGGTATCCTGTGGCACACAGCACGGCGGCCACGATGAACGCCACAATCTGGTTGCTCGTCAGCGAACTGCTCAGCAGTCCTATGGCCACGAAGGCGCCGCCCAGCAGCAGCAGTCCTATGTAGGAGCCTGCCACGCTGCCGGTGTCGATGTTTCCCACCGGGTAGCCCAGGGTGTATACGCTCACATAGCACACCACCGTCGGCAGCAGCGATATCAGCACCAGCGTCCACGATGCCAGGAACTTCGCCCAAACCACCGTCCAGTCGCTCACGGCGTGCGTCAGCAGCACCTCCAGGGTTCCCCCTCGTCTCTCTTCGGCGAAGCTGCGCATCGTGATGGCCGGTATCAGGAAGAGATACAGGAAGGGGCCTACAACAAACAGCCCTTCCATGCCGGCATAGCCATAGTCCAGAATATTGAAATCGCTCTTCAGTACCCACAGCATCAGTCCGGTCAGCACCAGGAATACGGCTATCGTCAGATAGCCTGTCAGCGACGAAAAGAAACTCGCCAGTTCTTTCTTATACAGTGTCCACACAGTGTCTTTAGATGTTAAGTGTTAAAAATGTCAAGTGTTGTTTTTGTTTCATTCGATAAGCTTCAGGGCTTTGCTCTTCGGCGTGCGTCCGCGGTACATGCCGTCGGCCAGCTCTCTCACCGTCTCCACCATCACCTGCGTGGCTCCTGTCAGCATGCGGCGGTCGATGTTCTCCCAGATGTCGCTCGGCACGTGGTTGTGCTGCAGTCCGTTCAGCGACGTGAACACTATCGACGGCACCCCGATGGCATCGAAGGCCCTGGCGTCGCCGCGCGGATTCGTGGCTTCGTCGCTGTGGTGTATCAGCCCGTGGTTTGCGCTGTCGCGCGTCTCGGCGATTTTCCACAGCGAGGGGTAGCGGTTGTCGCCCAAAAGCACGATGCTGTCGCCGCATCCGATGTTCTGCGCGTTGATGAACGCCTCCACCTTGCGCATCTTGCCGTAGTTCATCACGAACACCCGCGAGCCCATGTACTGCTGCTCGCTGCCGCTGAACAGCACGAAGAGCACGCTGCGCCGTGGGCGGTACTGCTCCTGCGTCAGCAGGCGGGCCGTCTCCAGCACCGCCGCCACGCCCGACGCATTCACGTCGGCTCCGGGGAACAGGCAGGTCTCGCCCTGCATGCCCACGTGGTCCAGGCTTGCGCCCACCACGATGATTTCATCCTTCAGCCTGCGGTCGCTGCCTTCCACCAGGCCCATCACGTTGGCCGTCACCGCCCGCTGGCGGTAGATGGCGTTGACGTCCACTTCGGCCTTCTTCAGCAGCGCGAACGACATGGGGGCTTTCTTCTCCGCTATGGCGGCCATGGCGCTGTCCAGGCCCATTTTTTCTCCGGTCAGCAGCTCGCGTCCGCAGTCCAGCGTCAGCTGCAGTATGGGGAATGTCGCCAGGTGGGGCAACTCGCCGCAGTACACCCTGCCCTGCACCTCGTCGCTCAGGCAGCTCGAGCTGGTGTTGATGGCCAGCACTCCCAGGGCCCCGTGGGCCTCGGCCACGCGCGCCTTGTCGCGCAGGGTCGTGTAGTGTTGCTGTATGGCCTGCGGCAGCCACGAGCCCTCGGGCATCCCCGTCAGCAGCACCACGATCTTCCCTTGCACGTCGACGCCCTTGTACTCGTCCATTTCCTCTTCGGCAATGCCGTAGCCGCAGAACACCATCTGGGCGTCCACATAGCCGCGGCCTGTCATGCCCGCGCAGCAGAACTCGTTGCCCAGCGTGAAAATGCGCTTCTCTTTGCTCCCCGGCACATAGATGTTGAACTTGCAGTTCTCCACCTCGTTGCACTCGATGTTGAAGCGTTGCTCCATGCAGTGCGCTCCGTAGCGCCCCAGGACACGCTCCACGTAGTCCGCCGCCTTGTCGTAGCCCAGCGATCCGGCCAGGCGTCCCTCGTAGCGCTCGTTCGAGAGCTCCACGATGTGTTTCATGACGGAATCTTCTTCCACTACAGGCATAGCCATAGCGTCGCGCACCTGGCCTTGCGCCAGTGTGCCCCAAAGCGTCAGCACCATCAGCGTCACAACCCCTCTCATTCCCGTTTTTCTCATTGCCATAATCGTTTTTTTTATACTTGTTTATTATATTTTTCTTATTTCAATCTACTCCGCTTGCATTCGTTATTCACTAATCTTTAATGCATTATGACATCGCCGGCATGGGGCGATGCAACTACAAATATACGCATTTTTTTTAATTCTGCAACCTTGAGGGGCTGTTTGGACCCAATTCGCTGTTTTTTTTCTCATGGAGCGTCCCCGATGCGGCGCGCGGAATCATTCTGTTTCGACCGGCGAAACGTCGTGTCGAATTCGCCCCTTCTTCGCCCCCTCTTCGGCCGTTCTTATATACTTCCTATATACTTCTCATATAGTTCTCATATAGTTCTTATATGCAGTATATAAGAACTATATGAGAAGTATATAAGAACGATATGGGAACTATATGAGAAGGGGCGAATTGGGTGCCTCTTGGGTACGACTTGGGTACGGCTTAGTTGCCCATCTGGCGGAGGAGTTTGTCGAGGTTGGGGGTGAGGATAATCTCGGTGCGGCGGTTGGCGGCTTTGCCTTCGGCGGTGCTGTTGTCGGCCTTGGGGGCGAACTCACCGTGGCCGCAGGCCTCGATGCGCGAGGGGTTGATGGCGGGGCCGTGGTGGAGGAGGAGTTTGACGATGGCCGTGGCGCGCATGACGGAGAGGTCCCAGTTGTCCTTGACGGCGGTGTTGCCGCGGTAGGGGTCGTTGTCCGTATGTCCCTCAACCATAATGTTCAGCGTGGTGTCCTGCTCGAGCACTTTGGCCAGTTCCTTGATGGCGTTGGCGCCCTCTTTGGAGACGGTCCAGCTGGCGGAGGGGAACATGAGTTTGTTCTCCATGGAGACGTAGACTTTGCCGTCCTTGGTTTCCACCTTCAGGCCTTTGTCGGCGAAGCCCACGAGGGCTTTGGTGACGGAGTTGCGCACGGTCTCGAGTTCACGCTCCTTGGCTTCGAGCTGGGCGCGTGTGGCGGCTTCCTCGCGTTCCAGTTCGGCCTGCTTGGCCACCATCTCGCTGCGCTGCAGGCGGAAGGATTCCTGCTGCTCGACGAGCTGCTGCTCTTTGATGCGCAGCTCTTCTTCCTTGCTGTTCAGTTCTTTGGTGCGTGCGGTGAGGAGGTTCTGGGCGCGGGTGAGGTCGCGGTTTTTGCCGGCCACTTCCTGCATGTAGTTCTCCATGGTGGTGTCGTAGTGGTGGCGCATCTGCTCGATGCGGCGGTTGAGGCTGTCGACGGTGACGTCGCAGCGGCTCTTGGCGGCGGTGAGCTCGGTGTAGTCGCTCGTCATGGCGCTGTTCTGCCGTGTCAGGGCGGCGTTTTCTTCTTTGATTTCTTCAAGCTCCTGGGCGGTGAGCTTGTACTGCTTGGCGGTCTGGTCGTACTTGTTCTGCAGGCTTTCGTGCTCGCTGAGGGAGACGCACGACGTGAAGGCGAGGGCGCCTGCGATGGCCGTTAGGATGGCTTTTTTATTCATAATAAATGTTATTTTTTTTGTTTTAATAACGCGGTTCGATTATTTTTCGTATCTTTGCAGCCTGATTTTTTTGAAAAAAATATGAAAATTGTAAGCAAATTCCACCGCTGGCGCCTGCGCCACATGAGCGAGCACGGCTATGTGCTGCTGCTGGCTGTTGTGGTGGGTTTGCTGTCGGGTTTGGCGGCCGTGGCGCTGAAGACGTTGGTGCACTATTCGGGTGTGCTGGTGACGCGCGTGGGTGCGCTGACGCCGCTGGGAGGCAACGTGATGATGCTGGTGTTCCCGCTGGTGGGCATTGCGTTGACGGTGCTGTTTGTCAGGTATATAGTGCGTGGCGACATAGGCCACGGGCTGCCTTCGGTGCTGCTGGCCATCAGCCGCAACGAGGGACGCCTGCCGGCCAAGAATATGTATACGTCGCTCATCGCGTCGACCCTCACCGTGGCCTTCGGCGGCAGTGTGGGTCTGGAGGCGCCGATTGCCTCCACGGGGTCGGCCATAGGGTCCAATATAGGGCGCTGGATGAGGCTGAGCCCCAAAAGTGTGCGCATCCTGCTGGGTTGCGGCGCCGCGGGTGCCATTGCGGGCATCTTCAAGGCTCCCTTTGCGGGCATCATGTTTGTGCTGGAGGTGTTCATGTTCGACCTCAGCGCCACCACGGCGCTGCCGCTGCTCATCTCCGCCCTGGTGTCGGCCACGGTGGCCTACTTCCTGATGGGTACCGATGTGCAGTTCCATTTCGAGGTGACGCAGCAGTTCGGCCTCTCGCAGCTGCCGTTCTACGTGGTGCTGGGTGTGTTCTGCGCGCTGGTCTCCGTCTATTTCCTGCGCACCACCGACCGCGTGGAGCAGCTCTTTGCGCGGCTGAAGAGTCCGTGGGTCAAGGTGCTGGCCGGCGGCCTGGTGTTGGGTGTGCTCATCTACCTGTTCCCGCCGCTCTACGGCGAGGGCTACGGCATGCTGACACAGCTCCTGCACGGCGACAGCAACAGTCTGTTTGTCAATACGGTCTATGGTTCGTGGAGCGACAATGTGCTGGTGCTCATGCTGGTGTTGTTCCTGCTGATAGCGCTGAAGGCTGTGGCCACGGCGGCCACCATAGGCAGCGGCGGCGTGGGCGGCACCTTCGGCCCGTCGCTCATCGTGGGCGGTCTGTCTGGCTATTTTGTGGCCATGGTGTGCAACCAGATGGGCCTGCCGGAGCAGGACACCGCCAACTTCGCGCTGGTGGGCATGGCGGCCGTGATGACGGGCGTGATGCATGCGCCGTTCATGGCCACGTTCCTCATTGCCGACATCACGGGCGGCTACCAGCTGCTGGTGCCCCTGATGGTGGCGTCGGCGATGACCTACCTGTGCGTCAGTCCGTTCGAGCGCCATTCCATCTATGCCCGCAAGTTGGCCGAGAAGGGCGACCTTTTGACCCACGACAAGGATGCCTCGGCGTGGCATCTGCTTGACATGTCGTCGCTCATAGAGACCAATTTCGTCATTGTGCGCAGCGGCAATACGTTGCGCGACCTGGTGGAGGTCATCCAGACCTCGCGCCGCAATGTCTTCCCCGTGCTGAGCGGCGACGACAAGTTCCTCGGCGTGGTGGTGCTGGACGATGTGAGGAAGATTATCTTCCGACCAGAACTGTATGATTCTGTGGTTGTCGACGACCTGATGCACCCCATGAGCGAGGGCGACCTGGTGCGCAGCAGCGACAGCCTGCTGGACGTGGTGGAGAAGTTCCGTATTGGCGACCGCTACAACCTTGTGGTTGTGGACGACGACGGCAACTACCTGGGTTTCCTCTCCCGCGCCAACACCTTCAGCGCCTACCGCCGCTTCATCAGCGACACCAGCGACGAGTAAAAAAGAAAAGGCCCGCGGGATGCGCAGGCCTTTGTGATAGGAATGAAATGAATCTATTCCTCTTGTACTGTCCAGCCAGAGGGGATGCCTTTGTTTCCTCTCCCGCGCCAACACCTTCAGCTCCTATCACCGCTTTATCAGCGACACTACGGACGAGTAAATCCTCGAATTATATTTGACATAAGGAATTGGCTCTATTTTTTTCGGCTGTGTTTATTTGTCTATTTAAGGCCAATTTTTTGTTTTAGTGTGCGGCGGTAGCAAATTGATGAAAAAGAGGGTGTCTCAAAAGGCACCCTCTGTCGTTGAAAAAAAGACTAAGCCTTATTATTCGGCATTTTGTATGAGACGGACAGATTCATTCCCTATCTTACCGCAGTAGTAAGAAGGATGATTACTAATACCATAGAAAAGAAGGCTATAGGCCCGACCTGAATCATATACGGTTGAAGACCAATATAATCCGTATTCTTGAACATGTTTCACTTCCCTCCATTCGGAGGTACACCCTGCTGCAGGCAAAAATATGGCTCCGGCAAGTTGCATTGCATTCCAATCTGCATCTGATGTATATATGTTTGCAGTCCAGTAATCCTTTTGTGTGTTGTTTTGAAATGACGTACTATTACTAGAATTTGTCAGTGGATCTATGAAATCGTCTGGTAATAATATTATTCCATAGACACTGCAGACTGTTGCATAGCCCCATTTCGTTGCACGGTTAAACAAATAGCACCAGTTGTCTTTTGATGGTGTATACCATTCCCCAGTACCACTATTTCTAATGTTAATGTTACCCCATTCGTGTTCGCCACTTAAGTCACCTTCTGTTGGCCCATATTGGCTTCTGTTAAAAAAGGGGCTGCTTGTCGTACCCCATGAAAAATGGTCTAGGTCAGCAGTTTCGGAAGAAATGTATTGTCCGTTTGTGTGTAAGTAATCGTATTGATTATCTGCAAACTGCCAGTATGGGAAGATGGCACTTCCTATGTATTGTAAATTTCCCTTTGAGAATCGAACTTGTTTTCCGGCTGCTACGGAGAAAAGACTATGGTCAACTTCGGAGATGTGGTTGTTTGGGTTGTCGGTTTCTTCTTTTATTTCCACTCTCGCTGTGGCCATGACATTGCGATTAAGAGCGTTGCAGGCGGCTTTGTGTTGAAAAATGTAGCTGTAATTAACACTAGGCATTCCCTCGCGATTCACAACTTTGTGTGTGAAGACTTGAATGGTGATATCTCCTGCCGCAATGGGAAGAATGGGTACTTGAACTTCTTTAATATCAGATCCGCCGTTGTTTATGGTAATACTATTTGAGGCGAAATAAACCTTGACACGTTTGTCACTATTTGTTTCAGTTGTAGAAGCATTAACATTGAACTCAGCGTCGGTAAGATTGATGGTTTTTAATCCACAGAGTTGTTGGGTTTCACTACTGACAATTATACTGTCTAAGAATACATTGAAACCAGTCGTGTTTTTCACTAGCACTTTAATGGCCGCAGTAACGTGCTTGAATTGGATTGCATTGTCTTTAGTGGTACGGTAGGCCACCATTGGCAGGGCTATCACTTGTCGGTCTCCAACCATGCTGCTGACGTAAGTGGCAGGGATTTCTACAGTTGGTGTGTTGGTTCCTTCGTCGGCAATCGTGTTGAAAGCGTAGTAACCACGAATAGTGGCTACATCAGCCAATTCAGAGGCATTTACATATGCCTTGCCGCCACTGATGTTAACAATGTAGGGCGAACCATTGAGTCTAACACTTTCGCTACCATCACCCACCCACTGCACCGAGTTATCTTGCACTGATGTTTTTGTATTGTTGTGATCCGAGTATTTCTCTACAGAAAGCATTAATCCACCTTCGGGGATACCAAGTTGTTCGTTTGCATTTTCTGGATTGCAGGCTGTCATTATAACCAAACCGCCCAATATCATTGCTGCTAAAAAAAATCTGTTTTTCATTTTCGCTATATTTTAGAACCATTCACTACTGTTTCCCCAGTTTCCGCCATCATTGCGTTCTTCTAATGTTTCCTGTCCGAAGCCTTCGCAAAGACCAAGCATTGGGGTGCTTTGGGCGAAGCCGGACTCTGCCTTGAAGGTCACAACTGTAAGCTGTGGCGCTTCGTACTGTTTCTTCTTTGTTCTCATTGTTAAAGTGTTTTGGTTGATATTAAGGTATAAATAAAAAAGAACCGCGAGGCTTTTTTGTTGGCACTCGAGGTTCTGGACTACCTATCACCTATACAAAGAAGCTCGCGATTGGTTACGCGAGCGTCTTGCTTCTTGTTAGGTGATAGTAAAACACGAAATTGTCCAGATTCCGAGTGCTACTTTGCAAGCATAAACGCTTTTTTGTTTATTATTCTATTGCTATATTTCTATATTTGGTTTATTTTTAGTTGTTTATATTTTTATGTTTTGAGAATATGATAGTGCAAATATACAAAAAAAATCTTATGTCAAAATACTTTTTCTCCTTGGCGGCAATCCCAAATAGCAGCTATGTTTACTGTTTCTTCTTCTATGAAATAATATATGCGGTAGTCAAGGACTACAATATATCTGTAGGTTGGGGTGTGGGAGTATTGGCTATCTAGTTGGCCGATATTCGGCATTGTTTCAAGAATGTCGGTAGCATCGAGTATTTTCGCCATCCGGTTTTCCGCCACCTTCTCTCCTGCTCGGCGGAGGTAGTACAGATATATCGTATCGAATTCGTCTTGCGCTCGTCGCAGCCAATGGTTTTTATAGGCCATATTTTTTGCGCATTTCTTCTTGGGTGATATATCTTCCGGCCTTGTAGTCCTCTTCGGCTTCGGCAAGCACGGACACGAATTCTTCGGGGGTGTAGGAGCAGGGCCTTTTTTCGCCGCTGAGGAGTAAGGCCACTTCGGCCAGGAGGTCTTCGTCCTCCGTGCGGTTGATGTAGTCTATCGTTTTTTTACGCAGGGCCAGCAGGCTCTCCTGTGCGGAATTGGTGGGTCTTGCTATCGTTTTCATGGTTGGCTATCTGTTTTGTTTTTAGGTTCTTGTATGTATTTCGCCTTGGTGGGTGTTGTTGCAAATATACAGTTTTTTTTCTTTCCGTCCACTTTTATTTCCCGCCTTGTGCGCCGCCGGAGGAGGTCTGGATGCCTTCGTTGCTGCTGTTGCCGAGGTCCATGCGTCCGAAGCGGAGGGTGATGCCGAAGCTGATGGACTGCGAGTTGAAGGTGTAGCTGCTGGTGGAGGGGGAGTAGGGGTTGATGTAGGAGGTGTTGTAGTTGGCGGTGTTGAAGAGGTCGTTGATGTTGAGGTAGAAGGAGAGTCTGCGGTCGAAGAGGTCGGCGCTGGCGCTGACGTCCATGCCGAAGCGCGGCTCGCTGATTTGGAGTGCCGACCAGCCGTGGGAGCGGCTGGCGTAGTAGGTCGAGACGGAGACCCAGACGAGGTTGAAGAGCTTGGCGCGGGCGTTGAGGCGCACGTTCCAGGAGGCCATTTCGTCTTCCATCCATTCGTCGGGGCGCACGAGGGTGCGGTACCAGTCGTCGGTCACGCCGCCGCTGAGGGTCATGCTGAAGAGTGCCGAGAAACGCCAGCGGGCGTAGGCGTAGATGTTGCCGTTGCGGCTGTCGCCGCCGTTGAAGGGCTGCGAGAATGACACATAGCGGCCGAAGAAGTCGCTGTGGCGGGGCCAGGAGAGGTGGCTTATGCGGTTGTATTCCAGCTCGTAGTTGGCGCTGACGCCAAGGGAGTGGCCCTGCTCGAAGCTCTTGTCGTAGCTGAGGCCGAAGTTGTGGCTGTAGGAGGGTTCGAGGGCGGGGTTGCCGGTGGAGTAGCTGTCGGTGCCGTAGGACACGTAGCGGTCGAGGCTGCCGGCCGAGGGGTGGGAGAGGGAGGTGCGGTAGTTGAAGGAGAAGGAGTGCATGCTCTCGGTGTTGTACATCAGCAGGATGCTGGGGGTGAAGGTGAGGTGGTTCACCGTGGTGTCGTACTGCGGCGAGCCGAGGTGGCGGTGGCTGTCGTTGCTGTAGTTGAGATTGCCGCCGAGGCGGAGGGTGAAGTTGCCCCATTTGCGGCGCCAGGAGAGGTAGAGGGAGGCGTTGTTGTCGGGCGACTCTGTGCTGTCGGACCGCAGGTAGTCGGTATGGAAGCGGCCGTCGGTGCCGAGGGTGTCGCGGAGGGTCTCGTCGGGCGAGAAGCCGTGGGTGAAGGAGAGGCCGGCGCTGACCTCGCCGTTCTCGCTGTAGGGCAGGGAGTAGTTGATGCCGAAGTCGATGTTGCCGTAGCGGTAGCTGGTGGTTTCACGCTCGTCGTAGTTCATAAGAGGCTGGGCGTCATAGTGCTCCCAGGCGTTGCTGTTGCTGCTGCCGCCGCCGGTGTAGCCGCTGAGGTCGAAGGAAATCTGGTGCCCTTCGTTGTTGAACTTGTGCTCGAAGCTGGCGCCGAAGGAACTCCAGAGGTAGTTGCTGCGCGAGTCGGAGTGGCTGCTGTAGCTGTAGTCCTGCATGGTGGTACCGATGAGGTCGGTGCGTACCACGCGGCCGTCGTGGTCGTTGTGGCTCCAACTGGGCGAGAAGGAGGCGTAGACGGAGAGGCTGTTCATGGTGTCGAAGTCGTAGCCGAGGCTGATGCTGGGGCTCAGATGGTGGTCGCGGCTGGAGGAGGTGCTGCGGCTCGAATAGGCGCGCACGGTGTCCATCTGCTGGTCGTACATGGTGCCGTCGCCGCCCGACTCGCTGTCCCAGTTGTCCCAGCTGTAGCGCAGGTAGGCGTTGAGGCGCAGTTTTTCATTGGCGTAGGCGTAGGAGACGAAGGGCGAGAAGTCGGGGCGCGACGAGCCGCTGCCGCCAAAGCTGAAATAGGAGTTTCGGAGCACCTTCTGTTCGGTGCGTATGTTGACCACGGGGCCGCCACCACCGTATTTGGCCGGTGGGTATTCGATGGCCTCGATGCTGCTGATCTGGTCGGCGGTGAGGGTCTTGATGTACTGCTTGAGCATGTCGTCGGTGTAGTGCGACTCGCGGTCGTTGATATACACGGTGACGGCTTTGCCGTTGAGAGTGATGTTGCCGTCGCCGTCCACCTGCACGCCGGGGGTGTTCTGCAGGGCGTCCTGGGCGGTGCCGTTCTGTATGGTGGGGTCTTCGCTGACGTTGTATATCTTCTTCTCGCCGTCGGCGGCATACATGGGTTTGGCGGCGGTGATCTCCACGGCGTCGAGGGTCGTCGACCCTTCCGCCATCTTGATGTCCATCGGGCCGTCGGTCACCGGCACCAGCAGGGTCTCGAAGCCTATGGCGGAGATGCGCAGCAGGCTCTCGACGGTGTCGGCGTCGAGGCTGAACCGGCCCTTGCTGTCGGTGGTGGTGCCGCGGAGGAAGGTGGTGTCGCTGGCGCGCATGAGGGTGACGTTGGTGTAGGGCAGGGGGGCGCCGTCCTTGGCGTTGCTGACGGTGCCTTTCACCGTCTGCGCCTGAAGGGTCCCGATGGCTGCCAGCATCAGGACGAGGGTGGTTGTTCTTTTCATGGTTCAGTGGGTTTTCTTTGCAAGCTCTTTCTTTTCGCTGTACACGTCCAGCGCCACGATGACGGCGGTGAAGCCCCAGAAGGGCACCGAGAGCTTGTCCGTATCGAGGAAGTTGTTGAACACGCCGTGTATGTAGTAGGTCAGCAGTGCCAGCGTGAATGCCAGCGCCATGCGGGCCGTGTTGGGGTCTTTGGCGGTGCGGTAGAGGCGCACACCGGTGGCGAAGGTGGCGAGGAAGAGCAGCGCCACGAGTGCCACTCCCGGCACTCCCTGCTCCGTCAGCGGGCCTATGTATTCGCTGTGGGCGTTGCCCAGGTTGCCGGCGTTGGTGCTGATGGTGGAAAGCTGGTAGGAGCGCTGGTAGCCGGCGTAGAGGAACTGGTAGGTTCCCGGGCCGCAGCCCAGCACGGGGCTCTCCTTCCACATGCGGAAGGCCGAGGCCCAGCGGTTGAGGCGCTCGAGGTTGGAGGCGTCGGTGGAGATGTTGGAGATGCTCTTCACCTGGTCGGCCAGCGTGTAGCTGCTGTCCTGATGGTTCTTGCCCAGCTTGTAGAGCACGTCGCTCTGGTACATGAAGAAGGCTCCCACGCCCAGCCCGAAGAGCAGCACCATCCACTTCACCTTCATCCCCATGCGTATGAGGAAGTAGACGCCGATGGCGCCCACGACGCTGATCCATGCCGCGCGGCAGTAGGAGAAGAAGAGACCGATGCAGAGTCCGGCAAAGAGCAGGAATGTCAGCACGCGGAGCCATCCGCGCTGTCCGCGCGAGAAGATGAAGTAGAAAGCGGCCGGCAGCATCAGGGCTATGACGCAGCCGTAGGCCGTGTGGTCGTTGTAGAAGGGCCGCATGACGCGGTGGAGCGTCTGCAGGTCGCTGAAGTTGCCCAGCGTCTTGGAGGTGGCGATGAGGATGACCACGCCGAGGCCTATGGCATAGGCCCAGAAGAACTGGCGTATGCGCTTATGGCTCTGGAAGAACTGGCTGGCGGCGAAGAAGAACGGCACCACGAACCACACCCTCGCCAGCGTGTATTTGATTGACACCCACGGCATCTCCGACGTCATCGACGTGAAGGCCATCCATGCCAGCGAGGCAAGCAGCAGCAGGGTCACGGGGTGGCGCAGCAACCGCAGGTCGTAGCTTCGTGTGAGCAGCACGCGGAAGAGGAACATGGCCGTGAAGAGTATCATCATCGGCTCCACGGGCATGGAGAGCTCCATTTTGGGGAAGAGGGCCATGTCGACGGCGAAGGGCGTCAGCAGCGTCATCAGCAGGAACCCCGTCTCGAGTTTTGTGGCAAAGAGCCACACCACCAGCAGCGCCAACGGCACCATGGCCACCGAGGCGTCGCCCTTGTACCACAGGGCGTAGCCTTCGAAGGCAATGAACAGCGCCGTCAGCACAATAGCTGCCAGCATACCTTTGTTGCGTGCTATGAGTTCCTTGAGCAAAACGAAAAACTAACCACTAACAACTTAACACTAACCACTAACCACTGCCTACTCTTCCTCTTTCTTGGCGAAAATCAGCAGGCAGAAGATGCACACCACCACGGCTCCCAGGCTGCCGCCGAGGATGATGAGGAGGCGTTTGGGATAGGCTTTCTTGTCGGCGGGCGTGGCCTCGTCGACGCTGTATTTATAGCTCACGCTGAGGTCCTTGTCCACGCGGGTCTGCGTGTTGCGGGTCTGCAGGTCGGCCAGTTGCTCGCACTTGTCGGCGATAAGCTTGGTGCGCCATGCCGTGGCGGGCAGCTGCGAGAGCGAGTCGATTTCGTGCTCCATCTCGGCGCAGACGCCTTCCATCACCTCCGCCGCCGAGACGGCGCGGTCGTGGTGTATCTCGCGGCAGAGGGTGTCGTACATCGTGGCCATGTAGTTGGCGATGTTGGCCGCCCACTGCGGGTCCTGGTCCAGCACGCCTATCTCCACGCCGAGGAACTCCGTGCGCTTCACGCTGATGTTGCTGCGGTACTGCTCGTCGAGCTTGAAGAGGCGGTGGGCGTCGTCGGCGGGAATGCCGTAGTGCTCCATGAGGTTGAAATGGTCGCACACTGCTTGTTGCATACGCTTCGAACTCAGAATCTGGATGGCGTACTCGCAGTCGCGCTCAATGCCGTAGTCCATGAAGTCCAGACTGTAGTGGTAGTCCATGATGGCCTTGCTGAGGCGGTTGCTGTTGGTGGGGAAGATGACGGCCGACGACTTGTAGAGCGGCTTGATCATCCATGCCGCAACGGCCGAAACAATGGCTCCCACCACAAACACGCCCAGCAGCAGTTTCCACCAGCGGCGGAAAAAACGGCGTGTGGCTTCGCGGTCGTAGTTGTTGCCGAATCCATTCTTTTCTTCTTGCATAGTCAAAGGGTATTATATTTATAATATATGTATTCAAAAATGTTTATCGTTAATAACGAACATGGGCAGATAATATTGCATGTGGAGGGAAAAAAGTGTCCGATGGGTGCAAAACCCTCCCCAAAACCCTCCCTCCGCCCTGTCATCTTCTTCCCAAGTCGAGGAGGGTAAGAGGAGGGTAAGAAGAGGGTAAGAGTTTGGGAAGAAGATGGTCCCTATTCGGTGCTGTGTATCAGTATGTTATGTGCAAGGAAAACGGCTGTCCTGTCTTGTTCTGTAATTAACTGATATTCTGCCGATTGAAAATTTTTTCAAAAAAAATTTTGCCAGTATTGAAAAATGTACTACATTTGCAGTGTATTAGTTAACTAATACACCAGTACGAAACTAAAATTAAGAATTGAAAAACAAATAGATAGAACAAAATGACCTTCAAGGAACATTGGAAAAAAAGGGATTGGGTGTATTTTCTGACGCTGTTCGGCGTGTTCGCGGTGGCGTTTTTCCTGTCGCCGCTGCTGATCGACGGGCGCACGGTGGGATATGCTCTAAGAAACGGACTGATCCACGGTGTGGTCTTCGCCGGCCTTTGGTGGCTGGTGGAGGCGTTGATTAAGGCCAATGGTAAAAAGGATGAACAATAATAAAAAATATACAATGATGAAAAGACTGATTTTTGTTATGCTTGCCGTGATGGCCGTGTCGACGGCTGTGGAAGCACAGACTGTGAAGGTGAAAGGCATGGTGCGCGACGCCAAGACGGGCGAGGAGCTGCCGCTGGTCAACGTGGGCCTGATGCGCCAGGCGGACACGGTGTTTGTCCGCGGCGCGGCCACGGACTTCGACGGCGAGTTCGTCATCCGGGATGTCAAGCCCGGCAGCTACCTGCTGCAGGCCTCGTCGGTGGGGTATGAGAGCTATGTTGAGCCTATAAATATTATAGGTTCTATAGATGATTTGGAGATCAAGCTCCGCGCCGGCACCCTGCTGGAGGAGGTGGAGATTGTGGCCGAGAAGCCCCTCTACCAGATGGACGGCGAGAAGAACATGTACAACACCAAGGAGGACCCCTCCATCCAGACCGGCACGGCCAGCGATGCCCTCCAGAACGCCCCGGGCGTTGAGGTGGACGCCGAGGGGAACATCACGCTGCGCGGCGTCTCCAGCGTCGAGATTTGGGTCAACGACCGCCCGAGCCACATGAACGAGGAGGCCCTGAAGCAATACATCAAGCAGATGCCCGCCAACGCCATCGAGCGCATCGAGGTCATCACCAACCCCTCGGCGCGCTACTCCACCACCGGCGGCGTCATCAACATCGTCACCAACCAGAAGATTACGCGCAACGAGCTGCTCTGCGTGGGCTTCCGCGCCAACACCATGCCGAGCTTCTCGCCCTGGGCTTCGTATGTCTACGCCAACGAGAAGTTCGACATGAACATCTACGTCAACGCCAACTACTCGCACCACGACAGCTATGCCGACGGCACCAGCGCCCTGCTTCGCGCCCCCGGCGACACGGCCCGCTTCCAGTCGCACCGCGACACCACAGAGAGCAACAACTTCGGCGGCTACACCGGCGTGAACCTCAACTGGAACATCACCGACAAGACCCGCCTCTCTACCTGGGCCGGCATCTACCCCTACTGGGGCCGCAGCCACAGCACTGTCGACCTCGACTACTTCGAGTACCCCTCGACCCGTAACCTTGGCTATCTCTACACGCACGACAATGACGACGGCTTCTTCTGGGGCGGCTACATGGGCGCCTGGCTCGAGCACCGCTTCGACACCACGGGGCGCAAGCTCTCCTTCTCGCTCAACGGCAACACCTCCAGCAACAGTGGCACCAGCACCAGCTCGTTCGTCTATCGCGACCCGCTGCGCGACACCCTGCGCCGCCGCGACGGGAGCTACAACCACAACCCGCACCTGAACCTCAGCCTCGACTATGTGCACCCGCTGAAGCACAACTTCGAGCTGGCCGCCGGTGCCACGCTGGGCTATGCGCACAGCAGCATCGGCCACACGATGGACACCATGGGCGCTGCGGGAAGTTACGACAACATCGCGCTGCGCTCGTTCGATGCGGCGACCGACTTCCAGAACGTGGCGGCCTATGCCACGCTGCAGAAGCGCTGGGGCGGCTTTACGGCCAAGCTCGGCATGCGCTTCGAGGAGGACTTCGCCCAGGGTTATATCGAGCATCCCGGGATAAACGACCGCGTGCTTATCGATACCGCCTTCCCGGGCTTTGTCCCTTCCATCCACCTCAGCTACCAGGCCAAGAACTTCACCTCCTACAGCCTGAGCTACACCCGCCGCTTCGCCCACAGCCAAGACTTCTCGAAGTACTACGACTTCAACATCTACGACGACTACTCCTACTCGACCGGCAACCCCAATCTGCGCATGTCCTACACCCACAACCTCGAGGCCGCCTGGAGCAAGTACATCATGGGCTTCGGCATGCTGAACGTCAATGCCTATTTCCGCGCCAACACCGACGAGATAGGCTCCATGGCCTATGCCGGATACGCCCCCGCCTACTTTCCCGCCACGCAGCTGGTCAACTATACCCGTCCGGAGAACATCGGCTCCAGCCACACCGAAGGCCTGGAGGCCAACGTCACCTACCGCCCCAGCGGCTTCTTCAACGTGCGTCTCAACGCCTCGGTGTTCAACTACGCCTACGACTACGACGGCTTCAGCGACAACCGCTGGTCGTGGAGTGCCCGCCTCAATCTCTGGGCCAAGCTGTGGAACAAGCTGGAGGTCTTCGCCAATGCCCACTACTCCAGTCCGCGCCTGGGCCTCTACAGCCTGACGGTGGCCAACAAGGGCGTCGACCTCGGCTGCTCGGCCGACTTCTTCGAGCGCCAGCTCTCGGTCTACTTCAACGTCAACGACATCTTCGGCATGGCCGAGTGGGGCAGCAACACCACGGCGCCGCAGTACCAGACCACCGGCAGCCAGCAGTTCGACTCGCGCTTCGTCAGCCTCGGCCTCACCTGGCGCATAGGCAAGATGGAGCTCGAAAGCAAAGCCCGCCAGGGCGCCACCGACACGGGCAATACGCCAATGAACAATTAAAAATTAATAATTAATAATTAAAAAACATAAATGTTATGAAACTTATCACCATTGAGACCCTTCCGGGTATGAATTACGAAGTGCTGGGTGTTGTCGAAGGCAGCACCATCCAGAGCAAGAACATGTTTGCCGACCTCGGCCAGGGGCTGAAAGGCATCATCGGCGGCGAGCTGAAAAGCTACACCGGCATGATGGAAAAGGCCCGCGCGCAGGCCACGCAGCGCATGGTGGACCAGGCTGTGAAGATGGAGGCCGACGCCATCATCGGCATCCGCTACACCACCAGCGCCATCATGGCCCAGGCCGCCGAGGTGCTCGTTTACGGTACGGCAGTTAGATATAAAAATTAAAAGAAACAGTCATGATCGAGATTCGCAACCTTGACTTCAGCTACAAGAAGTCGCCAGTATTCAACAATATCAATCTCACGTTCCCGCAGGGATGCATCTACGGCCTGCTGGGCGAGAATGGAGTGGGCAAGACCACCCTCCTCAAACTCATCTGCGGCCTGCTGCGTCCGGTGCACGGCACCGTCACCCTCGACGGCCTCACCGCCCACGACCGCCAGCCGGAGATGCTGCAGCGCATCGTCTTCCTGCCCGACGAGGTGTCGCTGCCCGACAACTCCACCCCGCAGCGCTATGTCGACGAGCTGATGCCCTTCTATCCCAACTTCGCCCAGGGCACCTTCCTGCACCTGATGCAGGAGCTGGAGGTGGAACCCGACCGCAAGTTCCGTGAGATGAGTTTCGGCCAGCAGAAGAAGAGCCTCATCGCCGCCAGCCTCTCGCTGGGCACCGACTATGTGCTCTTCGACGAGCCCACCAATGGCCTCGACATCCCCAGCAAGGCCCAGTTCCGTTCCATCCTCAGCCGTCGCCTCGAGGAGCGCAACACCATCATCATCTCCACCCACCAGGTGAAGGATGTGGAGAACCTCATCGACCCCATCGTCATCCTCAACAGCAACGCCGTCCTGCTCGATGCCTCGGTGCAGCGCATCCAGCAGAAGCTCTTCTTCGAGTACGGCGGCGAGCAGCGTCCCGACGCCCTCTACAGCGAGATGCAGCCCGGCGGCTTCCTCAATGTCGTCCCCAACCAGACCGGCGAGGAGAGCCAGCTCAACATCGAGGCCCTCTTCAACGCCGTGCTGCGCAACAAGAATACCGTGAGAGAATTGTTCTCCTAATTTAATAAAACAGTACTGATGAACAAATCGTTCGACATAAAGCGTTTCTGCCGGCTGGTGTGGCACGATGTGCGCAGTTGCCCTAAGGAGTACATCACTTCGGGCCTGAGCCTGGCGCTGACCTTTTCACCGCTGATGGTGCTGAGCCAGCAACTGCTCGGCAACGACTATACCCATGGCACCTTCTACCGGCTGGTGCTGATGATTAGCATAGTGACATGGTGGGCCCTGATGGTCCCCAGCAATGTCTACCCCAACATGGGCAACAAGAAACGCGGCATCTACTTCGCCATGCTGCCTGCCACCAAGGCCGAGAAGCACGCTTCGATTGCCACGGTGATGGTGCTGATGGCGGTGGTGCTGACGGCCATCGGCCTGACGGTCGACGTACTGCTCACGGCGGTGCACCTGCCGGGCTACACGAAGTATTTCTGGCAGTCGCAGACATTCCAGTTCATCGACCTGCCGATGGTTGTGGGGTCGGTGTTCGCCTTCCTGGGTCCGGCGTTCGGGATGATTTGGGCCAACACCTTGACCAAAAACAACCTCCGTCTCGCGATGATGGTCCTGATGTTCTTATGGATGATCGGGATGTTGTATGCACCACCCCTCTTTTTCGACGGCAAGCCGCAGGCCTACTGGATTGTAATCGCCGTCGAGGTTGCCGTAACCCTCTTCCTGCTCTGGCTCAGCCGCTGGCGCATGGACCGCATGACCTATTAAACCCATAAACCGTAAACTTTAACCCGTAAACCTTAAACCAACAATGAATAATACATTCGACTGGAACCGTTTTTGCAAGGTTGTCAACAAAGACTTCCGCAACCTTTGGCCGACCTTCGGCACCACTGCCATCGTGCTGGCCACGCTGCCTTTCGCCGTCTGGCTGCTGTCGCTGGTCATCAGCCGCGACTTCGTCATCGACCCCAACTACCGCGTGACCATGATTATGGGTGTCAGCTCGCTGGCAGCCGTCATGCTGCCGTCGCGGCTCTACCGCACCATGAACCTCCGCAACGAGGGCATCTACTATGCCATGCTCCCCGCCTCAAAGCTGGAGAAGTTCCTCAGCATCCTGCTCTTCACCTTCGTGGTGGCTCCCGTGGTGGTCTACCTCGGTAGCCTCGTGCTCGACATCATCCTCCGCCTCATGCCCGCAGGCGCCTACCACCAGTGGATCTGGCAGGGCGACGGCGGCTTCCCCCTCTTCACACGTATCCCCATGGACGACGACACCATCCCCGGCTTCCACAGCTGGCTCCTCACCGCCGCCACCTACTCCGGCTGCCTCGCCTCGCCGGCCATCTTCCTCTATGCCGCCACCCTTTTCAAGAAGCACAAGGTGCTCTACACCTTCCTCGTGCTCTACCTCATCGAGTTCGTACTCACCATCATCGCCATCCCCGTCATCGTCGCACTGGCACAGAACCCCGACTTTGTCGAGTGGCTCTACGACACCTTCCGCCACTGGACTCCCGAGCAGACCTTCAACTGGCTTTTCGGCATCGCTGCCGCTTTCAACATCATCGTCACAGTGCTCTTCACCTGGATGGCCTGGCGCCGCCTGAAGAAGATGCCGTACTGATGTTTTGAGAAGATAAAGAAGATAGAGAAGTTAAAAAAGTTAAGAAGTTAAAGTAGTTAAGACAAATGAAAAAGATTCTTTCTCTTGCCCTTGTGGCATGCACGACCCTCTGTGGTTGCTATTTCAACCGCGACGTCGATGAAACCATCGAGACCGACCGCTATACCTTGCATCTCGTTTCGCACAACATGTTTGATCACTATGAGTTCGACGAGCAAGCCGACACCCTGCGGTATACCTCCACAGTGCCTGGGCTGGCGAGGTTCCTGGGCATGGTCATCAGCAACGACACCACCATGTTTGTCGTAGACGAAGCGAAACAGGACTTTCTCCCCAGCTATTCTGCCTACATCGCCGACTGCAACCCCTCGCAGCCCGACGACTACACGCCCCTGCTCCGTGCCATGATGGACCGCGGCATCCTCCGTGCCGACACCGTCTACAAGCCCCTGCAGCTCCTCGAACTCTATGACTCTGCCCGTTACGCCCGCCGCATGAGTGGCGTCGACATCGATTCCTCGGTGCTCGTCCATGTGGAGATGAAGGACGGCGAGCCGGACCCCGACCGCAGTTTCCTCTGCGCCATCTCTGTCGTCAACCAGCTCCGCGACGCCTACCGTATGCCCGTCTCCTTGGGCCCCGGAGTCCGCGCCGACCTGCCCACCGAGGTGCGCTGGATGAACGAGGACTGGTCCACCGACAGCCTCTGGCTCGACGACATGGGCTTCCGCATCGTCCCCGACCCGCAGGGCCGCCAGATGCGCATCATCGAATTCAACCGCTGCAAGGGCGATATTTAAACCAAACAATTAGAGTAATTCGCCAGTAATTGACCTGCGTAGCATTAGTTAAATTAGAATAATTCGCCGTAAAAAAGTAATTATGAAAAGGACATACATTATCATCATGACCGCCCTGCTGCTGACAGGCTGTCAATTCAACCTCGACGGCTCCAACGTCGACCTCAGCTACGAACACCCCGAGCGCTACAGCGTCGGCGACGCCGCCCTGCAGCAACCCATCGACGAAATCGACCTCTCCTGGTTCGCCGGCACCGTCGACATCCGCTATGCCGACCACCCCGACATCCGCATCCACGAGACCTCCGACAGCCTCCTCTCCGACAGCCTCCGCCTCCACTACTACGTCGACGACGACCGCTGTCTCAACATCCGCTTCTGCAAGAGCGGCAAGAAATACAATGCCGACGGCCTCACGGCCCTCCGCAAGCACCTCACCATCTCCCTGCCCCGCAACCAGCGCCTCGACGAGATAGAGCTGGCCTCGGTCTCCGCCACTGTCAACGTCGACAGCGTCCTCTGCCGCGAGCTCACCCTCGAGGGCGTCAACCAGACCCTCAACGCCACCTACGCCTCCCTGCCCGACGAAATCAACGTCCAGGGCGTCAACAGCGATGTCACCCTCCACGTGCCGACCACGGCGGGCGTCACCATCGAGATGAGCGGCGTCAATAACGATTTCGCCACCACCCTCCCTGTCCGCAAGGAAGGTTCGAAAACCATCATCGGCGACGGCCGTTGCAACATCGAGGTCGAAGGCGTCAACAGCCGCCTCAACATCAAACAATGAAAAACAACAACAATGGACTTCAAGAAACAAAAACCCATATACCTGCAGATTGCCGACCGCCTCATGGAGCAGATCCTCGACGGGCAGCCCCCCGAGGACGACCGCATGCCCTCCGTGCGTGACGTCGCCGAGCACATGGGCGTCAACCCCAACACCGTCATGCGCTCCTTCGAGTACCTGCAGGGCGAAGCAATCATCTACAACCGTCGCGGCGTGGGCTACTTCGTCAGCCCCGACGCCAAGAAGCGCATCCTCGACGAGCAGCGGCGCGAATTCCTTCAGGAGGAACTCCCCCTCATCCGCCAGAAAATGCAGCTCCTCGGCATCAGCCTCGACGAGTTGAAAACCAGCCAACCTTAAATTTTAAACCTTAAACCTTATTAAACGCCACCCGGGCCGTGGCAAAACCTCGCGCCCCTCGTTGCCTTCCGGCAACGGGGGGTAGGGGGGAGGCCTATCGAAAAAACAATGAAACGTATAGCATCATTCCTGCTGGCCATCGTGCTTTGCGCCAGCGCTTTCGCCCAACTGGGCAACAACAAAACCCCTCGCCCCTCCGACCTCTCGGCTCCCGTGCCGGTGGACAAGAAGGTCATCATCGGCCACCTCGGTATGGTTCTGAGAGTACTTCTTTCCGTTCTGTCCGTTCTGGAAGGGGAACGTCCATGAGCAGTGGGTCTGATGGTTGCCCTGGGCATCCAGTCTGTCTCCGTCATGGGCGATGGTAAACAGATGCTCGTTGTCACCAAGTTTGTTGCTCTCGTAATCACGTCCGAACAGTTTTGCAAAATCGGGGGCCAGAGCCAGACGGCCGCTGTTGATTACCTTGTCGGCATATTCTACGGCTTTCTCCAGATATGCGGGTGTTGTCTTGAACTCGGGGTCTGTCTGGGTGTTGGCTATGGCTGCTACCTCATCATATGTAAGGGGGTTGTCTCCAAGTACCAGATATGTGCGTGCCAGGAGTGCCTGT
>CALGCG010000016.1 GCA_937884485.1 uncultured Bacteroidales bacterium
TCTCGTTTTCTGCCAGGTTGGCAACGTAAATGGTCTTTTTCAGAGTCAGCAGGTCGGAGGTGGAGATCAGTGCCAGATATTCCTTGTCATCGGTAAAGGTGCGGGCCAGCTTGCCTTCGTTCAGATGTGCCAGCAGCTCGGTAAACACTTCCACTTCCCGGGCAAATTTCTTGTCGCCGCCCTTCATGGCCTTCTGGGCCTTATCGATCCGGCGCTCCACCATTTCGATGTCAGCCATGACCAGCTCCAGATTGATGATGTCGATGTCCCGGAGAGGATCGGTGGAGCCTTCCACGTGGGTGACGTTGGAATCTTCGAAGCAGCGAACCACATGGACGATGGCATCGGTGGTGCGGATGTTGCTCAGGAACTTGTTGCCCAGGCCTTCACCCTTGCTTGCGCCCTTAACCAGACCTGCAATGTCAACGAATTCGATGACAGCGGGGGTGGTCTTCTTGGGGGAATAGAAGTCGGACAGCCAGTTCAGACGCTCATCGGGAACGGAAACCACGCCCACGTTGGGGTCGATGGTGCAGAATGCGTAGTTGTCCGCAGGAACGCCTGCGTTGGTGATTGCGTTAAAAAGGGTGGACTTACCCACGTTGGGCAGGCCGACGATACCTAATTTCATATATTGATCTCCTTTTGGATGTTTTTTCGATTTGACGGTGCACAATTGCATACCAAGACACTTTATTTTAGCATAAAGCTACTGAAACTGCAATATCTTTTGGAGGATTTTCCCAAGGAAAAACAATTTGACAGAATGACTATGCAGGGGAGGGGCAAGAAGTAAAATGTAAAAAATATTTGAAAAAAATGACAGATATGGTGTCAAAGGCTTGACAGATGTGCTATAATCTACTATACGAGATTATGCATTCTCACCAATGCGAAGAGAGGTAATGTACAATGGCAAAAGATAAGAAGGTTGAGCAGATCACCGATATGGAGGTTGACTTTACCCAGTGGTTTACCGACGTGTGCAAGAAGGCACAGCTGATCGATTATTCCTCCATTAAGGGCGTGTTCATCTATCGTCCCTATGGCTATGCCATCTGGGAGAACATCCAGAACATCATGGACAAGGAATTCAAGAAGCAGGGCGTTGAGAATGTCTACATGCCCATGCTGATTCCTGAATCCCTGCTGCAGAAGGAAAAGGATCACGTGGAAGGCTTCGCACCTGAGTGCGCCTGGGTCACCATGGGCGGCGGCGAAAAGCTGGAAGAGAAGTACGCCATCCGTCCCACCTCTGAGACTCTGTTCTGCGAGCATTTTGCAAACGTTCTGCAGTCCCACCGGGATCTGCCTATGAAGTATAACCAGTGGTGCAGCGTTCTGCGCTGGGAGAAGACCTCCCGTCCCTTCCTGCGCCACCGGGAGTTCCTGTGGCAGGAGGGCCATACCCTCCACGCTACCGCTGAGGAGGCTAAGGCCTTCACCGAGACCATGCTGAATGTCTACGCGGACTTCTGCGAGAATGTGCTGGCTATGCCCGTTACCCGGGGTCAGAAGACCGATAAGGAAAAGTTCAACGGTGCCGAGGCTACCTATACCATCGAGTGCATGATGCACGACCGGAAGGCCCTGCAGGCAGGCACCTCCCACTACTTCGGTGACGGCTTCGCCAAGGCCTTTGAGATCGAGTTCACCGACAAGACCAATAAGAAGGCCAATCCCCACCAGACCTCCTGGGGCGTGACCACCCGTATGATCGGCGCCATCATCATGGCCCACGGCGACGACAACGGACTGTGCCTGCCGCCGGCAGTCGCTCCCATCCAGGCCGTCATCGTCCCGGTCGCCATGCACAAGGAAGGCGTCATCGAAGGCGCGCAGGCTGTCTGCGACCGTCTGAAAGCCGCAGGTGTCCGCGTGGAATTCGACACGCGCGAGCAGAGCGCCGGCTGGAAGTTCAACGAGTACGAGTTCAAGGGTGTCCCCGTGCGCCTGGCCATCGGTCCCCGCGACCTCGAAAACGGCACCTGCGAGGTCTGCCGCCGCGACACGCTCGAGAAGATCACCATGCCCATCGAAGGCATCGCCGACCACGTCTACGACCTCATGGAGCAGATCCAGCAGAACCTCTTCAAGAAGGCCGCCGACTTCCGCGCCAGCATGACCCGCAAGGTCGACACCTGGGAGGACTTCAAGGTCGAGATCGAGAAGAACGGCTTCCTCCTCTGCCATTGGGACGGCACCCAGGAAACCGAGGAGCGCATCAAGGAAGAGACCAAGGCCACCATCCGCTGCATCCCCTTCGACGCCCCCGAAGAAGAAGGCAAGTGCATTTACAGCGGTAAGCCCAGCCACCGCCGCGTCGTCTTCGCCCGCAGCTACTGATAATGCCTTGTGCTATACAGAATTAAGCGGTAAGTGGCGTCTGCCACTTGCCGCTTGATTTTACAATATCCCAACGACTTGATTTATAGTCACAAGTGAGTCTATAGGTTTTACTCACCTTTTACTCACCTTTTGCTCATCTTTTACTCAAACTTTGCCTGCCTCCATGGTAACACCGTAGTAGCTCCGAGGTTCCTCCGCTGTTGGTCCGACCAACCCCGTCGGAACAACTGCCGACCACTTTGGAACGCAGGCGCTATTCATGCAAACAGCCGTTAAAAAATACTTTTTGCCAATTCAAAAAGATTGTGTATCTTTGCAGTTTATTAGAAAAACAATTTGTCTGATAGAATAATATATGCCAAGAACAAGCAATCAAGCTAAACCAAAGGCTGTCAAAAGTATGGAGGCCGCTCTGTGGGAGTCGTGCAACAAGCTGCGCGGTGCCGTCGAGCCGGCCGAATATAAGCACGTGGTGCTGAGCCTCATCTTCCTCAAGTATGCCGGCGACCGTTTCGAGCAGCGCAAGCAGGAGCTTCTGGATTCGGGCCTGCAGGAATACATCGACCAGGTGGAGTTCTACACGGCCGAGAATGTCTTCTACTTGCCCGAAGAGTGCCGCTGGACATACATAATGGAGAATGCCAAGCAACCCAACATCTTCCAGATTATAGACGATGCCCTCTCCAACATCGAGAAGAAAAACAAGCAGTTGGCCGGAGCGTTGCCAAACAACTACTACTCAAACCTGGGGTTGGACAAAACCAAGTTCGCCTCGCTGCTCGACGAAATCAACAGGCTTGACACCGTCCGCGATGCCGAGAACGACCTGATAGGCCGCGTGTATGAGTACTTCTTGGGCAAATTCGCCATAGCCGAAGGCAAGGGCAAGGGCGAATACTACACGCCGAAGTCGGTGGTGAACCTCATCGCCGAGCTCATCGAGCCCTACGACGGCAAGATCTACGACCCCTGCTGCGGGTCGGGCGGTATGTTTGTGCAGTCGGTGAAATTCGTCCGGGCACACAACGGCAACCAGAAGAACATCAGCGTCTACGGACAGGAGAACACCAACACCACCTTCAAGCTTGCACGGATGAACCTGGCCATCCGCGGCATCTCGGCCGACATACGTCAGGGCGACACCTTTCACAACGACCAGCACCGCGACCTCAAGGCCGACTACATAATGGCCAACCCGCCTTTCAACCAGAAAGACTGGCGCGAGAGCAACCAGCTCACCTCCGACCCACGCTGGAGTGGTTACGACACGCCGCCCACCTCCAACGCCAACTACGGATGGATTCTCAACATACTCTCCAAGCTTTCCACCAATGGCACTGCGGGTTTCCTGCTGGCCAACGGCGCCTTGAGTGCCGACGGCACCGAGCTGGCCATACGGCGCAAACTTATCGACAACGACAAGGTGGAGGCCATCCTCATACTGCCGCGCAACCTCTTCTACTCCACCGACATCAGCGTGACGCTCTGGATACTGAACAACAACAAGAAGGCACACGTGGCGACAAAGAACGGACGCGAAATCCACTACCGCGACCGTGAGAACGAGGTGCTCTTTATGGACCTGCGCCAGATGGGCATTCCCTTCGAAAAGAAATATGTGGAACTGGACCAGGAGACGCGCGACACCGTCGTCCGTACTTTCCACAACTGGCAGCAGCAAGGCCACGAGCAGACCTACCGCAACGAGCCCGAATACTGCTATTCCGCCACCCGCGACGAAATTGCGCAGAAAGGCTACAGCCTCGTGCCCAGCAAATACATCGAGTTCCGCAACCGCGACGAGCAGGTGGACTTCGATGCCAAGATGCGCGAGCTTCAAGCCGACCTCCGCGACCTGCTGCAACAGGAGGAAGCAAGCACTAAGGAACTGAAAGAATTGTTTGAAAAGTTAGGGTATAAAATCTGATAATTCTTGAAAGTTTTTGTAAAACTTTCAAGAATTATCAAAAAATATTCGTATCTTTGCAGCCGAATTAATATCCAATCTTATGATAGAAACGCCCCCAAAAACAAACCGGAAATCGTTGGTTGATGCTGTATTAGGAAAGTCTTCGCCCGAAATAGACAAGATGATTGATAGCATCAATGAAGAGTATTTGTATTGGGACAAGGTGAAACACAAAAAGCCTTTACCTGATAATTTTACTGCTGAAATGCTATGGACCTATGTCAAAGCATCACGTTTAAAAGGTAAAATTGTTGTTTGGGACAAATACGGAATTACTCTTACCGTAACAAATCATATGCAAAAGCTCTGCCACGAGTTTGATATGAACTTTGGTAGTTTCTGGGATGCAGAGACCGCGCCTCAAAAAACCGAGAAGCTTCACTATCAAATGAGCTCTCTTATGGAAGAGGCTATTTATTCAAGCAAAATGGAGGGAGCGTCCACTACTCGTCTTTTTGCAAAAGATATGCTAAAGAAAGGACTTTCCCCGAAGGACAAGTCGGAGCAGATGATTTTCAACAACTACCAGACTATCCGCTATGTGGCCGAACACAAGAATGAACCTCTTACCGAAGAGTCTTTTCTGTACATTCACAAACTGATGACAGATAAAACGTTGAAGAATAGCGAAGATGCGGGTCGATACAGAACAAACGAAGACAATATTGTTGTACAGAATGCCATAGATGGTGAGATTGTACATACTCCACCATCGGCCGAAGACATTCCGCAATTCATTAACGATCTCTGTTTTTTTTTCAACGACAAAGACAGCCCGGTCTTTATCCATCCCATCATTCGTGGCATTATCATCCATTTTATGGTTGCATACATGCATCCGTTTGTGGATGGTAACGGTCGTACTGCACGTGCCCTGTTTTATTGGTATATGCTAAAAGAAGGGTATATGCTCACTGAATACATGTCCATATCCAGGGTGATTATCAAATCGAAGACAAGGTATGAAATGTCGTTCTTATACACAGAGAATGACGAGCGTGATCTTGGCTATTTTGTGGCATATAACCTTAGGGTCTTAAGCATATCCTTCAAGCAACTTAAAGAGTATATCAACCGCAAACAAAGAGAGAAGATTAATGCAAATTCATTTATTTCACTTGGAAATATCAACGAAAGGCAGGCACGGATTATTCAACACTTTGTAGATGATCCAGCTGACGTAATTACAGTAAAAGATGTGCAGAATATGTTTGATGTTTCCTTGGTTACAGCAAGAAAAGATTTGACTGAACTTATAGAACGTGGATTCCTTGTTGATGTGCAAATCAACAATGTAAAAAGAGGCTATATTAGAAGCGATGACTTTGACGAATTAATACATAAGTAATGTGATAATTCTTGAAAGTTTTTGCAAAACTTTCAAGAATTATACAGAATGTACAAACTGCATAAAAACGATAAAAAGTTGTATTAGTAGTTGAGGATTAATGGAATATCATAGATTAGGCGATTACATCCGCGAGGTGAATGTCCGCAACAGGGAGTTGAAGGTGACGGAACCCAAGGGCATTAATATTGACAAACATTTTATGCCTTCGGTTGCCAATGTCATTGGAACAGACTTGTCCACTTACAAACTTGTCTCCAAGAATCAGTTTGCTTGTAATCTAATGCACGTTGGACGGGATGAGAAGATTCCTATGGCAATACAGACTGATGACGAACCTATCATTGTTTCGCCCGCCTATTTTGTGTTTGAGGTAACCAAAACGGACGAGTTGTTGCCCGAATATCTTATGATGTGGTTCTGTCGTAAGGAGTTTGACCGCAATGCTTGGTTTTATACGGATGCGGATGTGCGTGGAGGTCTTGGTAAGGAGGCCTTGATGGATATGCAACTCCCTGTTCCGAGCATTGGGCGACAGCGGGAAATCGTGTCGGAATACGAGACGCTGACGCGCCGCATCCGCCTCAACAATCAGATGATTGAAAAACTCGAAGCCACCGCCCAAGCCCTCTACCACAAAACCTTCGTCGCTGGCATCGACAAACAAAACCTCCCCCAAGGCTGGAGAATAGCAGAACTTGGCACATTAGTAGATATCAAGCGAGGCTCTTCACCTCGCCCAATAGACCAATATATGGCAACAGAAGGACTTCCTTGGTTGAAAATATCGGATGCCACAAATGCAAAATCGCCCTTTATATTTGAAGTAAAGGAGTTTATTAAAGAGGACGGTTTATCTAGTACAGTTTATCGACATACAGGAGATTTGATATTATCAAATAGTGCAAGTCCCGGGCTACCAAAATTTCTGGAGCTTGATAGTTGTATTCATGATGGTTGGCTTTATTTTGATAACCCACAAATCCCATTGATATTTTTATATCTTACATTTCAACACATTAGAAAAGATTTGGTAGCAGAAGGTAATGGAGCAATCTTTATTAATTTAAAGACCGAAATTCTAAAAAAACTAAGTATATTATTACCTGATAAAACCACGATGAACACATTCTGTCAGAATGTTAATACATTATTTGCATTAATGAAAGTAACCGCTTTAGAGAACCAAAAACTATCACAAATACAGTCTTTGCTTATGGCAAAGATGGGGCAATAAACACTGATAAATATGTCAAGGTATTTTGATACAGGTAATATTATAGAGTGCATAGTTGATGAAGAAGAATTGTCTTCATTTATGTTTAGAACAGATATGGATGATGCAGGTAATCTGATTTATCCTGACAATCAAATTTCTAATATGCTATTTAACGCATTGCCTGAATATGTTTTTGCGGCTTATGAGGAAATAACGACCGCCAATGCTATGGAAAAAATCAGGGAAGCAGCCAATGCATTGTATAAAACAGATGAGTATGAAGCAATAAACAAATATTATATTGATGGAGATGAATCGTACAAAGAGAAAGCAGAGAAACACCGATCTTATAGCAGAGGTGAATTTGGGGAAATCTTACTACATATTTTATTAAGGGAATTTAAAGGGACAATTCCATTAATTTCAAAGGTCTATTTTAAGGATTCACGAGGTGTGCCTGCACACGGCTTTGATGCAGTTCATATCTCACCCAAAGAAAAAATATTGTGGTTAGGCGAGTCTAAATTATACAGCGATGGTGAAGGTGGCGTTAAAGCTCTTATTAATGATCTTAAAGATCATTTCAACACCGCTTATATGCAAAGTGAGTTTTCAATCATCAAAAAGTGTGTTGATAATAATACAATTCCCGATCGCGAGTATTGGATTAACCGACTGGCTCAAAACAAATTGCTTTCTGATTTGATTTCTAACTTGAATGTACCATTACTCTGTATTTATTCTGATGATACATACAGGAAGAAATTAGAAAAAGAAATTATTGATATTGCCCCTGTTTTAGAAGCTAATACAAGGAAGTTAAAAGTTTTTTTTGACAAAAATAATGATGCTCCACTAAAGGAGCAATTGAATATTATTCTTTTTTTAATGCCCGTAAAAGACAAACATGAGTTCGTTGTTAATGCACATAAAAAATTAAATATACTGCAACAGCTATGATTGAGAAAGTAATGTTTGAAGATATAATAAATAGTATCGACCATAGTTCAAATGGAGAATTTCTTGATTTCAATTTAATTCAATCATGCTCACAATTATTGGCATTGGGAGATAGTGAAAGTCTTTCCCAAGTTGAGAGGATTGTAATTCATGTGTTAGATAAATGGAGTATAATCCCAGGCGATTTAAAAGCCATTTGGTGTGATATTATTGAAGCAGTTGGATATTATCCATATTTACAAAGATGTTATGAAGAAAATAGCGAAGAAACCACACTCGCAGAAAAGATACGACAACAATACCATAAATCACATTATATAGAAAATGTATATATGCATTCTGAACAAAAGAAAATATCCGATTTTATTTTCATGGGGAGGAATGTTGTTGTAAGTGCTCCAACAAGTTTTGGGAAAAGTTTACTTATTGAAGAAATTGTTTCATCTCGCAAATATAAAAATATTGTTGTGATCCAACCGACATTGGCATTACTTGATGAGACAAGACGAAAATTGAAAAAATATAATCAGTTCTATAAAATAATTGTGAGGACAACTCAACCGCCTTCTTCAGAGCAGGGCAATTTATTTCTATTGACAGCAGAAAGGGTTGTTGAATATGGTGAATTTCCTAAAATTGATTTTTTGATTATAGACGAATTCTATAAATTAAGCATAAAGCGTATGGATAGTGTAAGGAAAGGGGTAAACAACAATGACAGAGTAAATGCTCTTAACAACGCATTCCTACGTTTATATAATATGTATAGACCTCAGTTTTATTTTTTGGGACCTAATGCGTCAATCTCTGATACTTTCAAGAAGCGATATGATGTCAAGTACTTTGATACTTCATATTCTTTGGTTGATAGTCAAATTATAGATATGACAAAATCATATAATGTGGATTTGCCAAAAAGGAAACGAGAGATTGCAAAGAATGCAGCTTTATATAAACTATTAAATGAAAAACTGAGAAATGAACAAACATTAGTGTTCTGTTCAAGTCCTTCTCGTTGCCGAAAAATAGCAGATGGATATTTCCGTTTTTTGGAAAACGAAAGGCATCTTGAACGAAATCTACCAATTTGTGACTGGATGGATGAATCTTTTCCCAAATGGAGCCTAAATAAGTACATCAAATTCGGAATAGGAATACATGACGCATCTCTTCCAAAACATATAGGAAATAGTATTGTTAGATATTTCAATCAAAAAGAATTAAACGTAATCTTTTGTACTTCAACAATTATTGAGGGTGTTAATACGAGCGCCCATAATGTTGTTATTTTTGATGACAATAAGGGTGGAAACAAATTGGATTATTTCGATTTTTGTAATATTAAAGGACGTGCTGGCCGTATGATGGAGCATTATATCGGATACATTTATAATTTCATACCGACCCCTCCTAAAATGAAATTATCTATTGATATTCCATTCTGTGATCAGGAAGATATTTCTTCTGAAATATTAGTAAATATCAAAAAAAATGAAGTCATATTACCCAACCAAGAAAGGTATAAGAAATTAAATGAGATTCCAGAGGAGTTGCTAAGCATTTTTAAAAAGAATGGTGTTAGTATAATCAATCAAATAAAAACATTAGATTATATTATTCAAAAGGTTAAACAAAAAACATGGAAGGAGATAACATGGAAAAACCTACCCAATTGGGACAATCTATTAGCTACATTTAATATTGCTAAAGAATGCGACCTCCTTCCATTTGACAATTGTATATTAAATGTAAATCAATTATGTACAATTCTTTCCTCATACATGAGAAACAAGAGCCTTACCCATTTGGTTGAAGAACAATACAAATATCTTTGTGAAAAAAAAGAAACAGGTGACGAGAATTGCTATGACACTGCTGTAGAAAAAGTATTTAGGATACATAGAACATGGTTCCAGTATGTGATACCTAAGTCATTAAGAGTGATTGACTCATTACAGAGATATGCTTTTGAGAAAAATAACTTGCCAGCGGGTTCATACAGTTATTATGTGCAAGAGTTGGAATCAGATTTTTTGCCATCTAATTTGACCGCTTTGGTAGAGTATGGTCTTCCTGCTTCAACAATTCGTAAATTTTCTTCTCATATTCCAAATAAGATGACAGAAGATGAGGTGCTTGCGTTTGTAAGAAAAAATTCAATTAAAATTAAAGGTTTATTATCAAATTACGAACAAGAACTATTAAGTCTTATTTAAGAAACGCAATACTATTCTAATGTTAGTGCACCCACAATTTAGGATATCAGTAAAACTGTTTTTGCGTAACCTACGAAAGGAAAGATGAGAAAATCCCATTTCTAAACAACAGAATGTCTGTGTAAACAATTGTTAAACAAAATAATGGTAGTCGGATATTTGTACTTTGACGAGTATATTGTTGCGAGCGAACCGCACAAGTGGAAACGAGCGGTGGCCTGGAAGGTTGCCATCAGCCTGCTGACAGTGGACAGGAAACTGGACAATCGTCGAAGGATCACCGAAGGGACATAGAAGGAGTGTTGAACAAATAAAAATATGAAAAATGTGATTTTTGATGTGATTTTTGGTCAAAAAATGTGATTTTTCCCACCAAATTAAGCCGAAAAATGTGATAATATAAAGATAAGACAATGAAAGATAGCAGTTTGGATTTTAGCGAGTACATACGTCAAGAAGAACCCACGAAACGGGAGGCTGCATACGCTTGGAGTACTGCCATTGGACTTCAGGCGGTGGATGGTCTGAAGACATCGGACTATCTGAACGATTTGGCACGGCGGAATATCGAAGGTGAAATCACAATTGACGAGGTGGACAGGCTTTTGAAAAGCTATTATGAGAGCAAGACCGTGCGTGATGCGGACGATGATGACAAGGAAGAGGCAGACAAGGCCTCGAAAAACATCAAAAGAATACTCTCATCCGATACACTCAACTTCACAACCAACGGCCTTGTCAGCCTTCATCGTCGTATATTCGAGGACGTTTTCAAACACGCGGGCGAACTTCGCCATTATGACATCACCAAGAAGGAGTGGGTGTTGGAGGGTGACACTGTGCGTTATCTGAACTGGGAAGACCTGCGTGGCGCTCTCGACTATGACATCGAACAGGAACGCAATTTCGTTTACAAAGGGAAAAGCCAAGACGAGACTGTTGCACACATAACCAGATTTGTATCGGGGATTTGGCAGATTCACGCTTTCCCTGAAGGCAACACTCGTACCACTGCCGTTTTCACAATCCTTTATTTACGTTCGTTGGGGTTTGATGTTGAGAATGACCTTTTTGCCAGTCACTCGTGGTATTTCCGCAATGCGCTGGTACGAGCCAACTATCGTAATGTGGCCAAGGGAATAGACTATACACCTGTGTATTTGGAGCGTTTCTTCCGCAATTTGCTGTTGGGCGAGCAGTGGGACCTAAGAAACCGTTACCTACATATCCATCCGACCCAAGAATGGAGTGTACAACCCAATCTCGCACCCCCCACAAGCACCCCCACAAGTACCCCCACAAGTACCCCCACAAGTACCCCTACAAGTACCCCCACAAGTTCACTTATAAATAACTTAAATCCAAATAGTAAATTCTATACAAGTAATGATTTAATAATTGAGCTTATACTTGCAATAGGGGACGAGGAGTTGGGCATAAAACAGATAATGGAGAACAAAGGACTAAAGGATCGCAAGAATTTCATTGACTATCATCTTGAGCCTGCTATGAAGGAGAAGTTTGTACGCCGGAAATACCCCGACCGACCAAACCACCCCCGACAAAAATATCTGCTCACGGTAAAGGGCGTGGCACTATATAACGAATTAACAAAAGGAGAATAGCATTATGCCGTATTTTAACGAAAAGCAGTTGGAAGAATCGATTATAGCCTTGTTGCAGGAACAGGGGTACGAGCACGTGAAAGGTGAAGCGATTGAGCGCGACCTTGACGAGGTGGTGCTGCGCGACGACCTGCGAACATATCTGCGCAACCGCTACAGTAGCGACGGCATCACCGACACCGAGGTGGAAGCCGCCATACGCGTCATCGTGCAGAAGCAGGGTCTGTCGCTCTACGAGGAGAACCGGCACACGCTGAGCCTGCTGATGGACGGCTTTTCGCTGAAGCGCGAGGACGCTTCGAAGCAGAACCTCTACATCTACCCCATCGCCTACGACGAGAAGAACCTGCGTCACAACATCTTCAAGGTGGTGAATCAATTCGACATCGTCGAAGGCGAACACCGCATCCCCGATGCCATCGTCTTCGTCAACGGCCTGCCCGTGGTGGTATTCGAGTTCAAGAATGCCCTGAAGCAGAACACCACCATCGAGGATGCCTACAAGCAGCTCACCATCCGCTACCGGAGGGATATCCCCTCGCTGTTCAAATACACGGCCTTCATCGTCATCTCCGACGGGGTGAACAACAAGTTCGGCACGCTCTATACGCCCTACGAGTTCTTCTACGCCTGGCGCAAAGTGAATGCCAAGGACAAGGCGGGCGACGGCATCAGCTCGCTGCGGACTATGATTGCTGGCCTGATGCGCAAAGACCGCCTTATCGACGTTATACGCAACTTCGTCTATTTCCCCGACACCTCCAAGGACGAGCAGAAGTTCATCTGCCGCTATCCGCAGTATTTCGCGGCCCGCGCCCTGTACCAGAACATACTCAACCACAGCAAACTCAATCCCGGCGGCGACGGCAAGGGAGGCACCTACTTCGGTGCCACGGGCTGCGGCAAGTCGCTGACAATGTTGTTCCTCTCGCGCCTGCTGATGAAGAGCAAAGCCCTGTGCAGCCCTACCATCATACTTATCACCGACCGCACCGACTTGGACGACCAGCTATCGCGCCTGCTGCTGAATGCCAAGCAGTTTGTTGGCGACAACACGATAGAGCAGGTGGAGAGCCGCGACGACCTGCGACAGAAACTGCAGGGACGCACCAGCGGCGGCGTGTTTCTGACGACGATACAAAAATTCTCCAAAGACATCAACCTGCTCTCCAACCGCGCCAACATCATCTGCATCAGCGACGAAGCCCATCGCACACAGACAAGCCTCGACGAGAAAATCGAGATAACCGACAAGGGCGTCCGCCGCTCGTTCGGCTTCGCCAAATACCTGCGCGACTCGCTGCCCAACGCCACCTACGTCGGTTTCACAGGCACTCCCATCGACGCCACGCTGGATGTCTTTGGCGGCATCGTGGACGAATACTCGATGATTGAAGCCGTGAACGACGGCATCACCAAGACCATTATGTACGAGGGGCGCGCCTCGCACGTGTTTGCCGACAGCGAGTTGGTCAAGCAAATCGAAGCCTACTACGACAAATGTGCCGAAGAGGGTTCGACGGACTATCAGATAGAGGAAAGCAAGCGGGCGATGACGCAGATGAGCGTGCTGCTGAGCAGTCCCGACCTGATACACCGTCTGGCTGTAGACTTCGTCCAACACTACGAGCGTCGGGTGGAGGAAGGCAGCACCGTGAAGGGTAAAGCGATGATTGTCTGCGCCACGCGCGAAATAGGCTATGCCATATACAAGGAGATAATCGCCTTGCGCCCCGAATGGGCAGAGAAGAAAATATGCAGCGACGGCGAGCAGCTGACGAAAGAAGAGGCTGAAAAGATAAAGCCCATCGAGAAAATCAAGATGGTATTCATCCGCCAGAAGGACGACGACCCCGAACTGTACAACCTGCTGGGCACCGACGAGGAACGCAAACGGCTCGACCTGCAGTTCAAAGAAGCCAAGTCGAACTTCAAGATAGCCATCGTTGTGGATATGTGGATAACGGGCTTCGACGTGCCCTGTCTGGACACTATGTATTGCTACAAGCCGCTGCAGATGCACACGCTGATTCAAACCGTCAGCCGTGTGAACCGCAACTATCCAGGCAAAGACAAGGGCCTGATAGTGGACTACTTGGGCATAAAGAAGAAATTCAACCAGGCAATGAAGCGCTACGCCAACGGCGGACAGAACGAGACGCCTGTCGAAACCATCGACAACGCCGTCAAGCTGTTCAAAGACGAGCTCGACTTGCTGCGGCGTATGTTCAATGGGTTTGACTACAGCAAGTTCTTCACTGGCACACCTCTGGAGCAACTGGACGCATTGCAGATTGCCGCCGAGCGCATACAGCAGACCGACGAGCTGGAGAAACGTTTTATGAAGCACGTGGGCATAATGAAGTCGGCATACAATATGTGTACAGGCGACGACCGCGTCGCCAGAGAAGAGGTGAACGACGTGCATTTCTTTTCGGGCGTGCGTTCCATCATCTACAAGACCACCACTGGCGAGTCGCCGGATGCCACGCAGATGAACCGCCACGTGCTGCAACTGGTCAACGAAGCACTCGTATCGGAGGAGGTGGTCGCCATCAACACGATGCGGCTCGACAATACGGAGCAGATAGACCTGCTGGCCTCTCAGTATATGGAGAAACTGAAACGGCTGCCCTATCAGAACACCAAGGTGAAACTGATGGAACAGCTTCTGAAAAGGGTTATCGACAGCGTGAAGAAGGTGAACAAGGTCAAGGCAGTCAGTTTCACCAACCGCCTGAACGGCATTATCGACAAGTACAACGACCGTTCGGACGACATCGTGCTGGCCGACGAGATAGTGACCGAGGTGGCCAACCAGCTAGCACAACTGTTCGAGGAAATCAAGAAAGACAGCGTCTTGCCTGAAGGCATTCCCAACATCGAGGTTAAAGCCTTCTACGACATACTGAAATCCGTGGCCGAACAGTACGGATTTCTAAACGAATATACCGAAGAGCAGTACATCGCCCTTGCCAAAGATGTCAAGAACGTTGTCGACGACAAGACACAATACATCGACTGGGACAAGAAAGCAGACATCAAGGCGCAGCTAAAGGTGCAGATTATCCTCACGCTGGCAAAGCACAAATACCCGCCTGCCACACGCGACGAAGTCTTCAAGGCCATCTTCGAACAGGCAGAGAACTTCAAGAAGAACAGAAACGCCACGCCTCATGATTCGGTGCGTCCATACCAGAATAATGAGGATTACGAAAGAATAATGGTGTCGGAAGGCTAATCGGATGCATGATCTGGTGAGCTGTTTTTCCTCTCCGTGGCGCAATATTTTTTACAAACTTTCGTTAAAAAGGGCGTCATGGATAAAGAATAAACGAGATAAATAAGAATGAATATGGATAATACCCCTACACCACACATTGGCGCACGGAAAGGCGAGATTGCCGAGACCGTCATTATGGCGGGCGACCCGCTGCGCGTCAAGTTCATGGCCGAGAACTACCTGGAGAATCCCGTGCTTTTCAACCAGGTACGCGGCATGCTGGGCTACACCGGCATGCTGGGCGGCCGCCGCATCAGCGTCATGGGCCACGGCATGGGCGGCCCCTCGATAGGCATCTACACCTACGAGCTCTTCAACTTCTACGACGTGCAGACCATCATCCGCGTGGGCTCCGCCGGTTCCATCCAGGAGGACCTCCACGTGGGCGACATCGTCATCGCCACCGGTGCCTGCACCAACTCCAACTACGCTGCGCAGTACGAGCTGCCCGGCACCTTCGCCCCCATCGCCGACTTCCAGCTGGCGCGCCGCGCCGTGGAGGCCTGCGAGCGCATGGGCTACCGCCACAAAGTGGGCAACGTGCTCTCGTCCGACATGTTCTACGCCGTCAACGCCCACAACGACCGCTGGCAGCGCATGGGCGTGCTTGCCGTGGAGATGGAGATTGCGCAGCTCTACATGAACGCGGCCTACGCCAAAAAGAAGGCCCTCGGCATCTGCACCGTCTCCGACCACCTCCTCACCGGCGAAGCCACCACCTCCGAACAGCGCCAGACCACCTTCACCAAGATGATGGACGTGGCGTTTGAGATAGTTATGAGTTAAGAGTTATGAGTTAAGGGTTATGAAAAAAATATTGTCCTGTACAATAATTTAGTTAAATTTACGTTAATAGGGCAAATTGTTTAACAACTAAAACTGTAACATTATGAAGATTACCAACAAGATGTTTGCCGAATGTCTGGGTACATTCGTGCTGGTGCTCGGCGGTTGCGGTACCGCGCTGTTCGGACACGTAGGTTTCCTCGGTGTGGCCATTGCCTTCGGCCTCACTGTCATTGCTATGGCTTACGGTGTGGGTCACATCAGCGGCGCCCACCTCAACCCCGCCGTCTCGTTCGGCGTGTGGGTCAACGGCCGTATGTCGTTGAAGGACATGCTGCTGTACTGGGTGAGCCAGTGCGTCGGCGCCATCATCGCCGGTGCTGTGCTGCTCTGCATCTGGAATGCCGCCAGCCTTGGTGCCACGGGCGTCTTCGCCGCCAACGGCTACGGCGCTGAGTTCGCCGCCGCCACCGGCAACGCCGACTACCTCAGCGTCAGCTGCGGCGGTGCCTTCCTGGTCGAGGCCCTGCTGACCTTCGTCTTCCTGATGGTCATCCTCGGCGTCACCGACGACCGCCACGCCAACGGCAAGTTCGGCGGCCTGGCCATCGGTCTCACCCTGGTGCTCATCCACCTCATCAGCATCCCGCTGACCAACACCAGCGTCAACCCCGCCCGCTCGCTGAGCCAGGCCCTCTTCAGCAACGCTGAAGGCTGGAGCGCCTGCAGCCAGCTGTGGCTCTTCATCGTGGCCCCGCTCGTGGGTGCCGGTCTCGCCGGCCTGTGCTACAAGTTCCTCGGTGGCTGCAAAAGCTGCGAGAAGAAATAACACCTGCTTGCAATAGGCAAGAATGAAAAAAGAGAGGCTCCCTCATCGCGAGGGAGCCTCTCTTTTTTTGTTTCAGGCAGAGGTTTCGGACTTCGAAAAACCTTTCGTTTTGTCCTCTTCTTATCTGCTGCTTGTCATCTCTTTCTTTTTTAAGAGAGGGGTAGGAGAGGAGTAAGAGAGGAGTAAGAGGGGAGTAGGAGAAGATGCTAATTATCAGCGTGTTGTGTTTGGCGTTTTTCCGGGTGAAACAGGCTGTTTTGAAAAAAAATGAAACGGGTTTGTCAATCTGTTGATTATCAATAGCGTAGTTGCTTTATGGGTATAAAAAAAGGCTCCTTGCCGGCAGGATGGCAAGGAGCGTTCTTTTTTTTTGATACGGAAATGGGTGAGGGGGAGGTATGCTATTCGCGGACGATGTCTTCGCGTCGCACCTCAACGTTTTCGACTGTGTTGACTCGCAGCGGGTCGTAGGGGCGTGCCAGGCGGATGTAGTTGTCCGTCCAGCCCTCCATGAATGTTGACACGTTGATAGGTTGATTGGGTGATAAGGTATCGGGACCCATCGACTTGTCAACCTGTTTGCTCTCCCAGAGGACGGGGCGTGTCTTGCCGAGCTGGCTTTGGATGAAGGCTTGGTGCTTTTGGTTGCTCAGTTCGAGAAGGCGGGCGGTGTGCTCGTGGCGGACGGGGACGGGAATCTTCTCGCCGAGGCGGAGGGCGGCGGTGCCTGGGCGGTCGCTGTAGGTGAAGACGTGGAGGTAGGAGATGGGGAGTGAGGCGACGAAGTCGAGGGTCTTCTGGAACTCCTCCTCGTTTTCGCCGTTGAAGCCGGCCATGATGTCGGCGGCGATGCAGGCGTCGGGCATGAGTTCTTTGATGCGTTCGAGTTTGGCGCGGTAGAGGGCGGTGTCGTAGCGGCGGTGCATGAGTTGCAGCACGTGGTCGGAGCCTGCCTGGAGGGGGATGTGGAAGTGGGGGAGGAATGCGCGCGAGGAGGCCACGAAGCGGATGATGTCGTCGGTGAGGAGGTTGGGTTCGATGGAGGAGATGCGGTAGCGGAGGATGCCGTCGATGGCGTCGAGACCGCGGAGCAGGTCGAGGAAGGGTTCGGGGTGGGTGGTGCCGGCAGGATGCCGGCGGTCCATGGGTTCGGAGGGGGTGGTGCCGGCAGGATGCCGGCGGTCCATTTGTCCGAAGGTGCCGGTGTTGACGCCGGTGAGCACTACCTCCTTGGCTCCTTCGTCGGCTATGCGGCGGGCCATGCAGAGGGTTTCCTCGATGGTGGCGGAGCGCGAGCGGCCGCGGGCGAAAGGTATGGCGCAGTAGGTGCAGAAGTAGTCGCAGCCGTCCTGTATTTTGAAGAAGGTTCTTGTGCGGTCGCCGGAGGAGTACTGGAGCGGGAAGGTATTGGTGATTGCGTTATTGTGTGATTTTTCGCTAATTTGATTTGATTCAGCGGTGCTCAAGGCCGCTCCCTGCGGTCGGGCAGGCGTTATTGTGTTAGTGTTTTGTGCGTCAGCCGACTGGCCACTGGGCACTGACCACTGGGCACTGACCCCTGGCCACTCTCCACTCTCCACTATCTCTGGCAGGAGGTGTTTGCGGTCGTTGCCGAGGACGAGGGTGACGCCGGGGATGCGCTCGATGTCGGCTGCTGCCACCTGGGCGAAGCAGCCGATGACGGCTATCTGTGCGTCGGGGTTGAGGCGGTGGGCCTGGCGTATGATGGTGCGGCATTTCTTCTCGGCGACGGCCGTAACTGTGCATGTATTAATGATATAGAGGTCTGCCGCCTCGTGGAAGTCGACAATGGTGTGCCCAAAAGAGGAAAAACGGCGCAAAATGTCGGACGTTTCGGCGTAATTGAGCTTGCATCCAAGGGTATGAGCAGCTATTTTCATTATTTTTTTTGTTTTTTTTTCAGTTTAATTAGGTCCTATTAGATAATGAGTTATCGATATTAAATGCACTTTTTGGGTGTTCTTTTTCGCTATCGAGTAAAAAAAATTTGGTCGGTTTGGAAAATAGTTGTATCTTTGCAGCCGAAATCGAGAGAGAAAAACGCGTATAACGCGCCAAATGATAAGGAAAAAAGGTTTCCAGAATACCTTCTAAATTTTGGATTTTGTAATAGTGTTTAATGGAGGAAACGCCCTGCTGTCTTGCGGGGCGCTTCTTTTTTTCCGTTATGTAAGTGCCGATATTCATCGATTGATGATATCTTGAAGAGGGGAGTGTTCTTCGTAGCCGAGGGAGCGTATCATCTTGATGGCGTCTTCGTCGGGGAAGATGGCGAAGTCGGGCTGCGGTTCGAGGAGTACGATGTCGCGTCCCTCTTTGTCCTTGCCAATGCCCTGGACGCATTTGCGGGCAACGGTGATGTCGCTCTTGCGGTTGGCCAGAGCGAAGAGTTCGTCGCCGGCGCGGTTGAAGATGGGTTCGCTGGCCTCGTTGGCGACGATTTTGGAGCCGTCGCGCAGCACGATGACGGTTTTGGATTTGCCTTGTGCGGCCATGCATACAATGTCGTGGATGGATTCCCAGCGGGGCTGGGGGGCGCGGAGGAGAATCTCGCGGTCGTTCATCATGCCGTAGTTCCAGCGTTCGCGGATGGTGGGGGCTCCGTCTTCATAGTACTTGTAGTCGCCGTGCTTCAGGCCTCCGGAATAGTAGCCCTCGCGAGCGAGTTTGCCGTTGTCGTCGTATTCGACAAGGCGGCCTTCGATGTTGCCGTTGACATAGTTGGCGGTGATATAGCCATTCTGGCCTATGCGCTTCCACCAACGGCCGTGGCGGCGGTTGTTTTGCCAAAAGGTCACTTCGGCAGTGTCGTTGCTGCGGTTGTAGATGACGTGGCGGCCATCCTTGATGCCCATCTTGTAGGAGGCCTCCTTGACAAGGCGGCCGTCGGCTGCGAAGAATTTCCACAGCCCGTCGCGGTTGCGTTGGTTGTAGGTGCCGGTGGCCAGGAGGTGTCCTTGTTCGTTGTAGGCCTCGTGCTGGCATACGCGCCCGGGGACGCTATAGGTGTTGCGCATACGCACGGTGCCGTTGGAGTAGTAGTAGGTGAAGACGCCGGTCTCGAGGCCGTCTTTGAAGTCGCCTTCGAAGATTTTCGATCCGTCCTTGTCGGTGCGGATCCAGTGGCCTTGGCGGCGGCCCTGTTTGTCGACTTGGTTCTGGGCAGTGGCGCTGGCGGCGGTGAGCACCAGGGCTGCGACGAGGAAGAAGATGCTTTTTTTCATTGGTCGTTGGGGTGTATTATATTCTAATGTATCTTATATATTAAGATTATGTGGTTGAATAACGCAGAATTAGATATTTTATTTTGGCGGATAGAAAAAAAGATGTATTTTTGCACGCAAATAATATAGAAAAACAAATAATAAAAAGAGATATGACAGAAGTTAAATCGACTCCTATTGTAAGATTTGCATTGTTGGACACGGCATTGGTGACCATGGCATGCCTGATTCCCGCCGCGTCGCACTTGTTTGCGGTTCCTCTGTACGCGGTCAACCCCATGTTGGCGCTGTTGCTTGCTGGCATATTGTTTGGTAAGGATTGGAGGAATGCCTTGCTGCTGGCGGTGCTGATGCCGCTGGTGAGCTGCCTGCTGACGGGTATGCCTGCGGCTGGCAAGATGGTCTGCATGGTGGCCGAGCTTGCCACGGTGGCCACGATGTTCGGTTGGCTGTCGCGCAAGTGGAACGTGTTGCCTGCGGTGCTGGTCTCCGTGTTGGCAGCCAAGGGTGTGTACTATGCCATGAAAGCCGTTGTCTTGGTCCCGGCCGTGCTGGTCGGCACCGAATGGTGGATGCAGCTGGCAGCCGTCCTGCTGTGGGGTGGACTGTTCGCGATGCTGTATAAAAAGTTTAAGCTTTAAAGTATAAGGGGATGAACATTGCGGTCATACTTGCAGGGGGTACGGGGAGCCGTATGTACAATGAAACAGTTCGCTCCGCAGGGTCGCGTTCTGTTTTATTGCCCAAGCAGTTCATGCAGCTGCAGGGACGGGCAGTGATCGAGTACCCGATAGATACCTTCGACCGCCACGAGGCCATCGACGAGGTGGCCGTGGTGGTGCACCCCGACTGGCGGGGCGAAATGGAGGCCATAGTGGCCCGCAACAGCTGGAAGAAGCTGACGCGGTTGATCGACGGCGGTTCGGAACGCTATATGTCGACGTTGAACGCCGTGATGGCCTACATCGACTGTCCCGACGACACCAACCTGCTGCTGCACGACGCGGCACGGCCGTGGGTGAGTGGCGAGGTGGTGACGAGGGTGACCGAAGCGCTGAAGACCCATGAGGCTGTTGGTGTGGGCATTCCCAGCACAGACACGGTGTGGGAGGTGCATCCGGACCTGAATTCTGATTTCGGCGCTGGAGGTTCGGAGTTTATCATTCCGCGTTTCGTGGCCCGCATACCGGAACGCCGCCTGATGTGGCGTGCACAGACTCCCCAGGCTTTCCGTCTGCCGCTGATACGCGACGCCTACCAGTGTGCTTTGCAGGATCCCCAGTTCCGCGCCACCGACGACTGCGGCGTGGTCCGCACCTATATGCCCGGCACAAAGATTGCTGTGGTGGAAGGGGAGGAGCGGAACAGAAAGATAACGTTTGCGGAGGATTTGGACTGTGCAGTAGGAACTTAATTATACGAATAAAAAAAACTGTATTATGAAGATTGTAGCGATGGTACCGATAAAGCTGAACAGCGAGAGGGTCAAAGAAAAAAATCTGAGGCCTTTTTCGGATGGAAAGCCTTTGGTGCAATTCATACTAGAAACTTTGATGAAATGCAAGCGTGTGGATGAGGTGTATGTGTATTGCAGCAGCGATCGCATCAAGGATTACCTGATAGATGGGGTGAGGTTCTTGAAAAGGCCTGAATACCTGGACGGCAATGCATGCAATTGCAATGATATTATCAGAGAATTCATGAAGGAGGTCGATGCCGACTATTATGTTGTTTCGCATGCCACGGCGCCATTCACTAAGCCGGCGAGTGTCGACAAGTGTGTCGATGTGGTGGTGGGGTCGACAGAGTATGATTCGGCTTTCACTGTCGAGAAAGTGCAGACTTTTCTGTGGCAGAACGGTAAGCCGATGAATTTCGACGTTGATCATTTTCCCCGAACACAGGATTTGGCACCTATTTACATGGAAACGTCGGGGGCTTTTGTGTTCCCGAAGTGGGTGTTTGAAAAGTATTCGAGAAGGGTGGGGGAGAAGCCCTGCCTGGTAGAGGTGGAGCCCGTTGAGAGTTTGGACATCGACACGGAATATGACATGATGGTGGCGCAAGCCATATACAATCATCTGAAAGAAAAAGAATAAGAGGATATGGGAAAGGTACACATAGTGGACTGCACGATTAGGGACGGTGGTTATCTTCTTGACAAGAACTCGTCCCCGGAGTTTGTAAGAGGAATACTGCAGGGGCTCGTGGATGCAGGAATTGATTACACAGAAACAGGTTTTCTGCAGAGCAAACATAACGGAGAGACTATCGTATATCACAATTCGAAGGATGTGGTCAAGTATCTGCCGTTGGATGCCAAACGCACCACGTATCTTGGATTTTGCGATAATAGCCGTTATACACCAGAGGAGTTGGATGTCTGTGACGGAAAGTCTTTCAAATGGTTGCGTATATCATTTGCAAAACATGAAATTGAGGCATCATTGAGATTCTGCAAGTCGGCAATGGAGAAGGGCTATAGTGTCCAGTTCAACCCTATGGACAGCATCAGCTATTCGGAAAAGGAGAGAGAGGCGTTGATAAACCAGGTGAATGAGATTAAACCTGCTGTTTTTTCCATAGTGGACACTTTCGGTGCAATGTATATGACGGATTTGGAAAAGATTTTCCGGCAATTCGACAAACTGCTTGACGAAGGAATAATGATAGGCCTGCATTCGCATGACAATCTTGGCCTTTCGTGCGCCCTGGCGGAGAGGATGGTGGATCTGGCGGGAGAAACCGTTAGGGAGGTGTGCATCGATGGCTCGCTATATGGTATGGGAAGAGGTGCCGGTAATGCCAAGACAGAATTACTTGCAGACTATCTAAACAAGCATTGCGGAACGGAATACAATGTTGAGATACTGCTGGAAACGATAGAAAAGTATATTTTGCCAATCCTGGGCAAAGTCCATTGGGGTTACGATCTTCCCATGTACGTATGCGGAACGAAACATTCACATGTTGATAATGTGAATCATCTGAGGGAGAAACACAACAGCTCCATTAGCGACATATTCAATGTTATAGAGATGCTGCCCCCGCAGCAGCGAACAAGATATGGCGCGGGATATTCGAAAACGGATTTCTCCCATTTAGACGAGTGCTATAACGAGTATAAAAAGAAAAACTAAACGATATGAATTGTTCTGAGTATTTGGTGGACTACTTGATAAAGAATGGTGTGACGGATGTCTTTGGCTACGCCGGAGGATATATTGTACCTTTTATGGATGCTCTGTACAGCCGTAGGAATGAAATAAAGGTGCATGTTTGCTACAATGAGCAAGGGTGTTCTTTTGCGGCAAACGGATATGCCCGGGCAAGTGGCAAACTAGGTGTTTATTTTACCACCTCCGGACCGGGTGCGGTGAATGCGTTTGGCGGCTTGGCAGATGCTTGGTTCGACAGTGTGCCGGTAATGGGTATTTGTGGCAATGTGCCCACCAATGAGAAGCGAGGTTTCTCCGGCATCCGTCAGAATGGATTCCAGGAGATGGACATAGTCTCCATGACCCGCCACATTACCAAATATTCAGTCACACCACTCAGCCCTATCGGTTTTCCGGACGTTGTTTCACGTGCCTACAATATGGCAATACTGGGTCGCAAGGGAGGCGTGATAATTGATTTTCCGTATGACATTCAAAAACAAGAAGTGGAATGAAATATAAAAAGCCTGTTTTGCTGGTTGGAAGCGGGGTTCGCGCCGCTGGTGCAGCCTCGATGATAGTTGAATTTGCTCATAAGACAGATATTCCTGTACTTACGACCATGAATGCCGTAGACCTGGCACAGGACGACCTGAGGATTGGCTTTATCGGTACCTATGGCAACCGGGTCTCAAACATGATTCTGGAAGAGGCGGATCTCGTTATATCGGTTGGAGCGCGTCTTGGTCTACGCCAAATTGGACACAAGCCCGAATGGTTTGCTCCCAAAGCGCACCTGATCCGGGCCGATGTGGACCAATACGAATTAAGCCGCAATGTGAAAGACCATGAAGAAAAGCACTTGATGGATGCTTCCGATTTCATGAAGTATCTTCTTTCTCAGGATTTCGGCACTTTCCCCGACTGGCATCGCCGGTGTATGGAAGCGAAACGCATCCTGGAACACATTGATAACACGGATGGCAATAATGTTATAGAGAAAATATCTTCACTGCTCCCCACAAATCCTATCGTCACTGTCGATGTGGGCCAGCATGAGTGCTGGTGCGCCCAATCCCTGACCATTAAGGGTTATGATGGACGCATCCTGATTGGTGGCGGATACGGTTCCATGGGTTGTGGTCTGCCGTACGCCATCGGAGCCGCAATTGCCATGGGGAAGACTTTTTGTATCACTGGCGATGGCGGTCTACAGATGAATATACAGGAACTCGAAGTTGTCGCCCGAGAGCATTTGCCCATAAAAATTCTTGTCATAAATAACAAGGCTCTTGGCAAGATTAGCGAAATACAGCATGGCTCCTATCACGATCGCTATGCTCAGACAACGATGGACAGCGGTTACAGTGTTCCCGATTTCGAAAAGGTTTCATTGGCATATGGCATTCGATCTGCAACCCTTAAGTCATATACCGAATTGGATTCTTATTCGGAATGGTTCATTGATGACGAGCCTTGTCTGCTGAATATTTTCATTCCGACGGAGACCCTCCTTATCCCGAAGATTAAGTGGGAGACTGGAAAGATTATGCCGGAGTTGCCCAGTGATGTTTATTCAAAGGTAAAGGGATTGTTGAGATGATACGCTTTCTGGTAATGGACGTCGATGGCACATTGACTGACGGAAAAATATACATGGGCGCCACCGGGGAAGCAATGAAAGCATTCGATGTCAAAGACGGTTGTGGCATTAAAGAAATATTGCCTCATTATGGTATTATTCCGGTTATTATTACTGCTAGGGAAAGTCTTATATTGCAAAATAGATGTGCTGAACTTAATATAGCTGAATTACATCAGGGTGTCCGGGATAAGATGAGGTGTCTGAAACGCATTCTCGAAACTCATCATGGCTCCATGGGCGAAGTGGCCTATATTGGGGACGACTTATTGGACCTACCGTGTATCGAATCTGTACGCAATGCCGGCGGACTTGCTGGGTGCCCGTCCGATGCAATCTCCTCGGTTGTTGACAATTGTCAGTTCGTCTCTTCCAATCGTTCCGGTGAAGGAGCTGTACGTGATTTTATCGAATTCATTATCTCAGAGCAGGGAAGTTTCCCGCATATGAATTGTTGCATTGATGACGCGATAGATTATATCATGTCTCTCGACTACGAAAAGCTATCACAGGGGCGCCATGAGGTAAGCGATGACTTTTTCTACAATGTGATGGAATATGTACCAGCTATGGAAAATGAATCGGTCTATGAATCACATCGAAAATATATTGACATTCAGAGGGTGGTTGCTGGAGAAGAATGGTTATATAAAGCTGATGTGATGAAGCTTCACCGTGCAACCGAATACGATACCCTCAATGATGTTGTCCTATATCGTGATTCTGTTCAGCGTGGCAGAATGCTTTTACGTCCGGGGACATGCGTGGTCCTATATCCCGAAGATGCCCATCGTACAGCTCGTAGAATCGATGCCCCCGTAAAGAAGATTGTTGGTAAACTGCGTATAGAATAATGGTTAAAAAAAAAATCTGTTCAGCCGATGGTCGGTTGACAATACCTTATGACGAGGTTACCCATGTTTGCATAACCCCCTCTATCCATGCTTTATTGCAGTATTTGCTGCTTTTCGACAAGGATACAGTGGCCAATCATACCGCATACTTTCTTGGCTACGCTGTACCGACTGAGGTGGCATCGCATTTGGCTGCTGTGAGAGTGTCTTTCGGACAGACAGGGGAGAAAATGTCTCTGCGAAGGGCGTTGTGCAAGTTTAGAGATCGATTGTTGTGCAGTTGGAAGTTCCCTTTTATCAAATCGGCCCAGGTATTCGCTTTTGATGTTGGATTTGCCCCGTCGTTTATTGGCAAATGTAAATATGCCCTTCTTTCTGACGGTCCTCTAGGAATCTCGCAGAACATGCAGTTGAAAAGTGTCGAGTATCAGCGGCAGCTGAAACGAAGTCACACTCTTCGAGGTAAAATGGAAGAACTGCTGTATGGCCCTGTGGCGGTATTCGGATGGGGAAACAATCCACAGTGCACAGCATTCTATTTGACCGAGGAAAACGACGCAGTGGTTTTTAAAGACAAACCAGTGTATATTAAGTCGATGGAACGGATGTGGGCGGACGCTTCATCGGAGAGTCGTGCTTTCGTGAAGCACGTGTTCAGTGTGGGTAAAGACGATATCTCCCTTTTATCCAGTCGACATTGCATGTTTCTTACCCAGCCAATGGTTGACGACCAGATACTGTCCGAGTCTGAATATGTGGATATCCTTAAAAAGATTTTTCACTGTTATGGGGAGGAAAATCTGCTACTCAAACTGCATCCTCGCGATCGATTCGATTATCGAAAATATTTTCCACAGGTTGCCATATATGACAAGAAGGTCAACATGCAACTTTTGGTATTGCTCGGCGCAAGTGTCGACCGGGCAATTACCATCTGCTCCTCCTCAATCAATTCTTTCCCCGAAAGTGTTGAGGCTGATTGGTATGGAAGTGATATACACCCGCGATTGAAGGCTCATTTCGGGAAAATGGTACCTCCTTACAGAAAATACAACCAGATGGCTCTCTAGGTTTTCAGTAGTCCCCGTGTGACGTTTTTGCGGAAGGCTACCAGTTTGTTGCCTTTGGCCAACTGCCCTTTCAGGGCGAAGCCTGTCCATAGCACCAGGGTACCGCCCCACTTGACAGCTTCTTTCAGCAGGCGTTTGTGGTATTTCTGCTTGCTTATCTGTAGAGTGCGGCAGCGTTCGCTGACGCCGATGCCGTAGGTCAGCCGGTCGAAGTAGTCTTGTGTCAGTTTCTTGGGCGGTATGAGGTGGTAGAGGATGGCGTTCGGGAGGTAGTAGAACTTCATGCCGCGCGAGGTCATCTTGTCGAAGAGGTCCTTCTCCTCGGCACCGATGAGGCTGTTGCCCTTGCGGCCGAGCTCGACGTTGAACAGGCCTACCTCGTCGAAGACGCTCTTGCGGTAGGCCGCGTTGCCGCCGCCGGGGAAAGCCCCTTTGGGGAACTCCCGCTCCTGCGTCCCGAGGTTCAGCTCGCCGGTGACGAGTTGGCGGGTGTAGTGGCTCATCCACGACGGCTCCTCGCAGCCGTCGTAGCGCGGCGTGATGGGGCCTCCGGCGGCCACGGCTTCCTTGTTGCGGTTGAAGAAGTCGGCATACGTCTGCAGGTACTCCTTGTTCACCACGGCGTCGTCGTCCACATACACCAGCACCTCGCCCTGCGACTCCTCGATGCCGCGGTTGCGGGCATACGACAGACCCTGCTGCCGCTCCACGCAGTAGCGCATCGTCACCTCCGGGTGGTCCTTCGCAAAACGCTGACACTCACCCTCGGTGCCGTCGGTGCTGTTGTTGTTCACGAGCACTATCTCGTAGTCGGCATAGCCTCCTGCGGCGATACTCTCCAGCACGTTGTAGATGTACCGCTCGCGGTTGTAGGTGCACAGGATGACGCTCAGCATCATGCTTTCCCCTCCTTCTTCTTTCTTCTCCAGTATACCAGCACGATGGCTCCGGCCATGGCCAGCAGTGTCACGATGGACACCACCACTCCGATCTTCTCCAGATTGTTGAAGCGCGGAGCCTCGTTCTTGAATTCAATCACGTGCTTGCCGGCAGGCACCACCATGGCGCGCAGCACATAGTTGGCACGGAGGTATTCGGCGGGCTGGCCGTCGATGTAGGCGCGCCAGTCGGGAGCATAGTGTATCTCGCTGAACACCGCCAGCATGTCCTTGGTGCTCTGGCTTTCGTACTGGATATAGTCGGAGTTCTTCACGGGGTCCGGCACCAGCTGGATGCTCGCCGCGCTGTCGAAATCCCACAGGCCACTGTTCACTTTCCACTTGCTGGTGTCCACTACCGCCGTGCGGGCAGGGTCGAAGTTGCTCAGGGCCATGATCTCCTCGTCGGCGCTGCCCACGGCTTTCACCTCCTGCACGAACCAGGCGTTGCCCAGGGCGTCGGGGTTGCGCATCACAACGGCCTGGTTGCCCTGACGCTGAACCACATAGCGCATGTTCAGCATGTTCAGCACGGCCGGATTGAATTGGGCGATGTGGAAGCTGATGAGGTCTTGGTAGCGGTTGAGTTTCGCAGGACTGTAGCCGCCAATCTGGTCGTGGAAGGCCGAGGGGATGGCGTCGTTGAACACGTCGGTGGCCAGGTTGAACACGCGGTAGTCGTGGTCGCCGTAGCGCTGCGCCTGCTGGTCTATGTCGTAGTCATACTGCTGGCGTTTCAGCGTCAGCTGCTCTTTCTCCACGTAGTTGTTGTCGTTCAGGTAGCGGCGGTCGATGCCCCAGAGGTCGACCACTATCAGCACTCCCACCAATCCCATGGCTATCCACTGCTTCTTCAGCTTCTCGTTGTTGTAGAGCCACAGCACGGCGGCGGTGAGCAGGATGAATATCAGGCTGCGCCACGAGTCGCTCTTCAGCAGCGAGGCGCGCTCGCCCTTCAGCAGGTCGGAGGCCAGCTGCCAGTATTGGCCGTAGGACTGTTCGCCGTATTTGGCGTCGAACGAGCCGCTGTATCCGAAGCTGCCCGAGGCAACCATCACGCCCAGAATCAGCACTCCCAGGGCACCGGTGGCGATGTAGAGGGCGCGGTTCACCCGCTGGCGGTCGCGCTCCTTGTCGAACACGGCTTTCAGCGTCAGCGCCGCCAGCAGGGCCATGCAGACGTTGGCCAGCACCAGCGCCATGCTCGGGGTGCGGAACTTGTTGTAGAGGGGCACGTGGTTGAACATCCACTCGTTGAAGCCCATCAGGTTGTTGCCCCACGACAGCATGATGGCCAGCACGCTCGCCGCCAGTATCCACCAGCGTTCGGGTCCTTTGGTGAGTATCATGCCCATGAGGAAGAGCAGTATCACGATGGCGCCGAAGTACACCGGTCCGCTTGTTCCCGGCTGGCCACCCCAGTAGAGGGGTGCCTGCTCGGTGCGGAAGGTGCGGCTGTATTCGCTCTCGGCGCTGATGGGCTCGTTGTTGCTGCCTCCCAGGGCTCCGGGCACCAGCAGGGTGTAGGTCTCGCCGATGCCGTAGCTCCAGTTGTAGGCGTAGTCGATGTCCAGGCCGTCTTTCTGCACGTCGGTTTCTTCCAGCTTCTGGCCGTCGGGGCCGATGGTCAGCTCGCCGCCGCCGCGCATGGTGTATTTCACATATTCTTCGTTCACCATCAGCAGCCTTACGTTGCATCCGAAGGCCAGCACGGCGCCGGCCACCAGTATGCCCGTCTTCAGGGCGAAGGAGGGTAGCATGCCGCGACGGATGGCCACGACGAGGTAGGCGATGCCTATCATCAGGCAGGCGATGGCGGTGTAGAGGGTTATCTGTATGTGGTTGAAGGCTATCTGCACCGTCAGGGCGAAGGTGAAGAGAAGGCTGCCCCACAGCACACGTCTGGTGCGGTGTTTCTTGTCAAGTGTCTTGTCCACAGCGCTTTTCAGTGCCAGCACCATGCCTGCCAGCACGGGGGCCATCATGCCCATGGCCCACGCCTTGGTGATGTGGCCCGCCTGGATGATGATGATGTTATAGCTTCCCAGGCCGAAGCCCAGGGCTCCGATGAGTGCAAGCCAGGGGTTGAGGCCGAAGGCTATCAGGGCCACGTAGAAGCCCAGCAGGTAGAGGAAGAGCACGCCGATGTTGCGGTCCAGGCCCATCCAGCGCAGCGTCAGTGCGCCTGTGGCGGGCTGGAAAAGCTGTTTCGGTGCATCGTTGGTGATCTGGTAGCCGGGCATGCCGCTGAACATGGCGCTGTTCCAGTGGGGTGTCTCGCCCCTCTGGGCTTTCTCTGCCTTCTGGCTGTAGGCCATAGCCTCGAAGTGCTCGATGTCGCCCTGCCGTATCACCTTGCCGCCCAGGGCGGGCGACATGTACACGCATCCCACGGCCAGCATCAGCACAACCATCAACACATGAATCCAAACATTCTTCTTTTTCATTATTTTTTCCCTTTTATGTTATTCTTTATTCTTTATTCTTTATGTTATTCTTTATTCTTTTTTCTTTGTCCTTTCCCGCTTCGCGAAATCTTGGAAATCTTGGAAATCATTTTGATTCCATCCCGATTTCCAGGATTTGCCCTTGCCGGCCGTGTGAAATCTTGGAAATCCGTACGGAATCTTTATTTCCAAGATTTCCAAGATCTCCGCCGGAGGCGGGGAGTCCACTCACTTCCCTCCGTTCACCTTTGGGTACTCCACTCGCACGTGGTAGATGCTCATCATCTTTTCTTTCAGGATTTTCCTTACGCGGGCGATGTCGCCGTAGCTCAGGGGGCAGTTGTCCAGCTGGCCGGCGGCTATCTTGCCGTCGATGAGTTTGTCTATCATGGCGTCGGTGCTCTCCTTGGTGTGGTTCTTGAGGCTGCGGCAGGCGGCCTCGACGGTGTCCACAATCATCACCACGGCCGTCTCGCGGCTGTAGGGGCGCGGACCGGGGTAGCGGAAGGCGCTGATGTCGAAGTCGCCGTCGGGGTGCTGCTCCAGCTCTTTGGCGTAGAAGTAGCCTGTCATGGTGGTGCCGTGGTGTGTGCGGATGAAGTCCTGCACCTCGGCGGGCAGGTGGTATTTGCGGGCCTGCTTGAGGCCTTCGGTGACGTGGCTGGTGATCATGCGGGCGCTCTCCTCGTTGTCCAGTTCGTCGTGGGGGTTGAAGCCGCTGGTCTGGTTCTCGGTGAAATAGATGGGGTTGCGGATTTTGCCGATGTCGTGGTAGAGTGCGCCGACTCTTGCCAGCAGTGCGTCGCCGCCCAGCTCGGAGACCACGTCCTCGGCGATGTTGGCCACCTGCACCGAGTGCTGGAAGGTGCCCGGGGCGCGGCGGCTCAGTGTCCGCATGGCCTCGTTGTTGGTGCTGCTGAGTTCCATGAGTGTCAGTGCCGTGGTCATTCCGAAGAGGCGTTCGAAGAGGTAGATCAGCGGGTAGGCCAGCAGGGTGAGCACGGCGTTGAGGAAGAACATGAGGTAGCGTTCCACCTGCAGCCCTTCGAAGTTGGTGTCCTGGCTGAGCACGCCGGCGGTGTAGATCAGTGAGTAGCTGACGAATATCACGGCCGACAGCACGAAGAACTGCGCCCTCTTCTCGAGGTTCCTCACGGCGATGATGCTCATCATGCCGGTGACGAGCTGGTAGAAGATGAACTCGAAGGAGTTGGGCACCAGGTTGGCGAGCACGATGACGGTGGTGAGGTGGATGTAGAGAGCGGCGCGCATGTCGAAGAAGACGCGCATGAGTATGGGAACCACGCACATGGGAACGAGGAGCACCCATTCGGGCGCTATGTGCACCATCATGGCCTCCATGGCGGAGACCATGAGGACGGTGACGAGCACCATGAGCACGCGGCGGTTGTCCTCGAGGATGCGGTGGCGGGTGTTGAGGAGGAACATGTACAGAGCCACGAACGAAATCATGGCCAGCAGCAGCTGTCCGGCCATCTGGCCCCACACGTTGAACCCCTCGGCGAAGCGGCGGTTTTCCTCGGCCTCCAGAGCGGCGATGCGTCGGCCTTTCTCCTCGGTGACCACCTCGCCCTTGCCCACGATGCGTTCGCCTGCCATCACCAGCTCGCTCTCGTAGCTCAGCTGGCTGAGGCGGCTTTCGAGTTCCAGGGTGGTGCGTTCGCGGTCCAGGAGGTAGTCTGCCGTTTTGTCGTCCACGTCGTTGGTGAGGTCGAAATTGCGGATTCTGTATTCGCGGCCCACGTTGCCTTCCAGCACCACCACGCGGCGTTCGGCGGACATCGGGCCCCAGAGGCTCTCGTCGACACGTTCGAGTACGCTCTTGCCGCCCTGGCGGGAGCTGCCCTCGCTGGCGGCGTCGGCCTTCTTGTAGTAGAGTATGGCCGCCGCGCGTTCGCTGGCCTCTTCGGCCTCCATGTCCTCGGCGCTTTTCAGCACGGCGAAATCGAATGGTGCGCGGAGCTCGCTGCCTCGCCAGGGGGCTCCGACCTTGTAGTCGTAGCGTTCCACACCCCCTTCGTGGGGGAACATCAGCACGATCAGCAGCGATGTTATCACCATCGCCAATATTCTGTATATCAAACTCAAACGGCGTACAGTGCCTGATAGAAAGTTGCCCATCTTGATAAGAATTTCAAACTGCAAAGATACAACTTTTTTTTATTTCCCAACAAAAAAACTCCCGTTTGCCCCCCGCCGCAGGCCCCCCATGCCTCCGTAGCCGACTCGCCCCTGGTTCGCCCCCTGTTCGGCCCTTGTTCGGCCCTTCTTATATAGTTCTTATATCGTTCACATATAGTTCTTATATAGTTCTTATATACAGTATATAGGAACTATATGAGAAGTATATAAGAACTATATAGGAAGGGGCGAAGATGGGGCGAAGTGGGGGCGGGGAGGGAGCGAGGGTGGGGCGATTTTTTTTTCTTTTTTTTCGTTGCGGGACACAATATATTTTTTTTTTTTGAGTTATGGAGTGAAATAAAGCGGTGTGAGGGGGGACTTAATACTCAGTTAAGAGTTAAGAGTTATGAGTTATGAGTTAAAAAGTTTTATGATTAAGAATAACTAAAAAATGACAATAAAGATGAAGAAGTTTTTTATTATGGCTGCCGTGATGCTGGCGGCTGCAGTGTGCGCGGAGGCGCAGAACACGTTCAAGGGTATCGTGAGGTACAAGGTCGAGTCGACGGGTACGGTGGCGATGAGCATCCCCGAGGAGGTTGCGAAGGCTGAGATCAAGGTTGACGGGGAGAACCTGTACACGAAGAGTCCGATTTTCCTGAGCGGAATGGGTGCGGAGTGTGTGCTTGTGAACGGATTGCAGGCGACGACGTGCATGGATCTGAGCCAGCTGCTGGGATACCTGCGGAGCCAGGGTTCGGAGTTCACGTATGAGGGCACGGGCAAGTTGATTATCACGAACAAGGCTGAGGCGAAGGATTTCGATTCGCTGACGATTGTGGACAAGGAGCCGGGTCATTTCTACTATGAGTATGTGGACGGTGAGACGAAGACCGTGGCGGGCCAGAAGGCGTACAAGCTGGTGCGCCACATGTATGACGAGGAAGGTGTGGACCATCCGATGACGATGTGGTATTCGAAGGAGATCGGACCGTCGTTGAATGTTTTGTTCAACGGCATCAAGGGAATGCCGTTGGAGTGCACGATGGATGCCGGGGAGGGGCGCGCGCTGACGTATACGGCGACGGAGGTTGTGACGGGGAAGGTGAAGGCTGTGGATTTCCTGCTGCCCGACGGCTACGAGACGCTTGGCGAGGAGGAGCTGAGGGAGCTGTTTGAGCAGCTGCAGGAGGAGATAGAGCTGATGCAGGGGGAGTGAGGGCGGTTAAGGGTTATGGGTTATGGGTTATAGGTTATGGGTTATGGGTTATGGGTTATAGGTTATGGGTTAAGAGTTATAGAGTGATAATATATTGAATGGGAAAGAAGAGTACGGCTGGGAAGCCTAAGGCGAAGGGCGGCGTGAAGGCCGCAGGGAAGGGCAAGGGCACCTCGAGGGTTAAGTCGGGGGGCTCTTGGCTGGCTTTTGTGAAAGGGGAGCGCTTTGCGCACCTAAGGGGCGGGGTGTATGTGCTGTTTGCGGTGTTTCTGCTGTTTTCGCTGACGGGTTACTACGCGACGGGTTGCGACCCGACGCGTCACTGGCTGAAGGCGCTGGGTTACGGTACGGCGGAGTTTTTTGCGACGAAGCTGTTCGGCATCGGCAGCCTGGGCTTTGCGCTACTGTTCTTCGTCTATGGCATGCGGCTGTGGGGTGTGAGGGTGATGCCGTGGTGGAAGACGCTGGGGAGCACGCTGTTCTGGATGGTGTGGCTGAGTGTGACGCTGGGCTATATAGCGGTGAAGTGGATCTGCGGGGGCGTGGGTTTCGAGCAGTTTGCGGGCATCGGGCTGCTGCTGGCGGAGGCGCTGGAGGGGTTGATGGGGTGGTTCACGCTGGTGCTGCTGGTGGCGCTGGCCGTGACGGTGCTGGTGACGGTGCACAAGATGGAGCTGCCGGAGGTGAGGATGCCGAAGGTGGTTGCAGTTAAGAGTTATGAGTTAGGAGTTAAGAGTGATGAGTCAGGAGTTAAGAGTGAGGAGGCTGGGGGGGGTGTGATAGACCTGAATGTGCAGCAGGAGGAAGAGGACGAGGGCGCCGACTTCGAGGAGGCGGCGATGGCCCTGTTTGCGAAGCATGCGGAGGAGCCGGAGGCGGAGGCAGTTAAGAGTTATGAGTTAGGAGTTAAGAGTTATGAGTCAGGAGTCAAGAGTGAGGAGGCTGGGGGGGAGCCGGAGGCAGAGGCAGTTAAGAGTTATGAGTTAAGAGTTAAGAGTGAGGAGGCTGGGGTTAAGAGTGAGGAGGCGAAGGGGGATGGAGACGGAGTGACGTTCACGATAGAAGGGATGGACGATGAGGGGCCGGAAGAGCGGGGAACACCGGAAGAGAGGGAGGTTGCGGAAAATGCGGAGGAGGAGCTGTCGGAGGACGACTACCGCAGGCACTACGGCGTTGATGAGCCGTACGACCCGCACCTGGACCTGGGCGACTATGTGATGCCTGACACGGGGCTGCTGGAGGACTGGGAGGTGGCGAACGCGAGGGTGACGAAGGAGGAGCTGGTGGCGAACAAGGACCGGATTGTGCAGACGCTGAAGGACTACGGGATAGAGATTACGGACATCAGCGCGAGCCCGGGGCCGACGGTGACGCTGTACAAGATCAAGCCGGCGCCGGGGGTGAGGATCAGCAAGATCAAGGGCTTGGAGGACGACATAGCGCTGAGCCTGGCGGCGCTGGGCATACGCATCATTGCGCCGATCCCTGGGGAGAGCAATGTGGGCATAGAGGTGCCGAACGCGAAGCCGCAGATTGTGGCGATGAAGACGATGCTGGAGAGCGAGGCCTTCGAGAAGGCGAAGGAGAAGATGGAGCTGCCGATAGCCTTCGGCAAGACGATCTCGAACGAGTGTTTCGTCACGGACCTGGCGAAGATGCCGCACCTGCTGATGGCGGGAGCTACGGGCACGGGCAAGTCGGTGGGTCTGAACGCCGTGCTGGCGAGCCTGCTGTACACGAAGCATCCGAGCGAGCTGAAGCTGGTGCTGGTGGACCCGAAGAAGGTGGAGTTCAGCCTGTATTCGGCGCTGGAGCGCCACTACCTGGCGAAGATGCCGGACGAGGACGATGCTGTGATCACGGACGTGAAGAAGGTGGTGAGGACGCTGAACAGCCTGTGCATAGAGATGGACAGCCGCTACGACCTGCTGAAGCAGGCGAAGGTGAGGAAGATTACGGAATACAACGAGAAATTCTGCAAACGGATGCTGAACCCGGAGCACGGGCACAGGTATCTGCCGTATATAGTGGTGGTGATAGACGAGTTTGGCGACCTGATCATGACGGCCGGCAAGGAGGTGGAGCTGCCGATAGCGCGACTGGCGCAGCTGGCGCGAGCGGTGGGGATACACCTGATCATCGCCACGCAGCGACCGACGACGAATATCATCACGGGCACGATCAAGGCGAACTTCCCGGCGAGGGTGGCGTTCAGGGTGACGAGCGGCATCGACTCGAAGACGATCCTGGACACCGGTGGCGCACAGCAGCTGATAGGGCGCGGCGACATGCTGATATCGCTGGCGGGGAAGGACATGATCAGATTGCAGTGTGCGCTGATAGACACGCCGGAGATTGAGAGGCTGGTGCGTTTCATCGGGGACCAGCGGGGCTATCCCGAGGGATTCGAGCTGCCGGAGTACCTGGACGAGAACGAGGAGCCGAACAAGGAGTTTGACGCGAAGCACAAAGACGAGTTCTTCAACGACGCGGCGAGGTTGGTTGTGGCGAGCCAGTTTGGGAGCACGAGCCTGCTGCAGAGGAAGCTGCAGCTGGGGTACAACCGCGCGGGGCGCATCATAGACCAGCTGGAGGCCGCGGGCATCGTGGGCCCGAGCAACGGGAGCAAGCCGAGGGATGTGCTGGTGCACGACGAGGTGAGCCTGGAGGAGATACTGAGGCAGTTATGAGTTATGGGTTATGGGTTATGGGTTATGGGTTATGGGTTATGGGTTATGGGTTAAGAGTTAAGGGTTAAGAGTCAATTTTAATTAATATATGATATGAAAAAGAAGGTTTTATTGTGGGTGATGGGTGTTGTGGGGCTGGTTTGTATTGCAGGGATGACGGGCTGCTCGAAGGAGAAGAGGTGCCGTTGTTCGGTGTTGCATTCGTCGAGGGTGCGGATTATCAGGATAGCGTCGGGGGAGTGCGAGGACTTGAAGCTGTTCAGGTACCACACGCCGCTGGATTCGCTGATGGTGGATTCGCTGCTGTGTACGGACTATGAGTTCGGGATAGACACGATTTTTTCGAAATAAGAATTAAAGATTAACAATTAATATTATTTTTTATTATGAAGAAGACGGAAATGGCGAAGGTCATGGTTGCGGCGGCGCTGGCGGTGGTGCCGATGTTGTGCGGCTGCAGCAAGGAGCACCGTTGCAAGTGTGTGACGACGAATGTGGCAGACGACGGTCTGCTGAAGTATTTTGTTGTGGAGGGTTCGATAGGGTGCGAGGATATCAAGGAGATGTCGTATGAGGTTCATGGTATCGACGTGGCGCTGGAGGAGGAGGAGGTGCTTGAGGTGGACTGCCGAGATTTTGGGGAGTGAGGATGGTTAAGGGTTATGGGTTATAGGTTATGGGTTATGGGTTATGAATGATGAGGTAGGCTGCAGGGTTTGGTGGAGGAGTGTGCTGAGGGTGCTGACGGGGGTTGTGTTTTTCCTGTCGGCGGTGGGGAAGCTTGTGGGGATAGACGAGTTTGAGTTGTATGTGTATTCGTACGGCTGGCTGCCGTTGTCGGCGAGTTATATGGCTGCGCGGGTGTGCATAGGAGTGGAGTTGGCGTTGTCGGTGCTGTTGTGTGCGGGGTGGTATGAGCGACTGACGCGTACGGCGACGTTGCTGCTGCTGCTGTTTTTCACTGTGGTGCTGTGCTATGCGGTGTTGGTGGGCAGGGATGATTCGTGCCAGTGCTTCGGGCAGATGGTGGATATGGATCCTGGGGAGAGCCTGCTGAAGAACGGGGTGCTGATAGTGATGGTGCTGCTGGCGAAGCCGCAGGGGGCGCGACCGCACAGAAGATGGGAGAGGGTGCTGTCGGTGGCGGCGCTGGTTGTGGCGCTGGCGGTGCCTTTCGTGGTGTCGGTTCCCGACAACTGGGGTTTCGGACCGCAGAGGGAGCCGTATGGAGCAGAGGCGCTGAAGGGAGCCGTTGGAGAGGGAGGAGCGCTGTCGGCGATGGGCGTTGGAGAGGGACGCCGGATGGTGGCTTTTGTGACGCCGAACTGCCCGTACTGCAAGCTGGCGCGCGAGAAGCTGGGGTCGCTGGCGAAGCGTCACGGTATTGCGGAGGAGAAGATAGTGTATGTGGAGCCGTCGGATATAGGCGACTCGCTGTTTATAGCGATTACGTACGGTGCGCGGCCGCTGATGATGCTGATGGAGGGGGAGGAAGTGAGGACGACGTATCACCTGAGGAATGTGGACGAGAGCGAGGTGGAGGAGTTTTTGGGGAAGTTATGAGTTAAGAGTTAAAAGTTATGAGTTAAGAGTTAAAGACAAACAATCAATTCAATATATTAATTTATCATTTTAAAAAAAGGAAACAACAATGAGTGGTTTTTTTGGTATTGTATCGGAGAGTCCCTGTATCAGTGATCTTTTTTACGGGACGGACTATCATTCGCATCTGGGGACGAAGCGTGCCGGCCTGGCGACGTTCGACGGGATGCAGGCGCACCAGAATATACACAATATACAGAATTCGCACTTCCGTCCGAAGTTTGCGAAGGACCTGGAGGAGATGAAGGGCAATGTGGGGATAGGGGTGATCAGCGACACGGAGGCGCAGCCCGTGATGGTGAATTCGCACCTGGGAAGATTTGCGATAGCGACGGTGTCGAAGATCAACAACATCGACGAGTTGGTAGAGGATTGTCTGAGCAAGCACCAGCAGTTTACGGACTTGAGCATAGGTCGGACGAACCCGACGGAGCTTGTGGCGCTGCTGATCACGCAGGGGAAGACATTTGTAGAGGGAATAGAGAATGTGTACAACCGTGTGAAAGGAAGCTGCACGATGCTGATACTGACGCCGCAGGGCATCATAGCGGCGCGAGACCGCTATGGCCGCACGCCGATTGTGATAGGAAAGCGGAACAAGGACTTTGCGATAGCCAGCGAGAGCCATTCATACGTCAACCTGGGATTTGAGACGGAGTATTATGTCGGGCCGGGGGAGATAGTGAAGATGAGCACGCTGGGAGGGATGGAGGTGCTGCGCGCGGCGGAGAAGCGTCTTCAGGTGTGCTCGTTCCTGTGGATATACTACGGATATCCTTGCACGGAGTATGAGGGCATCAATGCCGAGGAGGTGCGATACAACCTGGGACGAATCATGGGAGAGAGGGACGATGTGGACGCAGATTTTGTGAGCCCGATTCCGGACAGCGGAATCGGTATGGCGCTGGGCTACAGCAACGGGCGCCAGATACCGTACAAGCGAGGGCTGCTGAAATACACGCCGACGTGGAGCCGGAGTTTTATGCCTGTGAACCAGTCGGACCGCCTGCTGGTGGCGCGGATGAAGCTGATCCCGTCGAGGGCGGTGCTGGAAGGCAAAGAGGTTGTGTTCTGCGACGACTCCATAGTGCGTGGCACGCAGTTGAGAGACAATGTGAAGATGCTGTACGACTACGGTGCCAAGAGGGTGCATGTGCGCATCAGCTGTCCGCCGTTGGTGCACGGGTGCACGTTTCTCAATTTCAGCGAAAGCAAGACGGACCGCGAGTTGATTACGCGCCGCGTCATAGAGGAGCTGGAGGGCGGCACGATAAGGAACCTGGAGGCATATCACGATGCGTCGACACCCGAGTATGGGCGCATGGTGGAGGTGATACGACAGCATGTCGGCGTCGACACGTTGAAATTCAACACGGTGGAGGATGTGTGTGATGCAATAGGGATGCCGAAAGAAAGGATCTGCACACACTGTTTCGACGCATCGTCGTACGGCGACTGAAAAAAGAAGAGAAGAACCAAAGAAAATCCATGCAAACTTTGAAGAGACTACTACCGCTGCTACTGATTGTGCTATCTCTACCTGCAGTACGAGCACAGATGGGACAAACGCCTACCGTGATATCGGTGGGAGACATATTGCATAATTATGGGTTGGACACGGCGATGGTCAATGACACCGCCTATGTCATGGACTATCTGGGGAGCCAGCCGCAGGACTATGTGGCGCTTACGACGTATTGTGTGTCGGTGCGCACGAAGGCCAACAGTGCGATATCGTCCATAGAGAATGACTACCGCCACAGTGACAGTCTGATATGGATAGATTCGAACACGGTGCTGGCGGACTACAATATCTATGAGTACCGTTTGCGCCGTTTGGCGGATTTGATGGGCAGGCTGAGTATACGATACAGTCGAATGGAGCAGCAGCGAGTGGAAGCCGAGAAAGAGGCAGCGCGCCAGCGAGCCATAGAAGAGGCTGCGAGACGGCAGCGAGAGCGCGACAAGACGGCGTCGGACCTGAGGTCCAACATCGACCTTCATCACCGTGCGATTATCAAGTCGTGCGACGGGGTGGGCGTCAGGGACAAGAACCGCCTGAAGGAGCTGAAGGATCTGTACTATTCCTATTTGATGGTCTATAACAAGTATGACCTCTCGGCAGGACATGCCACGCCGGAATCCATCCAGCAGCTTGACGAGCTGAATGCGTTTCAGAACGACCTGTTGGAGAATGTGATAGGGCCGAACTCGTTGCCGTCGCAGATAGAGAATTTCAAGAATCAGCTGAAAGTGCGCTGCGAAAAAGAAAACAGCGATGTCTATCGAAGCTACTCGAGGGTGTTCAAGCAGACGCCGTTGCCGGCGGTCACCTTTGCGGATGTGAAGGAATACGGCGACTATATCAACCGGCTGCAGACGGTGTCGAATGTACAGAACCGATACCTTCAGACGCTGGACCTCCGCGAGAGCATCAATGCCAACTCCGAGCAGATTATACAGTTGTATGGGAAGAAGTATCGAGACGCCGTCAACTCGTACAAGGATGTCCTGCGGAGTGTCAACCTGGTGCCCTCGTTTACCTCGAATGCGGAGAGTATCAACTTCATTCGAGAATTGGAGGAGTTCATAGCAGCGCAGCAGCGCTACATTGACGACTACACCATACTTGAGGACATCACCACACGCACGGATTCCATTGTCAACGGCCGGACGAGCCGATTCCGCGATGTTGTCAACGCCTACCGCAAGGTGCAACCCACGCTGGTACCTTGGCCAAGATACAGGACGGTAGAAGAGGCGGACCTGTATGATGAGCAGCTGGGGCTTGTTGTCAAGGTGCAGCAGTGCTACCTGAAAGTGAACGAGAAGCGGGCCCAGATAGAGCGCCTGGACGATACACTGATGGATTCGCGCAAGATAGACCGCACGCTCTACAACGGATACCGACTTTTCCGCAAGCAGGCCGACCTTGAGCCGTCTTTTTCCACGGTGGAGCGAGGGGAGAGTTTCCTGACGATGCTGGAGTCTCATATTGAGATGCAGCGGTTGTGCATGGAGACCTTTGGCAAGCGTAGGCTGATTGCCGACAATGCCGAACGGATTGCGGGGAAACATGCAAATTATTCCAACATAGCCAAAGCGTATAAGCGAATGGCCAAGGTGTACGACGACTTCGGCGAGATTACCAATATCGAAGACCTTCGCCGTTACGCCCGGCAGACGGATGCCTACATTGACATGCAGGAGGCTTTTCTGCGGCTGATAGCCAGTGATTATGCCTCAAGCAGTGATTCCCAGTTGAGAAAAGAAACCGACATTGAAAGAATCAAGACTGTTATCGGTCTTGATTAAGAAGGGCTCAATGTTGGAGAATTGACTTTCCGGTAGCAGTGGAAAAAAAACGTCCGCACATGATGCGGACGTTTTTTGTTTATGCCTCTGTGGTTTTATTTTTTCACGGGAATGCTTTCCAGAGTGGCCACAAGGTAATCGTAGAACTTCTTGCTGCTGGGGATGTTGGCGCGCTCGTCGGGGCTGTGGGGGCTCTGCAGCGTGGGACCGAAGGAGATCATCTCCATCTCGGGATATTTGCCGCCGAGCAGGCCGCATTCGAGACCGGCGTGGATGGCCACCACGGCGGGCTCTTTCTTGTAGAGCTTCTTGTAGGTGGCTTTCATGGTCTTCAGCAACTGGCTCTCCATGTTGGGTTTCCAGCCGGGATAGGCACCGCTGAGCTGGCATTTGCCACCTGCGAGCTCGGCCAGACATACGAGGCGTTCGGCCAGGGCCTCCTTGGCGGTGTCGACGCTGGAGCGCAGGAGGGCTTTCACCGTGAAGTTCTTGCTGGAGGTGGTTTTGACGATGGCCAGGTTCAGCGAGGTCTCCACGAGGCCTTCCATATCCTTGCTCATGCGGATGACGCCGTTGGGGGCCACCATCATGAGGTTGATGATCTTCTGCGTGTCGGCATCGGTCATTACGCTGGGAGTCATGCGGACTTTCTCGTATTTCATGAAGAAGTCGGGTTCGACGTTGGCAAGCTCTTTCTTCACCCATCCGGCCACTTTGTCAAACTCCTTGAGGATGCATTCGGTGTGCTCCTTGGGGAAAGCGATGATGGCTTCGGCGTCGCGCGGGATGGCGTTGCGCATGTTGCCGCCCTCGATGCTGATCAGTCGCAGGCCGCACTCGGCGACCCAGCGGAGGTGGCGGAAGAGGAGCTTGTTGACGTTGGCGCGGCCGCTGTTGATTTCCATGCCGCTATGGCCGCCCTTGAGGCCGCCGAGAGTCAGCTTGTAGGCCACCATGCCCTTGGGAGCTTTCTCGGTGGCGAAGGGGATATTGATGGTGGCGTCGACACCGCCGGCGCATCCCACATAGAGCTCGCCCTCGGTCTCGCTGTCGAGATTCAACAGGTAGTCGCCGTGGAGCTCGCCCTTCTTCAGGCCGAAAGCGCCGGTCATACCGGTCTCTTCGTCGGTGGTGATGAGGGCCTCCAGCGGACCGTGCTTGATGGTCTTGGAGGTGAAGACGCCCATGATGGCGGCCACGCCCAGACCGTCGTCGGCACCGAGGGTGGTGTCGTCGGCATACACCCAGTCACCGACAATCTTGGTCTTGATGGGGTCCTTCAGGAAGTCATGCTTCTTGCCGGCACGGGCCTGGGGCACCATGTCCATGTGAGCCTGCAGTACCACGGGATGCACTTTTTCCATGCCTTTGGTGGCGGGTTTGCTCAGAATGATGTTGCCCACTTTGTCTACACGGCAGTCAATTTTGTTCTTTTTTGCCCAGTTTACCAGGAATTCGCGCACTATTTCTTCGTGCTTCGAGGGACGCGGGCATTTTGTCAGAGCATCGAAATTGCTCCACAACTCTTTGGGGTCGAGGTCTTTGATTGTCATAACAAGGTTTATTTTTTATGTTGTTGTTTATTTCTTTTTACGGGATGCAAAGTTACATAATTTTTTTCATTCCGCCAAATGCTTTTTATAATGCTGTGTATCTTACTCTTTTGCCAATCAGGGTGGATTCCTTTGTAATACGAGGGCTACAGCGTAGGCTGGTGGAGTTCGAAATACTGAAGTATGAAGGTTACGAGTTGCTGCAATTCAGTGTGTTGCCGTTGTGCTTTGCGAGAGGCATCGGGAGGCAAGGAGGCAGAGGGGTCGAGTAAAGTGACGGGGGTGAAGGCGGAGTGGAATGCTTCGAGGATGTTGTGGCGGGCAATGGCGGCAAGGTCGTCGGCGGGGGGAGTGGGTGGGAGGAGGGTGAACTCGGACATGATGCGTTCTGCCACCTGTTCGGAGCCTTCTCCCTGGATGAAAAGGAGTTTTTGAAGGGGTGACCACAGCGTTGCCAATGGCGCATGGGTTGAGGCTGGCTGTTGTGGACGTTCGATGAGATGGTAGGTAATGTGACGCAGGGGGTCGCGGTATGAGAAGAGGGGGTAGGCTTGATGCTCGGAAGGGGAGGAAGTGGTGCTTTTCAGGTCGGATTGAGGAAGCAGAAAGTCGTTCTGCCGCGACAGGCCAAGTCGATACAGATGGTTGAGGTCGTCGACAAAGGTATAGTTGGGTGCTGTGGTATGGAAGAGTATGAGAGTAAGGTCGGAGAAGGGGTCGTCTTCGGGTTCAAGGTCTAACGTAAGTTTCATGTGTTACTGTTTTTTAGAAGGAAAGACGGATTAACGTTGGCTTTTGAAAGGGGTGTCGGGGTCTGAGAAATCGGGTCTGTAATTGGTGTTTGCATCGGGAGTCTGAAGCCATCCGTTGAAGCCCAGCTGCTGGAAATGTTGTACAGCCAAGTCGTATTCAGCGGCGGTGAGGGTACGGTCGATGGGTGCGGGGAGTCCCGGCATGGGAGGATAGTATTGGGCCATGAGCGATACGTGCAACTTTGTCGCAAAGAAATGGTCGGCAAGCCATTCGAGGCATTGCAGGGTGTTTGCCGTTTGACCTGGGAGGACAAGGTGGCGGATGATGAGTCCGCGGAAGGCTACACCATTGTCGTCCATCTTGAGGGAAGAGCCTACCTGGCGTTGCATTTCGAGGATGGCTTGGGTGGCTACCAAAGGATAATCGGCAGCGTGGCTGTAGCGTTGGGCAAGGTCGGCATCGAAGTATTTGATGTCGGGGAGGTAGATGTCCACGATTCCTTCGAGGGCACGCAGGGTGTCGATGGATTCATAGCCCGAGGAGTTGTATACAACCGTGGGGTAGAAACCACGTTTGTGCACGGCGTCGACAAGGGGGGCGATGAGGTGGGCGTAGTGTGCCGCAGTGACAAATCCCATCAGCCCGTTGCTTTGTGGCAGCAGCTGGCAGACACGGTCGGCCAAAGAGTCGACGGAACTGTAGTGTACGAAGGAAGGGTCGACTGTCGCCGAGGAGATGTCGTGGTTTTGACAGTAGATGCATTGCAGATTGCAGTGAGCAAAGAAGATATTGACGATGCCGTTACCTGCCGCCAACGGAGGCTCCTCGCCTTTGTGTATGGTGACGGTGGCAACGGCTGGCTCGGCGGGGGCGCCGCAGAAACCATGTTGTATGGTGCGGTCCACGCCACAATGGCGTGGGCAGAGGTTGCAGGGGTTTATGCTCAATCCCAGTTGCATACCGAATAGTATTGTACGCCTGCTTGGAAAATCATGTTGTGGCAGGTGACGCCTCTATCGTCGACTTCATCGGCGGTATAGGTGTGCGAGCCACCGTCGTAGGAGAGGCAGGTGCAGGTTTTGTGGCAGGAGGTGAGAAGCATTGGCAGTAGGGCCATAGAGGCGCAGAAACATAGAGTCTTGGCGATGGAGGGGTGTTTCTTTTCCATTTTTTGGGTTTTAAGGTTTATCTTTTTCTGTATTCATGCCTTGTAGTCGCCGCGCGATTCGGGTATGGAGAATCCTATGGCCTGCAGTCTCAGGCGCAGGTCGGCGGTGCTTTCGGCAGCCTCGCTGCCGGTGGATAGTTTGTTGTTGTATATGGAGTAAAGTGCGCGGGTGTCTTGTGGCGACAGGTTGGGCATCACCACGTTGGCGCCGGCCATGATAGCCCGCTCGCGACCTGTGGGATGAAGGGTTCCGAGTGCGGTGGTGGCAGGCAGGAGCACGTGGGGGTGCAGCAGGCGTATGATGGCCAGCAGGCGCAGAGTGAGCTCTACGCTGCCTGCCGGTTGGTTTTCAAAGGGGGTGCCTGCAGCAGGAATGAAGGGACCGATGCCTACCATCTCGGGCCGGAAGGTTTGGATGAATGACAGGTCTTTCATCAGCGTGTCGACGTTTTGTCCCGGCGACCCGACCATGAAGCCAGCTCCCACTTGGAATCCAAGGTCGCGGAGGTCGTGGAGGCATTGCATGCGGTGGTCGAAGCTCATCTCGGCAGGGTGGAGGTGGGCATAGTGGCTTGCATCGGCGGTCTCGTGGCGCAGCAGGTAGCGGTCGGCCCCTGCGTCGCGCAGGCGGCGGAAACTGTCGCGTCCCCGTTCGCCCAGCGAGAGAGTGACGGCGCAGTCGGGATACCGTCTTTTGATATCCTCGACAAGGTGGCACACCACCTCGTCGGAGAACCATGCATCCTCGCCGCCCTGCAGCACAAAGGTTCTGAATCCCAGCCGATGGCCCTCGTCGCAGCACTGCAGTATTTGTTCGGGCGTCAGCCGATAGCGGCGGCAGGAATTGCTGCGCCGTATGCCGCAGTAGAGGCAGTCGTTCTTGCAGTGGTTGCTGATTTCTATGAGGCCGCGAATGAAGACATTGTGCCCATAGATTTCGTCGCGTACACGAGCACCTTCGGCGTAGAGTTCGTCGATGGCCTCGGGGTCGCTGGTGGTTAGCAGGTGGCGGATGCTATTTGATGATATATTCATATACCGAATCGCGTTCGCTGTCTTTGTATACGGGAAGAATCTTTATGTGTGTGCCGCGATGCAGGTTGACAGGCCCGATGTACACCTGCGAGTTGCGCGAGGGCTTGCTGCCGTCGGTGGTGAAGAAGATGTAAGTGGAGGGCACCTCAGTCTCGATGGCTATGTTTGTAGTGTGGCTGTCGACGCGTGTGGCGCGGAAGATGGGCGTGAACGAACCCTCGCAGTAGGAGTACTTGAGGTCGTCGAGGCGCTGCTTTTGTATTTCCACCTTTTTGCGGAAGTGGTTCCAGTTTTTGTTGTCGTGTGGCGACCACAGGCTTTCGCTGATGGCCAGCATTCGCGGCAACAGCATGTATTCGGCAGCCGATGTGCTGGCGATGTGCGTGGTCCACAGGTTGGCTTGTCCGCCGAGGATGTTCTGCTCTACATATTTGTTGGTACCCTGCGGAGCAGGGTCGAAGAGGTAAGCCTGGGCCAGGGTGATCAGTCCCTCCGTGGCAGCGGGCTGATAGCGACGGTCGGCTTGGTAGCAGTCAAGGCGGCAGTGGTCGTCGGGACATACAATCACCCGGTAGCCCATTCGCGCTGCTTGCTGTGCCGAAGCCATGGATTTTCTTGAAATTATCAGGCTCTCACCCTTGAGTGTGCTGTGCGGTGCGAGGATGCTGTCGTCCCATTGCAGGGTCGAGTCGCCCACATGCACACTGATGGACAGCGCTGTGGCATAGTCGATGATATCGGCGATTTCCTCTGGCGTGTAGACATGTTCGGCGAAGTCGTAGCCGCCGGATGTGTCGGCAGGGTTGTTGTTTGCAAAGCTTGTGCTGTCGGGTTGTTGCAAAAGGAACTGGTTCATCTTGTAGATGGCCATGATGTCCAGCTGCTTTTTGATGAATTTCACGCCGAAGCGCTGACGGTCACCCTCCAGAAAGACACCGCGCCAGGGGAAGCGAGGATAGTCGAGGATGGTGCATTCGGGCAGCACAAAGGAGCGGTAGCGGTGCGTCTCGATGTCGTGGGGCAGCATCTGGAGGAATGTCTGGTAGGCATAGAGGAGCCCTGTCTCGCTGTTGGCAGAAAGGCGTATGCCGCTCTGCCGCACCTCTAACAGGTAGCCCTCGTCGCCCAACTCGGGATTGACGGTGTCGTTGATAATGAGGTCGATGTCGCTCTCCTCCGAGAGCGATACCAGTGAGGGGTGCAGCCGCAGGTGGCGCAGCGAGTTCATGATGTATTTTGCTGTCGGCGAGTTCTGTCCGAGGCCTGCCGTGGCAATGGCTACGGATCGGTTCAGCGTGAAGGTGCCTTCTTTCTTCACCATGAAGACAGGCTCCGGTACTATGTCGAACTCGTCGACAGTGGCTGTGCGGCCACAAGATATCAGCAGCAGCGGCAACAGCAGGAGTGGCAGTAGGCGTTTCATCGGGTTTTTGCTTTTTTTCTCCATAAAACGTGGAAAAGGATTTTTTATTATGGTTTACGTACAATATTTTTTGCCCCCTGCCGTTAGATGGGCATGGCATCATTGAAAAAACTCCTCTCCGACTCGGTCATCTATGGCCTGAGCAGCATTGTCGGCAGGTTTCTCAACTACCTGCTCGTCCCCGTCTATACCTATCATATCGCTGCCGCTTCCGGCGGCTATGGTGTGGTAACCAACATCTACGCCTATGTGGCTCTCCTGCTGGTTATTCTCACCTTCGGCATGGAGACCACCTTCTTTTATTTCTCCAATAAAAAAACGTCCGACGGTGATAGCGCCGCCTATCCCCAGTCTGTGGTTTTTTCCACCGCCCTCGGGGCTGTGGGCACGGTGTGCCTCTTTTTTGTGGCGATGGTGATGGTGCTCATAGGCCCCATCAGCAGTGCCATGGGCTACCCCGACCATCCTGAATACCTCCGCGCCATGGCTTTCGTTGTGGCCCTCGATGCGTTCCAGTCCATCCTTTTCGCCCGTCTGAGGCAGGAGGGCAGGGCATGGAAGTTCTTCGCGCTGAAGATCGGCTTTATCCTCCTGACGGTTGCCCTGACGCTCTTTGTCTTCCTTGTGGCCCCGCGTTGGAGCCACCTATCATGGATGGGATGGTACGACGAGGCCGACAACGTGAAGTACATCTTCTACATCAATCTCATCTGCACGGCCCTCGTTACCCTCGGTTTCTGGCGCGAGCTTAAGGATTTCCGCTTCCCTTCCTTCAATCGCCGGCTTCTCAAGCGGATGCTTCGCTATGCCTGGCCGCTGCTCATCTTCGGCATTGTAGGCATCTTCAACCAGGTGGCCGACAAAATTCTCCTTCCGTGGCTTCTGCCCGGCGAGGAAGGCTTCGTGCAGCTCAGCATCTATGGTGCTTGCGTCAAGATAGCCATGCTCATGGCCATCATCACCCAGGCTTTCCGCTATGCCTATGAGCCTTTCGTGTTCGGCGGGCAGAAGGATAAGGACAGCCGCGAAACACAAGCCCTGGCCACCAAGTATTTCGTTATGTTCACCCTTCTGGCCTTTTTGGTGGTGATGTGCTACATCGATGTGATACAGTACTTTGTGGGTGCCGACTACCGCGAGGCGCTGCCGGCGGTGCCCATCGTCATGATGGCCGAAATCTGCATGGGCATCTACTTCAACCTCTCCTTCTGGTACAAGCTGACGGCCAAGACCTGGTGGGGCGCCATTATGAGCACCATCGGATGCATCGTGCTGGTGGCTGTCAACATCATCTTCGTGCCCCGCATCGGCTATATGGCCTGCGCGTGGGGCGGACTGGCAGGTTACGGCACCTGCGTGCTGCTGAGTTACTTCATCGGACAGCGCCATTACCATGTGCCCTATCCCGTGGCCGCCATCCTCGGCTACTTCGCCCTGGCCCTGGCCCTCTACGCCGCCAGCACCCTCGTCCATATCGACAACCTCTGGTTGCGCCTGGCCTACAACACACTGCTCCTCCTCGTCTACGTCGCCGCCCTCCTCTACAGCGAGCGCACTTTGGTTAGTAAGGTAGTGGGTAAGCTGTTGAAGAAGAAATAAAAAACAAAACTATGAATCAGAATAATAATCAGAATAGTCAGAATAGTCAGAATAATCCGAATATTCAGAATACTCAGAATACTCAGAAAACTCCGAGTAATCAGAAAACTCCCAATCCCCCCTACACCTTCCTCCCCCAGCACGGCCATTACCGCCACCTTCGTGTCTATCAGGTCACTGAGATGATTTACGACATCACCTACTACTTCACCCAGCACTATCTCCAGCGCGGCGACCGCACTGTCGACCAAATGATACAGGCTGCCCGAAGTGGCAAGCAAAACATAGCTGAAGGCAATCAGGCGGCCGCCACCTCCAGTGAGACCGAAATCAAACTGACCAATGTGGCGAAAGCCAGCCTCGAAGAACTTCTTGACGACTATGAGGACTACCTGCGCGTTCGAAACCTCCAGCAGTGGGGTAATCTTCATCCTCGTTATGAAAAGATGCGCCAGTATGCGCGCAGCGAGGATATCAAGAAAGACTATGCCGCGAAGATACAATGCATGAATGACGAGGAGATTGCCAACCTTTGCATCACCCTCATCCATCAGGCTATATATATGCTCCATAAATTGTTGGTGACGATGCAGAATCGTTTCGTTACCGATGGCGGCATCAAGGAACGCATGTACCAAAGTCGCGTCAAGTATCGCGAATCTTAGCTCTTTTCATAGAACTATCTCCCTTTTGCCGTCACGGTTTTTACCTGTGGCGGCAAAGTTTTTTTTGTGGATTGGAATTTTATTCGTAATTTTGCAGTCGCTTACGAGAGTAAAGTGTAAGCAGTAAGCAAGAAAAGCATTGTAATTGTCCTTACTTGTAAATTCGCCAAATTTATGCTGGAGGATGAGCATTATTGCTTTCGCTTGAGTGTGTATGCTATACCCATAGCATATCTCCAGGCGTGAGATATGTTCCATAGAGTTTCGTTCCAGCAAAGGCGTTTGGCGATGCCTACAAGTAGACGGACATGAGCACATAACCTCATGCCTTTTCTATTTGTATGAAATAATGTTTCCGTTGGAGGGTCGGATACACAGGGTTGTGCCCGACACGTATCAGGGTATTGTGTTATGGATGAAAAACTATGTAAATGTTATGAAAAACTGATTTGCAAAGCATTTCAGTGCAAGAAAAGCGATTTCGGTTTCGCCAATGCAGACTATTGTCGCGATGCTCAGAAACATCCCGAAGCCTTAAAGGCGTACTTGTTAAGTGCGCTAATTATCTTGAAATGGAACAATGATGTATTCCTGAAGTACATTGAGATTCTGGAAAGCGAGTTTTCCCTTAAAAGCGCCAGAATGGTACTTGATATTGTTAAACAATCTAATAGTATATGATTATGAAAAAGATTATTAGTGCTTTCGTTTTTATAGTTGCTTTCGTTCCGTCTATATTCTCACAATCTACGGGAGAATGGTACGATGATTATGATTTCTCTAGTGTTGCCCCAAGTGGACAAACTCTTTACTATGAATATTATAACACGGGATACCCAATACCCTGTGTGTCCATTATCCTACCATGCTGGCGACAGTTCGGTCAGTATGGGCAAGGAAGGGAATATGGCTACGGAGATCATGAGAAACCGTCAGGCTCTTTGATTATTCCCGAAGAGGTGACACATGATGGTGTGACGTATAAAGTAAAATACATTGATGATGATGCATTTAATCAATGTCCAATAACATCTGTAACTATAAATATTGAGTTTGGATATTGTTTTCAATATCATTCGACATTGGAAACAGTTGTTTTTGGGGATAGCATTATTGAACTTGAGGGTGGCTTTGATGCTATATTCAAAGGTTGCGATAATTTGTCCTCGATTACACTTGGAAAATCCGTGCAGAATATACGCAATGCTTTCAAAGGTCTTACACATTTGACCACAATAATATCAAAAGCTGAAATTCCCCCACAATGCGCCTCTGATTGTTTCGAAGGTGTCCCTGCTTATGCTGATATCATTGTCCCTTGTGGGGCTGCATATCGCTATGAATTGGCCGACTATTGGAAGAATTTCACCCGCATTACAGAGGATTGCTCTGTCATAGGAGATGTTGATGATTTGCAGGATATCCATGTGAGTGTTTTTGATGGTAGTATTGTGGTGGAAGGTGTCAACAATATGGAAATTGACCTTTTTGATATGACGGGACGTTTGGTTGGCAGTACCAAAGACAATCGCATTAATGTCCCCACCAGCGGCACCTACATGCTCAAGATTGGCAACCATCCTGCAAGGAAAGTTGTGGTGATAAGGTAGCAAAATCTCGTACTTATAAGTTTTTTTATAATGCCCATGATTTACTGCAATCATGGGCATTTGCAAAAAAGATTTTGTCAATTGGAAAACATTTCGTATCTTTGCATTTTATTAGAAAACAAATAATAATAACAAAGATATGATAGCAAAAGAATTACTCAACCCCAAGAGCATCGTCATCTGCGGTGCCTCTTCCGATGTACATAAACCGGGCGGCAAAGCCCTGAAGAACCTGCTGGACAGCCCCTTCAACGGACAGGTCTATGCTGTGAACCCCAAAGAGACCGAAGTGCAGGGCGTGAAGTGCTACGCCAAGGTGGACGACCTGCCGCAGGTGGACTGCGCCATCCTCTGCATCGCCGCCAAGTTCTGCGCCCAGACCGTCGACGTGCTGGCCAAGGAGAAGGGCACCAAGGGCTTCATCATCATCAGCGCCGGCTTCAGCGAGGAGAACGCTGAGGGCGCCGCCATCGAGAAGCACATCGTTGACACCATCAACAGCGTTGGCGGTTCGCTCATCGGCCCCAACTGCACCGGCTTCCTCAACACCAACTATGCCGGCTGCTTCGACACCCCCATTCCCCACCTCGACCCCAAGGGTGTGGACTTCATCACCGGCAGCGGTGCCACGGCTGTGTTCATCAAGGAGTACGGCATGAGCAACGGCCTGAAGTTCAACAGCGTCTGGGCCGTTGGCAACAGCGCCCAGCTGGGTATTGAAGATGTGCTGGAGCACCTGGACAACACCTTCGACCCCGAGAAGTCGAGCCGCGTCATCATGCTCTACATGGAGAAGATCGGCGACCCGCAGCGTCTACTGAAGCATAGCCGCAGCCTGATCAACAAGGGCTGCCACATTGCCGCCATCAAGAGCGGTGGCAGTGCCGCCGGTAGCCGTGCCGCCAGCAGTCACACCGGCGCCCTGGCCACCAACGACGCCGCCGTCGACGCCCTCTTCCGCAAGGCAGGCATCGTGCGTTGCCAGAACCGTCAGGAGCTGACCACCGTCTGCGCCGTCTTCATGCACCCCGAAATCAAGGGCAAGCGCTGCGCCGTCATCACCCACGCCGGCGGTCCCGCCGTGATGCTGACCGACGTGCTGAGCAACGGCGGCATGGAGGTGCCCTCACTGAAGGACCATCCCGCCAGCCCCGCCCTGCTGGAAAAACTCTTCGCCGGCAGCTCTGTGGGCAACCCCATCGACTTCCTGGCCACCGGCACCGCCGAGCAGCTGGGCTACATCATCGACGCCGTGGAGAACGACTACGAGGACATCGACTTCTCTGTGGTCATCTTCGGTAGCCCCGGACTGTTCAGCAACAAGGAGGTCTACGACCTGCTCGACCAGAAGATGAAGACCTGCAAGAAACCCATCTTCCCCGTGCTGCCTTCGATTATCAATGTGAAGGAAGAAATCGAGGACTTCATTGCCAAGGGCCGCATCAACTTCCCCGAGGAGTGCGTGCTCGGCAACGCCATCTGCAAGGTCTACCACACCCCCAAGCCGCAGCCTGAGCATGTGGAGCTGCCCGCCATCGACGTGGCCCGCATCCGCAAAACCGTCGATCGCTGCAAGGACGGCTACATGGAAATCAGCGACTACAACGAGCTTCTCGACGCCGCCGGCATCAGCCGCAAGAAGAGCGTCGAGGTGAGCAAGAAGGAGGACGCCCTGGCCTTCGCCAAGGAGGTGGGCTGCTCCAAGGATGTGCCGCTGGTGATGAAGGTCGTCGGCCCGCTGCATAAGAGCGACGTGGGCGGTGTGACCCTCGGAGTGAAAGACCTCGACACCGTGGCCAAAGAGTTCGACCGCCTCATCGTCATCCCCGAGACCTACGCCGTGGAGATGTACCCGATGCTGGACGGTATCGACGTGTACATCGGCGCCATCCGCGATGCCAAGTTCGGCCATCAGATCTTCTTCGGTCTGGGCGGTATCTTCATCGAGGTGCTGAAGGACGTGCAGAGCGCCCTGGCCCCCATCACCGCCGCCGAAGCCAAGGAAATGCTCACCAAGCTGAAAGGCTACAAAATCCTGCAGGGTGTGCGTGGCCAGGAGGGCGTCAACCTCGACCTCTACGCCGACCAGGTGGCCCGCGTCAGCGCCCTGGTGCAGGCCGCTCCCGAGATTGCCGAGATGGACCTCAACCCGCTGCTGGGCAATCCGCGCTACGTCACTGCCGTCGACGCCCGCATACGTCTTGAGAAATAAGCAGAGACAAACCGTTCCCCTGGGGCATCCTCTGTGATGCCCAGGGGATATTTCCCACCAGTTTGACAAACAAGGTTCGTAAAAACAATATTATTCAAAAGAAAATGAAGAAAACCGTATCCATTCTCAGCGTCCTGTTTTTTATGGCTGTTGTCGGCACCTCTCGGGCCCAGCTAAGCATCAATGTCGCCTATGTCGGTCAGGAACATACCTTCGACTATCGCAACGGTATCCTCGACAGCCTGAATCAGGAGGGACTGTGGCTGAACGGTGGAATGCTTGGAGTGTCGCTCAATGCGCCTCTCCTTGGCAATGTGGGCATCGCTCCGGGCGCTTACCTCAGCTATGCTCAAGCCAAGCAACTCATTGTCGACACTGCGGGTAACAGTACGAACCCTAAAACGTCTACCATCACGCTCAAGGTACCTTTCTACCTGAACTACAAGATTCCCATCGGTGTCAATTCCGACGTGCTTCTGTTTGGTGGCCCCGTGTTCAACCTGGGTCTGTCCACATTGTCCGACTATAGCAATGTGAGTACCCAGATGGATGCCCATTTCGATATGGGTGCAACCATCGGAGCCGGTATCCAGTTCTACCGTTTCCGGATTTATGCGGGCTACAACATCGATCTCATCGACCGCGAAGACTTTACTTTGGCCGACAAACAGTCGGTGAAGAAAGCGTGGGAAGGCAGCACCCTTTTTGTTGGTGTGGGCCTCAGCCTCGGCGACAGGGATGACCGGTGAGGATTGTGCGTGGATAGATGAATTATAAAAAAGGGAGTGCCCCAACAGGGCACTCCCTTTTTTTGTTTACTGGCCATGGGTCGGCGATAGGGTTCATTTGGAGAATTGCAGCTGTTCGGCGCCGGTGCCGTCGTCGTGTCCGTTTACCCATACATGCTCGATGCGGGTATGGAATGTTTGGCCTTCGAGGGGGCTCCATCCGCATTTATATAATAATGATTCGCGCGTGACGGTTTCTTCCACGTCCGGGCGCACCAGCACGAGGTCGGCCTTATAGCCTTTGCGGATGAATCCACGGTCCTTGATGCCGAAGAGCAGGGCGGGGTTGTGGCACATCTTCTGCACTGCCATCAGCAATAACTCGTTGTTGCTGATGGCGGGTTCCAGCATCATCTGCAGCGAGTGCTGGATGGAGGGTATGCCTGAAGGGGCGTCGAAGTAGGGCTTTTGCTTGGCCTCGAGGGGGTGGGGGGCATGGTCGGTGGCGATGGTGTCGATGAGGCCGTCCTCAAGGGCGAGCCACAGGGCCATGCGGTCGTCGTTGGTCTTGATGGCTGGGTTGCACTTGATGAGGTTGCCCAGCTCGGCATAGTCGCGGTCGTCGAACCACAGGTGGTTGGGGGTCACCTCGGCGGTGACGTTTTTCTTGTCGAGGTCAAAGTTGGAGAGCAGGCTGAGCTCGGTGGCTGTGGAGATGTGCGCCACATGGAAGCGGGTGCCATAGCGGCGGGCGCGCTCGATGGCATGGTAGGTGGAGAGGAAGCAGGCCTCGTTGTTGCGTATCTTGGGGTGCAGGGCGGCGGTCTCGCCGGGGGTGCCCTGGTACTCGCGCTTGGCGTTGGCCATGTTGGCCTGCACCACACGCTCCTCCTCGCAGTGGGCCACGATGAGCTTCTTCGCGTCGCGGAAGAGGTGGTCCAGCTGGTCGGGATTGTTGACGAGCATGTTGCCCGTCGAGGAGCCGAGGAAGAGCTTGATGGCGGCATAGCGGGTGGGGTCTATGGCCAGCAGGTCGTCGATGTTGTCATTGGTGGCGCCGAGCATGAAGGCGTAGTTGACGGCGCTGTCGCGTGCCGCCAGGGCTTCCTTGGCCTCGAGGGCCTCAAGGGTGACGGTCTGGGGCTTGGTGTTGGGCATGTCGACGACGGAGGTGACGCCGCCGGCGCGGGCGGCGCGGCTCTCGCTGTAGAAGGTGCCGGCGGGGTTTTCGGAGCTGCCGCCGTCGCGGAAGTGCACGTGGGTGTCGATGACGCCGGGCAGCAGCAGCAGGCCGGTGGCGTCGACGACTTCATCGGCTGCCGAAGGCAAGCCTTCGGCCACGGAACAAAGGCATGGGGCGGGGGGCTTGGAGCAGGGGACAGAGGCCTCGGAATGGGGGGCGGGGGCCTCGGATATTTCGGCTATGCGGTCGTCCTCGACGAGGACGGAACCAATGAAAATGCGACCCTCGTTGACGATGGTCGCATTGTGTATCAGTGTTTTCATTATTATGTCTTTAGAACTCTAAGTCTCTACAACTCTATAACTCTATAACTCTACGACTCTATCACTTCTCAGAACTTCTTGCCTTCGGCCCAGCGGCGGCCGGCCATGGCGGCTTCGGCGGAGGGGTTGTACTGGTTCTTCACCACGAACTGGCCCGTGTGGTCCACGCATCCCCATTTGCCGTCCATCTTGGCGGGGGCCACGCGGTCGTTCCACACGTAGGTGAAGAGCTTGGCATCCTCGAGGGTGGGTTTGATGACCCATTCGCCCCGGTAGTCGACATAGCCCCAGGCCTGGGTGCCAGGGTCCATGATGGGGTAGAGCCAGTGGCCGAGTTCCTCGCCGCGGTCCCACTGGTCGCCGGCAAGCCAGGCTTCCGACGAGAGGGTGAAGACGTTGCGCGAGAGGTACTCGCCGGTGTCGCTGACGACCATCCAGTAGCCGTCGAACTTGGCCGTGGCAAACATGCCGGTGTCGTTGGCGAAGCGCGAGACGTCCTCGAAAATGGGCTGTATGCGCCATTCGCCGCTCCAGTCCACCCAGCCCCATTTGCCGTCCTTGGGGTTGGTCACGGGCACGCGCCATCCTTCGAGGGTGCGTCCGTGTTCGTACTGCCGCAGGGCATAGGCGGCGTCCTCCTTGGTGAAGAAGATGGGGGTGGAGACCACCTCGCCGTTGCGGTTGATGTTGCCCCAGCGGCCTTCCTGTTTCACCTGGGTGAATTCATAGCAGTTGTCGTCGCCGAAGGGCACGCGGTCGGTGTACTGCGGCTGCACTGACCAGCGGCCGAGGTAGTCGACGAATCCCCAAAGGCCCGTGGTGGGATGCGTCACGGGGACACGCCATTTGTAGTAGTTTCTGCCGATGGCCCACTGGCCTCCAGCCTCTTCGGCTTGTTCGGCGCTGAGGAAGATGTTGTTGATTACCAGTATGCCACGGCCGTCGATGCAGCCCCAGCGGCCTTCTTTCTTCACGGTGGCGTAGCTCTTGGGGTCCTTGCCTTTGTGGGGGTTGGCGGCTTCGTAGACGGGTTGGTACTTCCAGCGGCCGTAGTAGTCCACGAATCCCCAGAGGCCATCGCTCTGGTTGCGGGCGGGGTAGACCCACTTGCCCGGCTCGCTCATGATCTCCCACTCGTGTCCGGCCTGGCGTGCCACTTCCCTGTCGGGGAAGAGGTTGCGGCAGATCATGTTGCCGTCCACGTCGATGCAGCCCCAACGACCGTCGAGTTTCACTGCCGCCCATTTTCTGGCCGACCCCTCGAATTCCCCTGCGCGCTGGTAGCGCGGGGCTATTTTCCAGGTGCCGTTGTCGTTCTTGTAGCCGTAGGCTTGCAGAGAGCTCTCATAGGCAAGGGTTTGCGCCTGGAGGCAAACCCCGGCAAGCAGGGCTATGGCGAGTGATAAAATGCCGCGTTTCATATCTTTTTGTCTGTTTTTGCTATAATATTATTGTATTTTTTCAAAATGCAAAGATACGAAACTTTTTCCATCCGCAAACAAAAAAAATAATTTTTACCTCGTGTTCGACTGGCCCAAACTCCCACTTAACCCCCTACCAACTCCCTACCAACTCCCTACCAACTCCCACCACGGTGGGATTTGATAGGTGTTTGAATGGGAGTAAAATGGCTTTTTTAACGGCTTTTAACATAGTTCGGCGCTGTTTTCCCGAAATGGCGTTGCGCCGGTGTGAATAAAAAAATTTTGCCGTTTCAAGCAAAATTTGTATTTTTGCATTTTCAATATAGAATACAAAAGTTAAATTAAAAACGTAAATAACAATGAACAAATTCGATCCCGCAACCGCCATCCAGCGCATCGATGGCCGCGACGCCAACCGTGGTGTTAACCCCGCAATCTGCGACAGCGCAACCTTCACCTTCCCCGAGGCACACCTGATGACCGACACCTTCCACGGCGAAACCGAGGGCTACTTCCTCTACAGCCGTCACTGGAACCCCTCCAACCTCGCTCTCTGCCAGCGCCTTGCCGCCATGGAAGGCACGGAGATGGCTTGGGTTACCGGTTCCGGCCTTGCCGCCATCACCAGCGCCCTGCTGCACGAGGTGAAGAGCGGCGACCACATCCTCGCCTCCATGACCACCTACGGTGGCACCTTCGCCTTCATGAACAACTGGATCAAGAAGTTCGGCGTCGAGGTGACCTTCGTCAACATGCAGGACCTCGAGGCTGTGAAGAAAGCCCTCGCCGCACACCCCAACACCAAGGTTGTCTACACCGAGACCATGAACAACCCCCTGCTCCGCATCGCCAACGTGCCCGAGCTGAGCAAGATGGCCCATGCCGCCGGTGCCAAGCTCATCGTCGACAACACCTTCACCCCCATGATCTTCAGCCCCTGCCGCCTGGGTGCCGACGTCACCGTCTACTCGATGACCAAGTACATCAACGGCACGAACGACTGCGTGGCCGGCGCCATCTGCGGTTCGGCTGAGTACATCAACAGCCTCATCGACGTCAACAACGGCACCTGCATGCTCCTCGGCCCCGTGCTGGATCCCATGCGCAGCGCCTCCATCAACAAGAACCTCCACACCTTGCACATCCGCATGAAGAAGCACAGCGAGAACGCCATGTACCTGGCCAAGCGCTTCAAAGAGGTGGGCTTCAAATACAACTATCCCGGTCTGCCCGAGCACCCCGACTATCAGCTGTTCTGCAGCATGATGAACGAGGGCTACGGCTTCGGCGGCATGATCAGCATCGACATGGGCACTGCCGACCGCGCCAGCAAGATCATGGAGCTCATGCAGCAGAAGGGTGTCGGCTACCTGGCCGTCAGCCTGGGCTACTTCAAGACCCTCTTCAGCAACAGCGGCAAGTCGACCTCCAGCGAGGTGCCCGAGGACATCCAGAAGGAAATGGGTATGAGCGAAGGCCTTATCCGCTTCTCCATGGGTCTGGACAACGACATCGAGGCCACCTTCCAGCTCATCAAAGAGAGCGTGGACGCCTTCAACAAATAAATTCTAACCATAGTGCCTATAGTGACTATAGTTTCTATAGGCACTATATTTATATCATTATGAAAAAGATAGCAGTTATTCTCAGCGGTTGCGGCAACCGCGACGGCAGCGAGCTGCAGGAGAGCCTCAGCCTGATGCTGGCCATCGACCGCCGCGGATGGCAGTACCAATGCTTCGCCCCCGAAGGGCTGTTCGAGGTGGTGCCCCACATCGACGTGCAGGACGAGGAGGAAGAGGGCACCGTGCTCGACATGGAGCAGCGCGACATCTTCGTCGAGAGCGCCCGCATCGCCCGCGGCAACCTGTTGCCGCTGGAGGAGTACCGCCCTGCCGACTACGACGCCCTGGCCCTGCCCGGCGGCATGGGCGCAGCGCGCAACCTGAGCACCTTCGCCTTCGACGGCCCCCGCATGGAAGTCGTCGACAGCGTGCAGGACGCCATCCTCGAAACCTACCGCGCCCACAAGCCCGTGGTGGCCATGTGCATAGCCCCCATGGTGCTGGCCAAGGTGCTGGGCCGCTACGAGGTGGAGCTCACCCTCGGCCCCGACGACAACCAGGCCTCGCAGGTGGCCAAGGGTTTCGGATGCCGTGTGCAGGCCTGCGGCCCCACCGACGTATGCGTCGACTCCGTGCACCACGTCCTCACCACCCCCGCCTACATGGCTGCCAGCCGCATCAGCGAAATCTTCGCCGGCGCCGAGAACATGGTGGCCGAGCTGGAGCAGATGTTCAACAATCCTGAAAGCCACAGCCTATGAAACTGAAAGCGTTACTGACGGCTGTCCTGTTGGCCGCCGCGCCCGTGGCCGTCATGGCCCAGGTGCCTGCCGAGGTGCAGAGTCTTATCGACGAGGCCAGCGCCTATCTCCCCGCCGATGCAGGCGGCGGCATGACAATGACCTCGCTTGGCTACGACCACTCCTCGCTGGTGTACACCATGGAATTCGACGACGACCCCCATGGACTCACCATAGGCATGTTGGATCCGAAGGTGCTCAAACAGTCGATGGTCAACAACCTCAAGGGTAGCTCCAATGCCTCCGTCCGTGCGCTGGTGCAGGTGATGGAGACCTACGGACTGGGCCTGACCTATGCTTTCCATGGTCGCCAGTCGAATAGGACCATCCTGGTTCACTTGACCCTCGACGAGGTGCGCGCCGCCCTCAACAGCGCGCCCTCTTCCGCGACGAAGAGCAAGCTTCAGGGGACCATCGACATGATTAACGTCATGTATCCGATGAAGGTCAACGAGTATTTGACGATAGCCCGCGTTGAAGTGGTTGCCGACACGGTGTTCTACGTCTATGAACTCGACGAGCAGTATGCCTCTGTCGATAATATTGCACTCAACGCCGAAAGCAATCGCAAAACCATCAAGGAGCAGTTCTCCAACAATGCTTCGAGTGCCGCCTTCATGGCCATGTGCAAGCAGGAGGGCAAGGCCCTGGGGTTCCGCTATGTGGGCAAGCCTTCGGGCGAGAAGTTCGACTTGGTCATTCCTGTCGACGAGCTGTGACGGCTATTGTGATATAAAAAAAGAAAGGCTTCCCGAGCGGGAAGCCTTTCTTTTTGTTTGCGCCGTTTGCTTATTTGGCTTCGGCCAGACCGATGTATTTGTCGATTTCGGGATACTCGGTGCTGTAGGGATAGTTGGTCTTCACCTGCTTGAAGAGCTCAAGAGCCTTGGCATTGTCGACACCGAGATAGCACAGGCCGGCCTTGACGAGGGCGGCGGGGGAGGTGAGTTCGTTCTCGTTGGTGTTGGCAGCCTTGACATAGAGCTTGGCGGCACCGTCGATGTCACCCTTCTCGGCCATGGCGTCGGCCTCGGCCATCAGGGCGAGGGACTCGGTATAGAAATCCTTGCCGCTGTAGGAGTTGAGGTACTTCACGGCATCGTCGTATTTTCCCAGGCGCAGGCTGGCGATACCAGCATAGTACTTGGCCAGGTTGCCGTTTTTGGTGGAGCCATAGTTGTCGATGATGGCAAGGAAACCGGGGTTCTGGCCGTCGCCTTCGAGAGCCTGCTGATAGTCGCCATTGTCGAAATAGTTCTCGGCAAAGAAGATGGCGGCGGCAGCTTTTTCCTCGCGGGGCTGCTTGTAGAACTTGAAGTAGCAGAAGATAATCAGTGCCACAGCAACAATGGCGCAGGCTACAATGATAATCTTCTTCTGGTTCTTCTGGATGAATTCCTCTGTGCGGGTAATGACATTACCCATCTCTGTGTTTTTTTCTTCTAATTGCTTTTCCATTTATGAATACTTTTTTTGTTTCTGTATGGTAAAAATCGAGATGCAAAAGTACAAATTTTTTATGAATTGAAGAAGTAAAGTTGAAAGTTGAATCGTCAAACTCGCAGAAACAAAAAAAATATTGGTTTTTTTAATGCTGAATATCAGTGTATTGTCTTTGAAGTGTTAAAAAAAGTGAAGAATTTTTTTTTTCGTAAATATATTTTACATATCTTTGCAAGTTGAAATTTGAGTGTGTGAATTGGTGCGAAAAAGAAAAAAATCAAGAAAAAAAACAACCAAGAAAGAACAATATGGATACTAACACCAAATACCTCGGATTGGACCTGAAGAGTCCTGTCATCGTGGGCAGCTGCGGACTGACAGCTGATGTGGACAGAATGGTTGAAATGGAGAAAGCCGGCGCCGGCGCCGTGATTCTCAAATCGGTCTTTGAAGAGCAGATAATATACGATATCAAGCGCAACACCCATGTCGTAGCCCCTACGGACAACTATGGTGACAGCTACGAATACATCGCCGCCCATGTGGCCGACGACTCGCTGAGCAAGCATTTCCAGATGATCCGCGATGCCAAGAAGCGCCTCACCATCCCCGTCATCGGCAGCATCAACTGCTTCTCCTACGAGAACTGGCTGACCTACGCCATCAAGTTCCAGGAGGCCGGCTGCGATGCTTTGGAGCTCAACATGGCCATCCTGCCTTACGAGACCTCCCTCTCCGCCGACGATGTGGAGCGCACGTTCTCGCAGATCATCAACACCCTGCGCAAGTCCATCAGCATCCCCGTGAGCATCAAGGTGGGTACCTATTTCACCGACATGGCCAAGCAGATGCAGCAGCTCAGCTGGATGGGTATTCAGGGCGTCACGATGTTCAACAAGAGTGTCCAGGTGGATATCGACATCGAAAAGGAGTGCCTGCAGAATGCTTCCTATCTTTCCAATCCCGAGGATTTGTATAACACCCTCCGTTGGGTGGCCATCCTCAGCAAGAAGATGCGCTGCGATATCTCTGCATCCACGGGTGTCTACAGCTCCGACGACGTTGTGAAAATGCTTCTCGCCGGTGCCACGACTGTGCAGGTGGTCAGCTGCCTCTACAAGAACGGTATCGACACCATCGCCAAACTCAATGAGGGCCTTGTGGCCTGGATGGAGAAGAAGGGCTACAACAGCCTGAGCCAGTTCCGTGGCAAGTTGGCCGTGCAGCCCAACGACAAGGCCTCCGTGGCCATGCGTACCCAGTTCATGAAATATTTTGCAGAAATAGTTTGAGTATAGATTTTTAACATTTTTCATTAAACCTAAATTACAAGTATTATGGAGCAACAAGAAGAAAGAACCGTCAGTTTTTTCCGTTTTGAGGATTTGCGTGTCTATGCCAAGGCCACTGACTACGCCACATGGGTGTCCACCCAGGTGGGCGCACCCCGTACCGAAAGTGAAAAGAACCTCACTGCCTCGTTCTGCCACTCCGCCTACGACATCGCCCTCAACATCGCCGAGGGTTCCAGCCGCAGCAAGAGCCAGTTCGACCACTACCTGAAGATAGCCAAGACCGCCATCCGCGAATGCGTTGTCTACACTGAGGTGGCACACAACCTGGGCCTCATGAACGACGAGCAGCACAACCAGTCGCGCGAGTATCTCATGGAGCTCACCCGTATGCTCGGAGCCCTCATCATCTCGCTGCAGCGTGCTTCCGAGCGTCGCCACGAGGCGTCCGACGAGGAAAACGCCGACCCCTACGCCAACGAAGAGATGTCTTATTAATACATATTTATGTATCCAGACTTACCATTATTAACCCATCAAGCGACCGGCAATTTCTTCCTAATTGCCGGTCCTTGTGTGATAGAGGACCACGAAAACCCCTTCCAGGTGTGCGAACGCCTCCTGGCCATCACCTCGCGCCTGCAGATTCCCTTCGCCTTCAAAGCCAGCTACCGCAAGGCCAACCGCTCCAGCGTCAGCTCCTTCACCGGCATCGGCGACCGCGAGGGCCTGGAGATTCTGCGCGCCATCCGCGAGAAGTACAATGTCCCCGTGGTGACCGACATCCACAGCGAGGCCGAGGCCGCCATGGCCGCCGAGTATGTCGACGTGCTGCAGATTCCCGCCTTCCTCTGCCGCCAGACGGACCTCCTGCATGCCGCCGCCCGCACGGGCCGCTGCGTCAACGTCAAGAAGGGCCAGTTCCTCTCGCCCGAGGCCATGAAGCAGGTCGCAGACAAGATGCGCGTCTTCGGCTGCGAGAACTTCATGCTCACCGAGCGCGGCACCACCTTCGGCTACCAGGACCTGGTGGTCGACTTCCGCGGAGTGCCCACCATGCAGCAGAACCGTGTGCCCGTGGTGGTCGACATCACCCACTCGCTGCAGCAGCCCAACCAGAGCGCCGGCGTCACCGGCGGACGCCCCGACATGATTGAGACCATGGGCCGCGCCGCCATCGCCGTGGGTGCCGACGGCCTGATGATCGAAGTCCATAACGACCCCGCCCACGCCCTGTGCGACGGCGCCCAGTCCATCAAGCCCGACCTCTTCGCCTCCGTCATGAAAGACATCCGCACCATCGCCGCCTGTGTCGGCCGCGAGGCCTAAGGGGGCTTCGCCCCCTTAGGGATC